>CAXTNV010000103.1:0-13116 GCA_964245755.1 uncultured Acetobacteraceae bacterium | reverse complement strand
TGAGCGGCGGCAGCGGCGGTTTCCTGCAGAACATCATCGGTGGCCGCTTCAACCTCGATCAGATCAGCGGCGTCTCGATCTATCCGGGCGTGGCCTATCCGGACAAGAACACCTTCGGCACGATCGGCGGCACCATCGCCTATGCCACCCTGCGCCCGACCAACGAGCGCTCGTTCGACGTCACCGGCTCGATCGGCTCGTTCGGAACCTATAACGAAGGCTTCGAGCTCAACTCCGGGCGCCTGAATGGGCTGCTCGGCACCGGCGACGACGCGCCCAAGTTCCTGCTCAAGTACTCCAACCTGCAGACCAACGGCTTCATCGACTACACGCCGGCACGTTACAACAACATGATCTTCGCCTTCGACAAGCCGTACGATGGCGGCCTGTCGAAGTTCCAGGCCAGCGTGCTCTACAACACCGCCAACGGCCTGATCACGCCGGAGCCGATTCCGATCCCGTATCTGCAGCAGAACGGCAGGTTCAGCAACTACTCGCCGGACGAGGAGTTTTCCAGGGAGCAGAACGACTTTCTGACGATCTTGCTCAGGGACGACACCTACATCAACGATTACGTGAATGCCGGCTTGACGGCGTTCTACCTCAATTCAGACTCCACGACCACGAACTACGGCAATCCAAGCATCTTCGCGACGCCGGGCGTCCCGGGCTCGGTGACGGTCGGCGGAGCCTCCCCGTTCAATCAGACGCCCGCAGGCTTCGGTCAGCAGGGCGATTATGGGCCGGGCGGCATATACTTCCAGCCGCCCATCTACACCTATAACGGCACCGCGGCGTATCCGCCGGGAACGGGCGCCTGTCCGGTCAGCGTCGCAGCCGCATGGGCAAAGGTCGGCCAAGTCAGCCCCTGCGGATACAATGCCTATATCAATCCGATACATAACGACAGCTACGGCATCCAGCCGCATGTTACCGTTACGCTGCCGGAGTATTTCGGGATCGGCAACACGATCAAGTTCGGTGCGCTCGTAGCCAAGGAGACGCAACCGAACTCGCCGTTCTACTTCGGCGGCACCTCGACCCCGCCTCAGACCGCAGCCAACCTGTCCATCTATGCCAGTGGAGGCGCTGGCGATGCTGCGGATGGCGGAGTGCAACGCACCATCTACCAGGGCTACCTGCAGGACAAGATCGATCTGCTGCAGAACACGCTGCACCTGACGCCTGGCGGGACCCTCGAGGGTACGGACTCCAGCTATGTCGGCGCGAACGTCTACGGTGGCACGCCTTCGGCCAGCACGCTCTCGAGCGCCTATTGCCTGGCCGGCAATCCCTGCAACTTCGGCAGCTTCAAGCAGACCAAGTGGGATCGTGACCTGCTGCCCTTCTTCAACGTGAGCTACGATCTCGACCGTTTGCTTCCGGCGGCGAGGGGTGTTTCGCTCTACGCCAGCTACGGCGAGTCCGCCCTGTTCGCTCCGGTCACGGACTTCTCGCCGAACTTGCTCGGCTCGCCTCCTAGCGCCTCGATCGTGCATCTCTACGAAGCCGGCGTGAAGTACAACGTCTCCAATCTGGTGCTCTCGGCCGACTACTTCTACCAGAAGGTCGACCGCGACTTCGGGTTCTTCACCTACCAGTCCGGGCCGCTGAGCGGAGACTCCCTGTACACCAACGACGGGCAACGCGAGTTCAAGGGAGTCGAGGCCGCCGCCACCTGGCAGGTGAATCATCACTGGCAGCTGTTCGGCAACGTTTCGCACACCCTCGCCAAGTATCTCGCGACGACGCTTGCCTTCGTCACCGTGCAAGAGGAGCAGTTCGGCATCGCGACCAGAGGCACGCCGATCACCGGCGTTCCGGACTGGCTCTCGACCTTCGGCGTCGACTACAATCACGGCGATCTGGCATTACATGGCGACGACCTGAACGTGCGCTTCGAGGGCCAGTACACGGGCAAGCAGCAGACCACGTACGATCTGACCGGCAACGAGAACATCGGACCGCTTCCTGGCGTCGCGGCGTTGCCGGGCAGCTACGGCTATTACGAAGCGCTCTCCGGACAGACCACCTACGATCCCAACGGCGGCATCAGTCCGTTCGTGATCTTCAACCTGGACATGAATTACAAGCTGCCGGTCAGGAACATCGGTCCGCTGAAGACGATCAGCTTCGACCTCAACGTGATCAACCTGTTCAACAACCAGTATTTCCAGTACTACTACAGACAGATCACTCCCACGGATTGCGGCCTCTTCAAGAGCGGGCCGTTCAAGGGACAGCAGATCAGCGGAGAGGGTTGCACACCGCAGTTCGCCGATGGACTTCCCGGGGAGCCGTTCGCCATCACCTTCACGGCCACTGCGCGCTTCTAGGTGCGGGACCGCCTGTTCAGGCACCCATGTGTCGGAGCGGCTCAAGCGGAAGCGCGCTCAAGCATCAGCCAGTGCCGCCCGCCAGCGTGTGCGCTCCGCCTGCAGGCGCTCCAAACGCTTCGGCTCGACCACTTGGCGCAGGGCCGGAGGCTCCGCCTGCGCACCCAGCAGAAGGCAGCGCGCCCCGCCGATCGATCCGGCCGCTGCGTCGCTCAGGAACACCGAGGAAGCTGGCCGCAACGCGGACAGCAGAGCGGGGAAGAGCGGGTTCTGCGCCAGTGGTCCGTCCACCACGATGTCACCGCCGGCCTGGAGCAGCTCGAGGGCCACATCGGTGAGCAAGGCGACGTAAAGCGTCGCGAGTGCTGCCCGCGCTGCGCTGCCTAGTGCATCCGCACGCATGATGCGGCCCTTCCGCCCGAGGAACTGCCCCCCGGTGGCCAGGCTCGGCAAGACCATCGCGCCAGCCTGCAGAGCCTGTGACAGACCTTCCTCGGTCGGCACCGGGGCGTCCGCGGCGGCCACCGCCAGATACTCCCGCCCACCCATGAACCGTGCGGTTCCGACAACGGCGCCGAAGGCGTCGACATTGGCCAACATGTCGCGCCGAGCGTCCAGCACCTCGACAGGAACGCCGTTGGCCATGACGACCGTCCAGGTGCCGGACGAGACCACGCTGAACCGTTCGGCAGTCGCGCGATGCATCCGATGGCGGAGGTAGGAGGCATTGGAGTCGTGGATGCCGCACAGCACCGCACACGCTGCGGGAAGGCCACATCGCGTCGCGATGTCCGGCCGCAGCGTGCCGAGGATCTCGGCGGCGCCTCGCAAGGCGGGGAAGTACCTGGCCCAGCCTTCCCTGTCGACCAGGGCCGAGAACCGGTTCTCGACGGGTCGCCACAGGTCGGTGTGACAGCCGAGCGAGGTGACCTCGCTGGCGGCGACCTGGCACAGGATATAGGCCCAGTATTGCGGGTAGGGCAGGATCGTCGCCACGCGACCGAACAGGTCGGGAAACCGCCGCTGCACGTAGCGGATCTGCCGGCCGAGATTGAGCCCCGCCGGCAGGCGTGGCGAGAAACTCTGCCTGAAAGGATCACGTGCTGTCTCGTAGGCGGCATCCTCCTCGTCCAGCGCCGGATCCTCGTAATCGGGCGCCAGCAGAGCCTGGCCGCCGGCATCGAGCATCACGCAGGCGGCGCCGTGCGCCACCGGCACGATCGCGCCGATCCGGTGCCGCTCCGGCAGCGATGCCAGGACGTCGAGCAGCCAGGTTCGCAGCCCGATGAGATCGAGCTGCAGCATCTGCCCTCCGGAGACCGGCGCATTCGGCCGTCGCACCGCGGCAAGTTCCACGCCGCGCAGCGGGTCGAGCAGCACGATCTTGGCGTTGCTCTTGCCGATATCCAGCACGACCAGCAGCCGGCCGGCGGTCCAGGCTGCGGTTCCGGAGCGGGAGCGTGTCTCGGGTCCAGGCACGCGTTCGGCCCTCTCAGTCCAGATGGAAGAGCAGCGGCAGTGGTTCCGAGATCGGTGCCCCATCGGCATCCGTCTGCATGATCTCGTGCTCCGGCAGCCGCTCCATGCCGTGGTCGGGCGTCCGGCGCAGCACGGCGAACAGCCCGCCGCTCGGCTCGTGCAGGAAGATGCTGTAGTCGCTGATCCCGGCGTCGCGCAGCAGCGCCGCGCGTTGCGGCCACAGCCCGTCGTGGCGCGCCTTGTAGGTCAGGCGCTGACCCGGGTGAAGCTGCATCCGAAAGGCGATCCGCTCGCTGCACGAACCCTGCCGGTGCGTGTCCCCGGGCATCCTCATCGCCTCCCGGTATGTCCGAGGCGCCGCAAGCCCGCCGGCACCGCCACCACGATGATCAGCATGGTGCCGGTCACCACCGACATCACGATGCCGGGGACGTTGAGCAGGCCCAGCCCGAAGCTCACAAGCCCCATCAGGATCGCCGCCAGCACCACGCCGGGGATCGTGCCGACACCCCCCTCAATGGCGACGCCGCCGAGGATCACCATGGTGATGATCTCGAGTTCCCAGCCCTGCGCGATTGAGGGTCGGGTGGATCCGAGCCGGGAGGTAAGCAGCACGGCGGCGAGGCCGGCCGCCGTGCCGGTCGCGACGAACAGTGCGAAGCGTAGCCGGCCGGTCGGGATGCCCGACATGCGCGCCGCTTCCGAATTACTGCCGGTTGCGACCACCCGGCGGCCAAAGGCTGTGCAGTGCATCAGCACGATCGCGACGACCGCCAACAGGCAGAACAGCACAAGCTCGAACGAGACGGGGCCCGCGATGTAGCCCTGGCCCAGCCAGGCGAACCCCGCCGGATAGGTCTTGAGCACACCATCTCCCAGCACCGCGTAGGCGATGCCGCGGAACAGGGTCATGGTGCCGATCGTGGCCACGATCGACGGCACCCGGCCGATGGTGACGAGCGCGCCGTTGATGCAGCCCGCGGCAAAGCCGGTGACGACACCGGATGCGACGACCAGCGGCAGCGGCAAGCCGGCGTGCGCCACCAGGCCCATGACCACGGATCCGAGTGCGATGATGCCCGCGACGGAGATGTCGATCTCGCCCGCCATGACCAGGAAGGCCATCGCCAGGGCTACCACCGCCTTCTCCGCGACGCTGACGCTCACGTCGGACAAGGTCCACGGATCGAGAAAATAGGGCGACGCCCAGGCATTGATGCCGAAGTCCAGCGCGATCGCCAGCGCAAGCATGGCCTCCCAACGGAACAGCCGGCGGCCGTATGGCTTCGGACCGCGGGCGACATCGCCGGACCGGAGGCCGACGCTGGCGTCGCTCATGCGGCCCGCTCCAGGATGCGCCGCGGTGCAGCGGCGCTGCCCCGCGCGTTGATGAGCACGGCGGTGGTGATCACGGCGCCGCTGACCACCATCTGGAAGAACGGCGAGACGCCGACCAGCGGCAGCGCATTCTTGACGACGCCCAGGAACAAGGCTCCGAGCACCACGCCCGCGACACTGCCGACGCCGCCCGAGATGGAGACGCCGCCGATGACGCAGGCCGCGATGACCTGGAGCTCGAAGCCGGCGGCGACGTCGGTGTAGGCGACGGCGAAGCGCGATACCCAGAGGTAGCCGCAGAGCCCGGCGATCGCACCGGCGACCGTGAAGGCGGTGAACTGCATCAGGCCGACATCAATGCCGGCATAGGCCGACGCCGTCGGGTTGTTGCCGGCGGCGTAGAGATCGCGTCCGCGCACCGTGTGGCGCAGGAAGATCGCGACCAGCACAGCACCGGCAACGGCTGCCCAGGACAGCACCGTCACTCCCGCCAGGCGCATCCGTACCAGCTCCAGGAATGCCGGCGACATCTGGTTGCTGTTGACCCACTTGCCCCCCGAGGCGAGGTAGACGCTCCCGCGATAGATCGAGAGCGTCCCCAGCGTGACCACGATCGACGGGATGCGCAGCAGCCAGACCAGCACGCCGTTGGCGGCACCCAGTACTGCGCCCATCAGCAAAGACAGCACGAGGATCGGCAGAATCCCCCAGCCGGGGTGGTGCTGGTTCAGCAGCGCCACCACCATGCCGGTGAAGGCGAGGTTGGCGGCGATCGACAGGTCGACGCCGCGCGTGAGCAGGACCAGCATCTCGCCCAGCGCCAGCAGGGTCAGCAACGCGGTGTCGTCCAGCACCCCGGCGAGGCTGGCGGGCCGCAGGAAGTGCGGAAAGAACAGCGCGATGCCGATCAGCAGCAGCAGGATGAGGCCGAGCAGGCCCGCCTCGCGCGATCGCAGCAGTCTGCCGCTCATGGCGCGCTCCTCCTACGCATCCGTGGCCAGGCTGACGACGCGCTCCGGCGTCGCCTGTTCTCGCGGCAGGACGGCCTGCACCAGCCCGCGGCGCATGACCATCACGCGATCCGCCATCCCCAGCACCTCCGGCAGTTCGGAGGAGACCATGATGATGCCGACGCCCTGGCGCACCAGCATTCCCATCAGCCGATGCACCTGCGCCTTGGCGCCGACATCGACGCCCTTGGTCGGCTCGTCCAGGATCAGCACGCGGGGCCGGGTCGCCAGCCATTTCGCGATCACCACCTTCTGCTGGTTGCCGCCGGAGAGCTGCTCCACCTGCTGGTCCAGGCCGGACATCTTCACCCCGAGCGTCTCGGCGAGACGGCCGGCTTCGGCGCCTTCCCGTGACGGCTGGAGGAAGCCGGCCCTGGTGATGAGATGCAGGCAGGCCAGCGTGATGTTGTCGCCGATCGGCAGCCGCAGATGCACACCCTGCGACTGGCGGTCTTCTGGCACCAGCCCGATTCCGAGCGCGATCGCCTCGCTGGCCGAGCCGATGACAGCTTCCTGCCCGTCGATGACGATGCGGCCGCTCTCGGCCGGTGCGGTGCCGAACAGCGCGTGCATCACCTCGGATCGTCCGGCGCCGACCAGCCCGTACACCCCGAGGATTTCGCCGCGCCGCAGGGTGAAGGAGACATCCTCGTACTCGAGCCCGCGCCGCAGACCTTCAACGCGCAGGATCTCCTCGCCGAGCGGCACAGGCTGCTTCGGGAACACCTGCTCCACCGGCCGGCCGACCATGAGGGTGATCAGCCGGTCGCGATCGACCGAGGCCAGCGATCCCCGTCCGACATCCGCGCCGTCGCGAAACACCACGTAGCGGTCGCACAGGGCGAAGACCTCCTCGAACTTGTGCGAGATGAACAGGACCGCGCGGCCCTCGTCGCGCAGGCGACGCGTGATGGCGAACAGTTCCTCCGCCTCGCGATGCGACAGGGCCGCGGTCGGCTCGTCCATGATGACGATCCGGGCGTCGTTCGACAGGGCGCGCGCGATCTGCACGAGGTGGCGCTGCGCCACCGAAAGGCGTCCCAGGATCATGTCGGGATCGATGCCGGGATCAAGCGCATCCAGGATCGTCCGCGACCGCGCGCGCATCGCGGCCCAGTCCACCACGGGCAGGCCGAGCGGGCCCCTGCGCCGCGGCCGCCCGGTGATGAAGATGTTCTCGGCGACGGTCAACGCGTCGAACACCACCGGCTCCTGGAAGATCGCGCTGATGCCGAGCGCACGCGCGTGCTCGGCGGTCTCGATCCGCACCGCCTCGCCGTGGACGCGGATCTGCCCGGCATCAGCCTGCACGATCCCGGTGATGATCTTCACCAGCGTCGACTTACCCGCACCGTTCTCGCCGAGCAGGGCCGTCACCTGGCCCGGATACAGATCCAGAGCGCCGCCGGTCAGCGCCTTGACGCCGCCGTACGACTTGGCAACGGCTTCGAGCGAGAGGATCGGCTGCATCGCGTCGGCCCCGGATCAGAACAGCTTGGCTGCGGCCACGATGTTCGACCTGTCGTAGACCATAGGCTTGCCGAGCGTGCCGTCGCCGTCGGCATCGAACGCGATCGTGCCGAGGCGGCCAGCCGAGACGCTGCTGCCGGGGGCGCCCTTGCCGGCCGCCAGCGCACGCGCGACCTCGATCACGGCGTAGCCGATATCGACCGGGTTCCAGATCGCGAAGCTCTTTATGGTGCCCTTCTCCACCGCACCGGCGCACTCGCTCGGCAGGCCGAGGCCGGTGACGAACACGCGGCCGGACTTGCCCACGTCGTCGACGGCTTTCGCCGCCGCCGTGATCCCGACGGTCGACGGGGCGATGATGACCGCCAGATCGGGATATTTCTGCAGCAGCGCGCTGGCTTCGCGGTACGACTTGTCCGAGAGGTCGTCGCCGTAGACGACCGATACCAGGTCGAGCCCGGAGTGCTTCGGCAGGTCGCTCTTCATCGCCGCGATCCAGGCGTTCTGGTTGGTGGAGGTCGCGGTCGCTGAAAGCACTGCGATTTTTCCGTGGCCGCCGCAGGCGCTGGCAGCGAGGTCGTTGCAGGCCCTGCCGACCGCTTCGTCGGTTGCGTCCGCCAGGTGCAGCGTGCGTCCTTCCTTGGCGACTGCGGAGTCAAACGACATGATCTTGATGCCGCGCTGCATCGCCCGCTTGCACGAGGGTACCAGCGCGTCCGGATCATTGGCGGAGATTGCGATCGCGTCCACGTGCTGGGCGATCAGGGCGTTGATCACGTCGATCTGATGCTCTGCCGCGGTATCGGTCGGACCGGTGAAGATGACATCGACGCCGCCCGCGCTCTTCGCAGCCTCGTCACCACCGAGATGCACCGCGTTGAAGAAGCCGTTGCCCAACGATTTCGCAACGATCGCGATGCGGATCGGCTTGCCGGCGGCCCACGCCGCGCCCGCCGGACGGTACAGCCTTCCTGCCGAAGCTGCGCCGAAAGCCGTAAGCCCGGTCAACAAAGCTCGTCTGTTCACGGCCATCTCCCCCTAGACATCGACCGCTCTTCCGGCGGTCTCGTGCAGCCTCGCGGTGCCGATTTCGAGGCACGCGTTCTATGCGGCGTCACTCGTCGCCGTGCAGGCCTCGAGCGGTGCCACGATGATCTCGATGCCGGCCAGGCGAAACGGCTCGAGATCTTCCGGCAGTGCTTCCCAGTCGGTGACCACGGTCGCGATCCTGCCGAGCGGGATCACGACCATCGAGGATTGCTGACGCAGCTTCCGGCTGTCGGCCAGCACCACGATCCGTTCGGCGCTGGCGAGAAGCTTGGTGTGCGATTGCACGATCAGCGGATCGTTCTCCATCATGCCGAAGCGGTTCAGCCCGTAGCAGGATGTGAGAAGGGTCCGCCCGTAGAAATGCTTGGTGATCTCGCTCTCGAACGGACTGAGGACGATCGACTGCTCGCGGTAGATCGCGCCGCCGGGAAGGGTGATCCGGTTGCGGCTGTTGGCGACGAGGTGGGTCGCGAGCCGGAAGGAGTTGGTCAGGATGTCGAGGTCGGTGTCTTCCAGGAACTCGGCGAGGCAGTAGGTCGTGCTGCCGCCGCCGATGATGATGCTCTCGCCGGGCCGGATCAGCGCGCTGGTGGCCCGCGCGATGGCGCGCTTCTGCGCGGGCTGCACGTCCTGGCTGAAGACGAAGGGGGTGCCGACCAGGTGCGGCTGGTAGCGCGGCTGCAACGCCTCGACGCCACCCCGCACGCGACGCACTTCCCCGCGGTCCGCCATCGCGAGGATGTCGCGTCGTACCGTCGCCTCCGAGGCGCCGAGCATCTCGCACAGGTCCGACACGCTCACGATGGAACGCTCTTCGGCCGCCCTCAGGATCAGCCTCTGGCGTTCCCGCTCGAGCATGTTCAGCAGCCCTTTATCCCGGCCTGCAATCAAATAGGTTCAACATCGCGCTGGCGTCAAGCCAGTAGAGAACGAACGCGATCGATATCGATTGAGATTGATGGGATTTGATGGTTATGCGAGAGTTTGCGCGTGAAGCGGTCGATGCCGCGGCCGCAGCGAACCAGGATCGTCAGGCAGGAGAACGCTTCCATGGATGCCGCAGCACCCGCCGTGCCGCTGCTCGAGAACCGCTGGAACGAGGCGCATGCCGCCGGGCTCTCGCCGGAAATGCTCCTGCTGTACCGCTCCAACCTGCTCGGATCGGACAAGCGGGTGACCAACTATGGCGGCGGCAACACGTCGTCGAAGCTGCCGATGACCGATCCCCTGACCGGCGACGTGACCACCGTGCTGTGGGTCAAGGGATCCGGCGGCGACATCGGCACGATGCGGCTCGCCGGTTTCGCCACGCTCTACATGGACAAGCTGCTGCAGGCCCGGGCGCTCTATCGCGGAGCGGACCAGGAGGACGAGATGGTCGGGCTCTATCCCCACCTCACGTTCAACCTCAACCCGCGCGCCGCCTCGATCGACACCTCGCTGCACGGCCTCATCCGGCATCCGCACGTCGATCACGTGCATCCCGACGCCATCATCGCCATCGCCGCCTCCGTCGACAGCGAGAGGCTGACCCGCGAGGTCTTCGGCGACACGATCGGCTGGATACCCTGGCGCCGTCCCGGTTTCGAGCTGGGTGTCTGGCTGAAGCGGTTCGTGGACGCGAACCCCGAGGCCAAGGGGGCGGTGCTCGAGGCACACGGGTTGTTCACCTGGGGAGAGACCCAGAAGCAGTGCTACGAGACCACGATCGGCACCATCAATCGCGCGACGGCATGGCTGGCCGAGCGATCCGAGGGGCGGCCGGCCTTCGGCGGCGAGAGGATCAGCGCGCTTCCGCCGGACGGACGTCGTGCGCTCGCGGCGTCGCTGATGCCGCATATCCGCGGCCTGATCTCGGGGCGTGGCCGCGACGTCGACACCGCCACGCTGATCGGCCACTTCGACGACAATGCGGCAGTCCTGGAGTTCGTCGGATCCCGGGCGCTCGCCGAACTGGCGCCGCTCGGCACCTCCTGCCCCGATCACTTCCTGCGCACCAAGATCGCCCCGCTGGTCATCGAGTTCGACCCTGCCCGGGAAACCGCCGACGACATCCTGCCGCGCCTGGGTCCTGCGATCACGGCCTACAGGCAGCGCTATGCGGCCTACTACGAGCGCTGCAGGCGTCCGGATTCGCCCGCGATGCGCGACCCGAACGCCGTTGTCTACCTCATTGCGGGCGTCGGCATGATCACCTTCGCCGCCGACAAGGCGACGGCGCGGAACGCCGCCGACTTCTACACCAATGCCGTCAACGTCATGCGTGGTGCCCATGCGGTGTCGCAGTATCGCGGCCTGCCGGAGCAGGAAGCCTTCGACATCGAGTACTGGCTGCTCGAGGAGGCCAAGCTTCAGCGCCTGCCGAAGCCCAAGGCGCTGGCCGGCAAGGTCGCCTTGATCACCGGGGGTGCCGGGGGCATCGGCATGGCGACGGCCCGTCGTCTCGCCGAGGAAGGCGCATGCGTGGTGATCGCCGACATCGACCGTGGGGTGCTCGCGGAGTCCGAAGCGACGCTGCGCACGGAGCACGGCGCCGACATGGTTGCCGGGCTGTGGGTGGACGTGACGGACGAGGCCGCGGTGGCGGCGCTCTACGCCGACGCCGCGCTGGCCTTCGGCGGCATCGACATCTGCGTCTCGAACGCCGGAATCGCCTCGGCGGCGCCGATCGAGGACACCAGCCTGGCGCTGTGGAACCGGAACCAGTCGATCCTCTCCACCGGCTACTTCCTGGTCACGCGTGAAGCCTTCCGGCTGCTGAAGCAGCAGGGCACGGGCGGCTCCATCGTCGTCGTCGCCTCCAAGAATGCCATGGTCGCCTCGCCGGGCGCTTCGGCCTACTGCGTCGCGAAAGCCTCGGAAGTCCATCTCGCCCGCTGCCTGGCGTTGGAAGGCGCGCCGCACGGCATCCGGGCGAACACGGTCAACCCCGACGCGGTGCTGCGAGGATCGCGCATCTGGCAGGGGGAATGGGGCGATCAGCGTGCGGCCTCGAACAAGACCAGCCGGGAGGATCTCGAGAAGGTCTATATCGAGCGCTCCCTGCTCAAGCGCGGCGTCTATCCGGAGGACATCGCCGAGGCGATCGCGTTCTTCGCCTCCGAGCGCCGCTCCGGCAAATCGACCGGCAACATCCTCAACGTCGATGCCGGCCACGCGCCGGCGTTCAGCCGTTGAACGACAAGGGGGAGATCATCCATGAACCAGATCAGCCACATCCGGCCCGCGGACGGCGGCTTCCGGGCCGACCTGAACCGATCGCTGGAAGCGAGCACGGCGCGTGACTATGCGGCACTCGGCGAGCGGCTCAGCGAGAGCGGCATCGACATCGAGGCGGTGGCGGAGAAGGTCGCGGCATTCGGCGTGGCGCTGCCTTCCTGGGGCACCGGCACCGGCGGCACACGGTTTGCCCGCTTCCCAGGCCAGGGGGAGCCCGCCACGGTCTTCGACCGGATCGAGGATTGCGCGGTCGTAAACAGCCTGACCGGGGCGACTCCGACGATCTCGCCGCACTTCCCCTGGGACGAGGTGTCGGACTACGCGGCCCTGCGCGCGCACGCGGCGGCGCTGGACATGAGTTTCGACGCCGTGAACTCGAACACCTTCCAGGACCATCCTGCTCACGCGGCGCATCCGCTTTCCTACAAGTTCGGTTCCCTGTCGCACACCGATGCGGCGGTGCGCGCGCAGGCGATCGCCCACAACGTCGCCTGCATCCAGGCCGGCGAGGCTCTGGGTGCGAGGGCCCTGACGATCTGGATCGGCGACGGCTCGAGCTACCCGGGTCAGTCGCATCTCGGACGCGCCTTCGAGCGCTACGTCGACAGCGTGAAGCAGGTGGCGGCTGCGTTGCCACCGCATTGGACCGTGTTCCTGGAACACAAGATGTTCGAGCCGGCCTTCTATTCCACCGTCATCGCGGACTGGGGATCCTCGCTGATGGCTGCGCAGGAAGTGGGTCCGCAGGCGCGATGCCTCGTCGATCTGGGCCATCACGCGCCAAACGTGAACATCGAGATGATCGTCTCGCGGCTGGTGCACGCCGCCAAGCTGGCGGGCTTCCACTTCAACGACTGCAAATACGGCGACGACGACCTGGATGCCGGTGCGATCGATCCGTTCCGGCTGTTCCTGATCTTCCATGAGCTGGTCGACGCGCAGGCAGACGGCAAGCTCGATTCGCCGCCGGCCTACATGATCGACCAGTCGCACAACGTGACCGATCCGATCGAGAGCCTGATCTCGTCCGCGACCGAGATCCAGCGCGCCTACGCGCAGGCGCTGCTGGTCGATCGTGCCGGGCTCGTCGAGCGGCAGGAGGCCAATGACGCGATGATGGCGAACCAGCTGCTGAAGCGTGCCTTCACGACGGACGTGGCACCCATCCTCGCCACGGTCCGCCATCGCAAGGGTGCAGCCATCGACCCGCTCGC
>CAXTNV010000102.1:0-13403 GCA_964245755.1 uncultured Acetobacteraceae bacterium | reverse complement strand
GCGCGCCCGCGAGGCGAAATACGAGCGCATCATCAGCTGGTCCGGCGTCATGAACGCCTTGGCGCTGTCGAGGTCCTGCGCGGTGAGCCGCGTCTCCTGAAGCAGCGACCAGCACTGCGATTCCTGGTAGAGCCGCGCCGCCTCGATCGTGTTGTTCACGAAGCCGCGGACGTCGCTCATGAAGGCGGGGTTCAAGCTGCGGTCGAGCGTCACCGAGCCGACCAGCGCCATCAGCAGCACCGGCGCCGCGGCGATGATCGACCGGCGGTCAGGCCCTGGAAAGCCGGTGCCGGCGGGACTAGGAGTATCGGGTGCAGCAGCGGAGTGTGCCGAATGCGGGCCTGGATGATTGCGACGACGCTTGCGGCCGCGACCGGCGTCGCGCTGTGCACGGCGCCGGCCCGCGCACAGCTGCTGGACAACCTGCGCGGCGCAGCCGGCTCGGGATCCGGCGGTGCTCCGGGCGGGCTCGGAAGCGGACTGGGCGGCCTGTCGATGCCTTCGGTCGGCTCGGCGAGCACCGGCAACCTCGCCGGGGTGCTGCAGTACTGCGTGCGCAACAACTATCTCGGCGGAACCGGCGCGTCCTCGGTTGAGAGCGGCCTGGTCGGCAAGCTCGGTCCGGGTGCGACCAGCGGCAGCCAGTTCACCGCGGGCGATCAGGGCACGCTGCAGACCGGAGCCGGGCAGAGCACCAGCCTCGGCGGCAGCGGCCTGAAAGCGAAGCTGACGCAGAAGGTGTGCAGCCAGGTGCTGCAGCACGCCCGCTCGCTGATGTAGCGTGCGGGCGGCAGGTCTAGCTGCCGGGCGGACCGCCCGCCGCGAGCAGCTCCGTGCCGCGCTGCGTCGTCTCGACGAGGTGCGCACCGATCCGATCCGCCATCCTCTGCACTTCGCGCGGCGACCGCCGCCGCGACGCTGCCCAGCACCGAGCTCATTGCGTTCTTGGCCGCGCGCGTGCCGCGCCCGTGCCGTTCCAGGATGGCGGTCAGGCGCTGCACCTGCGCCTCGGGCGCGACGTGTGCCGGCGCTGCTGGGCGGTCATCTCCGGGTAGTTCTCCAGCCGCTCGACCTGACGTTGCGTCAGCTCGCGCGGTAAGCCTCGTGGACCGACCGTCGTGGGCACCGGACTCCGCAGTCAGAACCTGGTTTGTTCAGGAGCGTGCCGCGTCGCGTCGTGCGCCGGGTCCGGCGCCGCGGCGCTCCCGTGGCGCCCGCGGGCGCGAGGCTCGCTGGACCCCGGCATCTGGCCGATGCGGCGCGCTCGGGTTAGCCTCGTGTGATAGCGGATGAAAGGGCGGGCGATGAAGATCGGAAGGTGCTTGGCGATGTCCGCCGCGGCCGCTGCGCTCGCAGGCTGGTTGCCGCTGCTGGCGGCGGCGACCGACACCACCGCACCGCCGAGCGCGAAACGCCCCGTGCTCGACCGCTATCATGGCACCGTCGTCAGCGACCCCTATCGCTGGCTCGAGGATGGCGCGGCACCGCCGGTCGCCGCGTGGTCGGCGGCACAGAACCGTCGCACCCGCGCGTACCTCGACGATCTCCCGCTGCGCAGCACCCTGCACGCGCGGATCATGGCCGCCACGTCGAAGACCTCGCCCTCCTACCACGCCCTCACGCTCGTCAACGGCAGGCTGTTCTCGCTCACCGTGCAGCCGCCCCGGCAGCAGCCGATGGTGACGGTGATGCCGCCTTCCGCCGATCCGGCGGCGGCCCGCGTCGTGGTCGATCCGAACGTGCTCGATGCTTCCGGCCAGACCGCCATCGACTGGTTCGTGCCGTCGCCCGACGGCAGCAGGCTTGCCGTCTCGCTGTCGCGCAACGGCAGCGAGGACGGCACCGTGCACGTGTTCGACGTCGCCACCGGGCGCGATACCGGCGAGGCGGTGCCGCGGGCACAATATCCGACCGCCGGCGGCAGCCTGGCCTGGCGCGCGGACAGCTCGGGCTTCTGGTACACGCGCTATCCCGGCACCGAGCGTCCGTCTGCGGATCGCCATTTCTATCAGCAGGTGTACTACCACGCGCTCGGCTCGGACCCGTCCCGGGACCGCTACGTGCTCGGCGGGGACTTCCCCAAGATCGCCGAGATCGCGCTCGACTCGCGGCAGAATGCGCACGCGGTGCTGGTGTCGGTGGCGGACGGCGACGGCGGCGCATTCGAGCAGTACGTGATCGGCCAGCAGGACGGGCGCATCACCCAGGTGAGCCGTTTCGTTGATCAGGTGGTGGCGGGCGCGATCGGACCGGACGACGTGCTCTACCTGGTGTCCAAGAAGCAGGCGCCGCGCGGCAAGGTGCTGTCGCTGCCGCTCGCCGACCTCGCGTTGTCGCACGCGCGCACGCTGATCGCGCAAGGCGACGGCGCGATCCAGGGCGGCGGCGAGTTCGGCGGAGTTCCGGTGGCAGTCACCCGCGACTCGCTGTACCTGCGCGAGCTGGTCGGCGGCCCCTCGCGGGTGGCGATCTTCGGCCATGACGGCACGCCGAAGGGGGAGATCGCCCTGCCGCCTATCGCCGCTGTGGACGAGCTCGAGCCGGCCGGTCAAGGCCACGTGCTCTACGGCGTGCAGACCTACCTGCGTCCCTACCGGGTGATGCAGTACGACGAGAGCACGCGCGCAAGCACCGCGACGCGGCTGGCGGAGACCAGCCCGGTGCACTTCGACGATGCCGAGGTGGTGCGCATCTCCGCACTCTCCAGGGACGGCACCAGGGTTCCCATCAACATCATCCGCCGCCGCGGAGATCGCGCGGACGGCCGACGGCCGACGCTGCTGTACGGCTACGGCGGCTACGGCGTGTCGATGACGCCACGCTTCGCCGGCGCCACGACCCGACTGTGGCTAGATGCCGGCGGCGTGTGGGCGATCGCCAACCTGCGCGGCGGCGGCGAGTACGGCGAGGACTGGCACACCGACGGTGCGCTGAGCCGCAAGCAGCACGTGTTCGACGACTTCCTCGCCGCCGGACGGGAGCTGATCGCCGCGCGCATCACCACGCCGCCACATCTGGCCGCACTGGGCGCCAGCAACGGCGGGCTGCTGATGGGCGCGGCACTTACCCAGGCGCCGTCGATGTTCCGCGCGGTGGCTTCGCTGGTCGGCATCTACGACATGATGCGCATCGAGCTCGACCCCAACGGCGCCTTCAACGTGACCGAGTTCGGCAGCGTGACCGATCCCGCGCAGTTCCGCGCGATGCTCGCCTATTCGCCCTACCAGCGCGTGCACGACGGCGTGCGCTACCCGGCGGTGTTCATGGCCACCGGCACCCATGACGGCCGGGTCAACCCGGCGCAGTCGCGCAAGATGATCGCGCGCCTGCAGGCGGCGACCGCGTCGGGTCTGCCGGTCTACCTGTCGATCAGCGACAAGTCGGGTCACGGCATCGGCAGCGCGCTCAGCGTGCGCGTCGACCAGCAAACCGACACCATGGCGTTCCTGTTCGACCAGCTCGGCATGACGCTGCCGGCGGGCGTCGACTGAGCAACGGCGCCAGCCTGACGAGGGCGGCGCGACGGGAGCGAGAGCCAGCAATGTTTTCCGGCATCATAGAGGGTCTGGGTCGCGTGCGCGCGATCGAGCCGGGCGACCGCGCGATGCGGATCGTCCTGGATAGCGGGCTGCGTGATCTCGCACTCGGCGAGAGCGTGTCGGTGAACGGGGTGTGCCTCACCGTCGCCGCTGTCGATGCGGCCGGCAGCGCCTCGTTCTTCGTCAGCCCGGAAACGCTCGACCGCTCCAGCCTCGGGCAACTGCGCGAGCATGCGCTGGTCAACCTGGAGCGCGCGGTGACTCCGTCGACCCGGCTGTCGGGCCACATCGTGCAGGGCCACGTGGACGGTGTGGCGCGGCTGGTGTCGGTCGAGAAGGTGGGCGACGCGGCCGGTGCGGCATGGTCGGTGGTGCTCGACCTGCCCGACCCGCTGCGGCGCTACTGTGTCGAGAAGGGCTCCATCGCGCTGGACGGCATCAGCCTGACCCTGAACGCGATCCGGCCCGGTGCCGAGGCCGGCCGGTTCGAGATCGCGCTGATGATCATCCCGCACAGCTGGGCCCACACCAACCTCGGCACGCTGGCTCCGGGCGCGGTCCTCAACGTCGAGGTCGACGTCATCGCCAAATACGTGGAGCAGCTATGTCAGCGTCCGAGCTGAGCCGACCCAGGGCCACGCGCTGACCCACCCGCCCGGTTCAGGCGGAAATACCGCTTCGCGATGCGTCTCAAGCGTGACCTCTGCGGCGTCCTGCGCCACACTGGCGCAGGGGAACCCGCACGAGGACATGGTATCATGTTCGATCAAGTCGTGAGCTTGGCGGTCCAGCACTACGTGATCTTCGGCATCACGGCGCTCTCGCTCGGCGTGGTGCTGAACTTCATTGTCGCCGCGGCGCCCGAGATCGTCCAGTCCTTGCGCGTGCACAAGCTGTACTGACCTCAGGCCGGCTGCCGCGCGAAGCTCTCGGCGACGATCGCGAACGACCTGCGACGCGCGTCGTGGTCGTGGATCTGCGCGCTGATCAGTAGTTCGTCCGGCCGGTGACGCTCGATGAGCCGCTGCAGTCCGGCGCGCACGCTCTCCGGACCCCCGACCACCGCCGCGGACAGGGCGCGCGCCACCGCAGTCGCCTCCATTGCGGTCCACAGCGTGTCGATGTCGTCCACCGGGGCCCTCAGCTTGCCCGGCGTGCCGCGGCGAAGCATCATGAACTGCTGCTGCGCCGAGGTGAACAGCCGCCGCGCCTCGCCGTCGCTGCCGGCCGCGACCACGTTCAGCCCGAGCATGACCCTGGGTCGCGGATTGTCTTCGGAGGGTTCGAAGCGAGCGCGATACAGCGCGGTCGCCTCCTCCAGCAGGTCGGGCGCGAAGTGCGCGGCGAAAGCAAACGGCAGGCCGAGCATGGCGGCGAGCTGCGCGCTGTACAGGCTCGACCCGAGCAGCCAGATCGGCACCTCCAGGCCCTCGCCTGGCACGGCGCGCACCGCCTGCGCCGCCGCCGGTCGGAAATACGACTGCAGCTCGATCACGTCGTGCGGAAACCGGTCGGCGTTCGCCGGATCGCGCCGCAGCGCCATCATCGTGCGCTGGTCCGAACCGGGCGCTCTGCCGAGCCCTAGGTCGATGCGTCCGGGATGCAGAGCGGCCAGCGTTCCGAACTGCTCCGCGATCGTGAGCGGCGCGTGGTTCGGCAGCATGATGCCACCCGAACCAACCCGGATGCTGCGCGTGCCTGCCGCCACGTGGGCAATCACCACGGCGGTCGCGGCCGACGCCACTCCTGGCATGTTGTGGTGCTCGGCGAGCCAGTAGCGCCGGAAGCCGAGAGACTCCGCATGACGCGCGAGATCGAGCGTGTTGCGCAGGGCGAGCCCGGCATCGCCTCCCTCGATGATCGGCGATAGGTCGAGTATGGAGAAGGGGATCATCGCCAGCAGATGGGCATGCCGGTCGTCAGTGCCAAGCGCCCGGCCGGAGCGCCTGCGCTGCGCGTATATCGGCACTCCGTAAAGTCATTGGACGGGTCGCGTGCTTTGTCCGCATGGTGTGGCTAAGTACTGCCGAAGGAGAGCAGGCCATGAGCATCGCGAGCATCCTCAACAGCAAGGGGGCGAGCGTGATCCACGTGGCCCCGCTCGAGCCGATCTCGGGGGTGACCCGGATCCTGGGGGAGCGCAATATCGGCGCCGTCCTGGTGATGGACGGCAGCGCCAAGCCGCTCGGCATCCTCAGCGAGCGAGATATCGTGCGGGCGCTGGCCCAGCATGGCACCGCCGCTCTCGACCTCGTTGCCTCTGCCCTGATGACCAAGGTGCTGTGGACCATCTCGCCCGACGCCGACATCGCGGAGGCGATGCGCATCATGACCGACCACCGTGTGCGCCATCTTCCTGTGGTCGAGGACGAGGTGCTGGTGGGCGTGGTCAGCATCGGCGACGTGGTCAAGGCCCGGCTGGGCCAGCAGGCGAACGAGGTGGAGAGCCTGCGTGCTTATGTCGGCGGCGTGCACTAGCAAGGCGTCGTCGCCGGCCGAGGCGGCTGGTGCGGACGGCGGGACTCGAACCCGCACTCCCTGGGGATGCAGATTTTCATGCCACTTCGGCTTTCGCCGCCGTCCGAGCGAACGCGCCCTGCGGCCCGCTCCCGGACGTTCGTGGTCTGGACTATCCCTTCGCCATCTCCCGGATCAAGACCCAGGGCTTAGGCGCCGCCCGTCTAGTCTCTACACCTTCCCCTACCGTCGACGGATCGCGACATCGCCGATGCGGGGCTTGGCTCGGGATCGGCCTGAGCCTCGCGGCCGGTAGCTTTCCCCGAATTTGAGCGGTTCTACGCCGCGGATTTCCCCGCGGGCACTCCGATGAAGTCTGCTGCGTCTACCGGTTTCGCCACGTCCGCCTGCCGTCCCGGCTGCCGCCTTCGGCGACGCGGCCGGATCCCGCACCGGCGTGATAGCCGGATCGAGGCGGGCTGCCTAGCGCATGCTCGGCTCGATCGTGCGGTGCGCTCCGCGGGCAAGCAACCTCGTCACGCGGCGCGGCCGCGTGCCCCCGTCATCCGATGCGCAGCAGCGCCGGACCGTGCAGCCGGAGCCAGGCCTCCGCGTGCACCCGATGCGGCGTCAGGCGCGCCACCTCGGTCCAGAACTGCAGACCGTGGTCGAGATGGCGCAGATGCGCCAGCTCGTGCGCGACGACGTAGTGCTGGATCTCCGGCGGCGCCATCACCAGGCGCCAGCTGAACATCACCACCCCGCCCGAGGAACAGCTGCCCCACCGGCTGCTCGTATCCTTGATCACCAGGCGCCTCGGCCGGAGCCCGGAGGCGAGTGCGATGCCTCGGGCGCACAGCCCCAGCGTGGCGCGCGCCTCGCCGCGCAGGAAGTCAAGCACGCGCCGGGGCAGGAAGGCGCGCTCGCCACTGACCCGGATCTCGCCGGCTTCCGCCCAGACCCCGCGCCTGGCTTCCGGCACCGGACGGATCACGTGCGGCACCCCGCTCAAGGCGATGCGCTCACCCGCTGCGAATGCGACCTGCCCCGGCAGCGCGGCGAGCTTTCCGGCCACCCAGTCGGCATGCGTCCGCAGCAGCGCGCGGCCGGCCGCGCGCGCCGGGCGCGGCGGCCACGGCACCACCACGGTGCCGGCGCGGGCCTCGATGCGCAGCCAGATGCGCCGCGCCTGGCCGGAGCGACGCCACCGGATCGGCGTCTCGCCCGAAGGGAGAAGCAGCATCTCGGCAGCCGTCGAAGCGGCAGGCCGGGACGCGCCAGGCCGCACCGTTCCCCTCACGGCTCGCCTCCTTCCCGCGAGCCGCTCCGCCTGCCGTGCAGGGTGATCCTGAGAGCCGGGCGAGGCGCGCGTGGCGTGCGTCCCGGCCAGTCCACCACGTGATGCTCCAGCGGGCCGGCGACTCGCTCATCCACCACGCGCCCCTGCGCCGAGATCCCGGCCTCATGCACGGTCTCCCGCCTGCCGGAGACCAGCGGATGCCACCAGGCCAGGCCGCGGCCCTCGTCGAGCCGCCGGTAGGCGCAGCTCGGCGGCAGCCAGTCGATGTCGGGCAGGGAGGCGGCGGTCAGCTGCACGCAATCCGGGACCCTGCGTCGGCGGCGCGCATAGTCCGTGCAGGCGCAGCTCTGCGCGTCGAGCAGGCGGCAGGCGACGTTGGTGTAGATGACGGCGTCGGTGTCCTCCTCGCGCAGCTTGTGCAGGCAGCAGCGGCCGCAGCCGTCGCACAGTGACTCCCACTCCGCCTGCGTCATCTCGGCGAGGCGCTTGCTCTTCCAGAACGGAACCGGTGTCGGCATGCGTGCAGGATAGGGGTTCGCGGCCATCCGCGGAAGATGAACCCGGTTCAGGACCGCCGATGCCAACCGTGGCTGCCCGCGACCACGAACAGCATTGCCAGCAGCAGGCTCGCAAGCAGCGCCGGGCCGAGCTGCGGCAGCCAGAGCCAGCGCAGCCGGTCCAGCCGCCCGGCTCCCAGGCCTGCCGCCGCGCGAGCCTGATGGCGCTGCAGCCGCGTCACCGCCAGCAGCAGCGGCAGCAGGATCACCGGTGCGGCCAGCGCCAGGCGCCACAGCAGCCCCGTATGCCCCTGCGGGCCGCACGGCAGGCTCGGCAGCAGCAGCGAAGCGGCGGCGCCCGGCAGCAGCAGCGGCAGCAGCAGCAGCAGGCGGTGCGTCGGCCGGTGCATCCGGCTTCACCGCGCACCGAGCCAGGCGTCGAACCGACGTTGCAGCGCCACCAGGTGCTCGGCCCAGAACGTGTCGTCCATCATCAGGGTGGCGTGACGCTGACCCGACCCCGTACCGGCGGCGGGAACCGCCGCATACGCGGTCAGGAAGGCGGACCGGTGCGCGGGATCGGTCAGGAAGCGGAGCAGCTGCTGGCCCAGGGCACGCTGCTCCGGCGTGCTCTCGCGTGGCATCGCCCAGCCCAGGTTCAGCCCGAGGCTCTGCGCCCACTGGGTGTCGAAGCTGCGGTGGCTGGCCTGATCGGCGAGGGCGATCTCACCGTCCGGCGCGCTGGTCATCAGCACAGCGCCGGCCTCGATGATTTGCACCGCCTCGGAGGGGGTGGTCCACCAGACGATGTACGGCTTGAGCTGGTCCAGCTTGCGGAATGCGCGGTCGACGCCGTCACTGCTGGAGAGGGTGCGGTAGACGTCAGCCGGAACGACCCCGTCGGCCATCAGCGCGATCTCGAGCGTGCTGCGCGGACCGCGCCGCAGGCCGCGCTTGCCGGGACGACGCGCGACATCCCAGAAATCGGACCAGGTCGGCGCCATCCCGATCCGGCTCCTGTCCCAGGCCAGCACCAGGTTCATCGGCCAGCCATCGACGCCGCAGGCCTGGCCCGCACTGTCCGGCGCCTGGTCGGCCGGATCGAGGGTAAGCGGGCTTGGCAGCAGCAGGCCTTCCCGGCAGGCCACCCGCAGCGGCGCCTCCTCCATCAGCACCACGACCGGATCGTCGCCGCCGGTGCGCATCGCCGGATCCTGACGTGCGCCCTGCGCCCGCTCCTGCAGGGTGGCCAGCGCCCCGTCCCAGCTCTGCAACCGCAGCCGCACGCCGCTCTGCTGGCTGAACGGCGCGAACAGGGTGGTCTGCTGCGTCTCCTGCAGGCCGCCGCCCAGCGAGGCGACGGAAAGCTCCTGCGCCGCGGAGTGGGTGGCAGCCGGCTTGACCGGATGGGCCTCGGAAGGCCTCGCGCCGCCGCCCGGCGCATCCTGCGCGACCGCGGTGGCCGACCAGCCGATCAACAGGATCAGCCGGATCGTGCCCCTGGCCATCGATCGGATGGGACTCATCGTGCGGACGTCGAGGCTGCGGCCCAGGGACAGGAACTTTCTCTCCAGAGCCACATCGAGGCCGCATCGCCCGGTCGCGGCCCCGCAGGCAGTCGCCAGCGTCGGCCATCCTCTCTAGCGCACTCTGTCACACGCTGAAACAGGCCGGACGCCTCAGCCGTTCTGCGCGAAGGCCACCGCGTGCGCCGCCTGCCAGGCCAGCAGGGCAGGGCGATGGGGGCGCAGGCCGGCGGTCGGCTGCGAGGCGGGACGCCGCACCAGGAGCTCTCCGCCGCCTTGGAGCCGGAAGCGCAGGCGCAGATGGTCGCCCAGATGCACCATGTCGGTCAGGATGCCGGCGAGGGCCCCGGCCCCGAGCATGTCGGCGTGCAGCGTGTCGCCGCCCTCGCGCACGAAGGCGATCGCCACTCGCTCGGGGCGCACGCACACCACGCACGTGGCGCCCGCCGCGAGATCGTCGGAGCTCATCGCGTCCACGCTCGGACCGGCACTCAGCCGCACCCGCGCCACGTCGTCCTGCACGAATTCGACCTGGCCGGTCAGGCTGTTCGCCTCGCCGAAGCCGCTGGCCACGATCTCGTCCGCCGGACGGTCCAGCAGCTCGGCGGCGGTGCCGAGCTGGCGCAGCGACCATCTCTCGAGGATCCCGATCCGCTCGCCCATCATCAGCGCCTCCTCGCGGTCGCGGGTGACGAGCAGGAGGGTCAGGCCACGCGCCCGTGCCAGCCGACGCAGCAGCTGATGCATCGCGCGTCTCGGCCCCGGATCGAGCCCGCCGAGCGGATCGTCCAGCAGCAGCACCGCGGGATCCGACACCAGCACGCGGGCCAGCGCGGCACGTATCGCGTCGGAATCGCCGAGCAAGGCCGGCCTCCGGTCGGCCTGCGCCTCGAGCCCGGTCAGGGCCAGGGCCTGGCGCACCCGATACATGCGTTCGGGCTCGCCCACCCGAGACACCGCAAGCGGGAACGCGACGTTGCCCCAGACCGTCAGGTGCCCGAACAGCGGATCGCGCCGGGAGATCACGCCGATCCGCCTCCGCGCTGGCGGCAGCGCGGTGATGTCGCGGCCGTCGAGCAGTACCCGCCCGGTCGCCAACACGCCGTGGCCCGCCAGCAGGTCGACCAGGGAGGACGCTTCGGCCGGGCTGTGCGTCAGCAGCGCCACGCACTCGCCCGCGGCGAGGGTGAACGACAGGCTCTCCGGCACGGGCGCATGTCGTGCATCAGCGGGAGGCCGCAACCCCTGCAGCACCAGTCGCGGCGAGCCGCCGGGCAGGACCGGGCTCATGGCCGGGCTGCAACTTGTCCGGTAGCACCACGTTGCTGCATCGATGACGGGCAGGGGGGAATCATGGCTGTTTCCGACAAGGCGAAGGACGTTGCTCAGGATACCCAGGAACAGCTGCAGTCCCTACGCGCGGTGGTCGAGCAGCTCCTGAACGAGCGTGTCACCCCGGCACTTGCGGATGCCGCAGGCAAGGCCGAGACCGCGGTCAGCAGTGCGCGTGACCTGACCAGCACCCAGGTTGCCAACGTCTCCGAGAAGGTTCGCGGCAAGCCGCTCATCGCGATCGCCATCTCGACGGCGGTCGGCTACCTGCTCGGCCGCATCTCGCGCTAGGCGCCGGGACCTTGAAGCTCGTCGACCACGGCAGGGCTGCCGCCTCTGCCGAGGTGCAGCGACTCCAGCGATTGGCGTTGCGCTATGCGGTGCGCGTGGCGTTCTTGGTCATGGCGGCATTGTTCGCCTTGTTCACCCTGATCGCCGCGCACGTGCTGCTGTGGGTGATATGCTTCGGCCCCTGGCACACCGGCCGGGTCTGGGCTTCGGTCATCGTGTTCGGCGTGGACATCCTGTTCACGGTGGTCTTCCTCGTGCTGGGACGCGGCAAGGCGCCCGGCGCGGTGGAGCTCGATGCGCGCATCCGACGTGATCGCGACCTGGTTGCGATGCGTAATGCCTTCGCGATGTCCGCCGTTGCGGCGACCGTCGTCGGGCCGGCAGGGCGCATGGCGGGGCGCGGCGTATGGGGCATGCTTCGCAGCCGTCGGCGCCGTCGCAAGGACGGCTACTACTCACGCTGAGCGCGAGCGACGCCCGAGATCATCCATCTCCTGCTGCGCCCTGCGCTCACGCAGCTGACGCTCCTCTTCGCCGCGCTTCTCCATCAGCAACTCGACAGCACGGTGCGCGGCGCGAGCCAGACCCAGCACCACCCGGGTGCGATCGACATCGCAGCTGGCTTCCTGTTCTGCCAGACGCGCGGTCTCGATCGCCTTGCGGCCGACCGGCAGCCAACGTGCGAAAGCGTCCACCGCGTCATCACCGTGGGCGAGATCCAGTGCGGCGACCGTTTCCTCCGCGTAGCGCGTCTCCTGCGCCTCGCGTCCCGCCTGCGCCTGCTGCTGCACGCGCAGCGCATCGGCCACGGCACGCTGCGCTTCGTCGAGGTTGTTCCGCCTGACGCGCAGCAGGGTGCCGAGCGTGTCGCCGCTCATCGGGCAGCCGTCGCGTCGAGTGCCTGCGCCAGACGATCGAACGCCTCTGCAAGCTCCATCCTGTCATCACGGTGCTGGCGCAACATCTCCTCGATCCGCGGCGCCAGCAGCACCGCCTCGTCAACCGCCGGATCGCTGCCGGCGCGGTAGGCGCCCAACCTGACCATGTCCGCCATGTCCGCGTGCAGCGCCAGCACCTGGCGCGCCTTGCGGGTCAGCACGTTCTCACCGGCGGCGTTGCAGCCCGGCACCGCCCGCGACAGCGAGCGCAGCACGTCCACCGCAGGATAGCGGCCGCTTTCGCCGATCTTGCGATCCATCACGACGTGTCCGTCGAGGATGCCGCGCACGGCGTCCGCGACCGGCTCGTTGTGATCGTCACCCTCGACGAGCACGGTGAACAGCGCCGTGATGTGGCCGGCGGTGCCGTCCGCGAGCATCGGCCCCGGTCCGGCACGCTCGAGCAGACGCGGCAGCTCGGCGAACACGCTCGGCGGGTAGCCGCGGGTTGCCGGAGGCTCGCCGCTCGACAGGCCGATCTCGCGCAACGCCAGGCAGAAGCGCGTCACGCTGTCCATCAGCAGCAGCACCGACTTGCCCTGGTCGCGGAAATGCTCCGCCACGGTCATGGCTGAATACGCTGCCTCGCGCCGCATCAACGGCGGAGTATCCGAGGTCGCGACGATGACCACGGAGCGGGCGAGGCCTTCCTCGCCGAGATCGTCCTCGATGAACTCCCGCACTTCTCGGCCTCGCTCGCCGACCAGCGAGATGACCGCGACATCGCACTTGGTGTGCCGGGCGAGCATCGAGAGCAGGGTCGACTTGCCGACGCCGGAGCCCGCGAAGAGGCCGAGACGCTGGCCGGTGCGGCAGGTGGTGAACAGGTTCATCACCTCGACGCCGAGGTCGATGCGTGGCCCTAGTCGGGCGCGTAGGGTTGCCTCGGGAGGTCCGGCGCGCACCGGACGTGCCACCGTGCCGACCGGCAGGCGACCCTTGCCGTCGATCGGCCGCCCGAGCGGATCGAGCACGCGGCCGAGCCATCCATCGGTGGGCGCGAGCCGGCCGGGCAGCTTGGCGGCGCCGATCGCGAAGGTGGCGCTGCCTCCCGGTCCTATGCCGTCGAGCGATCCGAAGGCCATGGCCTGTGCCGCGTTGTTGCGGAAACCTACGATCTCCGCCGGCACGGCATTCGCGTTGCGGCCGCGCAGCATGATCCGGTCGCCGACGGAAACGTGCCGGTCGAGCCCGGAGATCTCGACGGCTAGGCCACTTATTCCGGAGACCTGCCCGGCCAGGACGCAGGCTGGTCGCTCCGAGAGAGACGAGCGCAGCATCTCGAGACGGTCCGAAAGCGTGGATGATGCAGTCAAGGGGAGCCCCCGTTCCAAATCCAGGATCGTCGGCGCGCATTACAGCCGTGAAACGCTAACAAATGGTGTGTTTC
The DNA here is from genome assembly GCA_964245755.1 of uncultured Acetobacteraceae bacterium. Classification (GTDB taxonomy): domain Bacteria; phylum Pseudomonadota; class Alphaproteobacteria; order Acetobacterales; family Acetobacteraceae; genus Lichenicoccus. Next base: position 133 of record CAXTNV010000102.1, on the reverse strand, counting down.
AACTTTAAGATGCATACCTTAACAAAACCGGTCGACCTTAACAACCTTAGGTGGTAAGACTGCTTCAGCAAACCCGGTGGTGGTAAAATGCGTGTCCTTCTCGCTGAGAACGATGTCACGGCTGCCCGGGAGA
>CAXTNV010000101.1:2328-13441 GCA_964245755.1 uncultured Acetobacteraceae bacterium | reverse complement strand
CCTCGGAGCAGTAGCGCACCTCGTCCCACACCCGTGCCCACTTGCGGCGCCAGGTGAAGGCGCGACCGCAACGCGCACAGGGCTTGCTCGGGAGGTCACCCTTGCGCCGCATCTTGCCGCCCGCCGTCATTGCCGACGCCGCTTCGACGCCATGTAGCGGAGGGCGGCAAAGTCATGCCTCTTAAGCATCGACCTGCTCGATCCGCCGGATGGCGGGCGCGACGGTGTCGCGACGGGGCTATCCGGCGTCGAGGGGCGCAGTCGGGTGTCAGCCGACGGAGCGGTGATCGCTTGCCGGCCTGCTGCCCTGGTTAGGACAGCCAACGCCCAACCCGCGCGGCGCGCGAGCCGCCGACGGTGGTGAGACGCCGCGCATTCGAAGACCGGGGACTGCACCGAGCTTGGCATGAGCAGGGAAGTTGGGGCGCCGCGGCCGTTGTGCCAGCTCTCGCTGGTTCTCGCGGTGGGACATCTGCGGGCGCGGCGACTTGGCCGCCGCCGTGGGGGGAGGAGAGAGTTCCTCCCCCCTTCTGCTCGCCGTTCCGGGGAACGGGTGCCGCTATTTCTGCGACGCGCCGGTCTTGTCGCTGATCGCGTTCGAGGAGGCATCGGAGCCCCGGGTCACGTCGTGTCCGACGGCGCTGACGTCCTTGCCGGCGCCCGAGATCGTGTTGCAGGCGGAAAGCCCGAGCGTCGTCATGCCCAGAAGGAGCACGGCGAGCAGGGAGGCAATTCTGCGGAACATAGGCGTGTCGCTCCAGGTGCAAAGGCGTTTATGGGACGATGCCGTAACGGCTGCGAACCTTGGGAGTTGCAGCCAACGGTTGCCCGCAGCCCGCCGGCGCCTATGATCCGACCCTCGATGCAGGGTAAAGGAAGCGATCCGCCATGGCCGGGAGCGACCGTCAGCAGATCGGTGATGCGAGCCTCACCGCCATCGTCGCCGCGCACGGCGCCGAGCTGCACTCGATCCGGTACCGCACCGGCGAGGCGGCGGCCTCCGCCGCGTCGCGCGAGCTGCTGTGGCAGGCGGGCACACAGTGGCCGCGGCACGCTCCGGTGCTGTTTCCGATCGTCGGTCGGCTGGCGCACGATACCCTGCTGCATGAAGGCCGTGCCACGCGCCTGACCCAGCACGGCTTCGCCCGCGACCGCGCGTTCCGCTTCCTCGAGCGCGCAGCGAGCCATTGCCGGCTGCTGCTCGAGGACGACGCGGACAGCCGGGAGAGCTATCCGTTCGCCTTCCGCCTCGAGATCGAGTACCGCATCGACGCCGCCACGCTGACCGTCTCGTACACCCTCTCCAACCCGGCGCGCACGATGCTGCCGGCCTCGCTCGGCGCGCACCCCGCGTTCAACTGGCCGCTCGAGCCGGAGCTGCCGCCCGAGGCGCACGAGATCCTCTTCGCCGCACCGGAGCCCGCGCCGATCCGCAGGGTGCGCGACGGCCTGCTGCGGCCGGAGCGGCTGCCGACGCCGGTATGCGGCGACCGCCTGGGGCTCGATCCGGCGCTGTTCGCGGAAGACGCGGTGATCCTCGAGGCGCCGGCCAGCCGCTCGCTGCGCTTCGGGGTTCCCGGCGGTGCGGCGCTGCGTATCGGCTGGAGCGGCTTCCACCAGCTCGGCATCTGGTCCAAGCCGGGTGCGGCGTTCCTCTGCATCGAACCCTGGTGCGGCCTGGCCAGCCCGGAGGGCTTCAACGGCGAGTTCGCGAGCAAGCCGCATCTGCTGCTGATCCCGCCGGGAGGGCAGGTGCGAGCCTCCTGGACGCTGACGCCCGAGGGCTTCGCATGACCGGTCGCGCCGCTTGTTGGCGTGGCAGGCCAACAAGGCTCCGCGCCGCGCCCGACTGCCTCCGGCGCGCGCTTGGCACGCCGCTTGCGGAGGGCCTGTCCAGCGAAACCCCGTGGAGATGCGCAGCATCATGGCCTACCGTGCAAGCGACCGCTTCCAGATCGACTACGCCGCGCGAGCGGATGACGGCCGCAGCCTCGCCACCGTCACCTACGCGCTGTTCATCGCGGCCTTCTTCACCGGCATCACCGCACCGGTGGCGGTGGTCATCGCCTATCTGAAGCGCGGGCACGCATCGGCCCTGGTGCGATCGCACCTGGACTGGCAGATCCGCATCTTCTGGCACTGCGTGCTGGCGGGGATCGCCATCTTCGTCCTGCACGCGGTGGTGGTCGGGCTCGGCGCGATCACCTTCGGCGTCGGGCTGGTGTTCCTGGTGGTGCCGTGGGCGGTTGGTGCCTGGTGGCTGGTCTGGACCGTCTGGGCGATCGCGTGCGGCCTGCGCAGGCTCGGTCAAGGCCTGCCGATCCGCTGATCCGGCCTCATCCGTCAGCCCGCTTCCGGCGCCTCGTCGCGGCCGCGGGTGCGCCGGCCGCGCGCCAGCTCGGTGACCACGCCGTGCAGCGTGCGCAGCTCCTGTTCCGTCACCTCGCCGCGCTCGAACAGGTGGCGCAGGTTGCGCACCATGCCCGGCCGCTTCTGCGGGTTGCGCAGGAAGCCGCAGGCATCGAGCTCGCCGGTCAGGTGGCCGAGGAAGTTCTCCAGCTCGCCCTTGCGCGCCACGCGGGTCTCGTTGGTCATCAGCACGCGCGGCGGCGTGCCGTCGTCGCTCAGCCACCATTCGTAGGCCATGATCATCACCGCCTGCGCCAGATTGAGCGAGCTGAAGCCGGGGTTGAGCGGATAGCGGATCAGCGCGTCGCTGCGCGCCATGTCGTCGTTGTCGAGGCCCGCCCGCTCCGGCCCGAACAGCATGCCGCAGCCCAGGGAGCGCCGCGTGATCGCGCGCAGCTCTGCCGCCCCGCCGCGCGCGGTGAGGACCGGCTTGACGATGTGGCGCGGCCGCGGACAAGTGGCGAAGACGTGCTGCAGGTCGGCGACCGCCCCGGCGACGTCGTCGTGCAGCGTGGCCGCATCGAGGACGCGGTCGGCGCCGGAGGCGAAGCGCCAGGCGCGCGGCTGCGGCCAGCCGTCGCGCGGCGCAACCAGGCGCAGATGGAACAGGCCGCCATTGGCCATCGCACGGGCGACGCTGCCGATGTTGTCGGCGAGCTGCGGCCGCACCAGGATCACCACCGGGCTGGGGCCGAGCGGCGTCAGCGGCGCACCGCCGTCGCGCCCGGTCATCCGCCCTGCCGCCAGCTGGTGCCGGCGGCGCCGTCCTCAAGCACGATGCCCTGCGCCGCGAGCTCCGCGCGTATCGCGTCCGCGAGGCCGAAATCCCGCGCGGCGCGGGCGGTCAGCCGCCGCTCGATCAGCGCCTGCACCGCCTTCGCGTCCACGCCCTGCTGGAACCAGTCGAGCGGCGGCACCTGCAACAGGCCGAGCATGTCGCCGGCCTGCCGCAAGCCGGCCGCGGCGGCGGCGTCGCCGCCCAGCGCCGCGTCGGCGAGCCCGTGCAGCACCGCGATGGCGCGCGGCGTGTTGAGGTCGTCGCACAGCGCGGCGAGGAACGGCTCCGGGAGGGAGGCATCCGTGGCCGCGTCCGGATGGCGTTGCAGCGCGCGGTAGAAACGATCGAGCGTGCGCCTGCACTCCGACAGCGCGTGGCGGGAGAAGTTCAGCTCGGAGCGGTAGTGCGCGCCCAGCAGCAGCAGGCGCAGCGCCTCCGCCGGCGCCTCGGCCAGGATCTCGCGCGCGGTGAAGAAGTTGCCCAGGCTCTTGGACATCTTCTCGCCCTCGACCAGCAGCATCGCGTTGTGCAGCCAGATCCGCGCGAAGCCGCTGCCGGGATAGCCGCACAGGCTCTGCGCGCGCTCGTTCTCGTGGTGCGGGAACAGCAGGTCGGATCCGCCGCCATGGATGTCGAAGCTCTCGCCCAGGTAGCGGTGCGCCATCGCCGAGCACTCGATGTGCCAGCCGGGGCGACCGCGTCCCCACGGGCTGTCCCAGCCCGGCAGCGCGTCCTCCGAGGGCTTCCACAGCACGAAGTCGCCGGGGTCGCGCTTGTACGGCGCCACCTCGACGCGGGCACCGGCCAGCAGCTCCCGCGGATCGCGGCCCGACAGCCGTCCGTACTCGGCGAAACGCGCGACCTGGAACAGCACGTGGCCGTCGGCCACGTAGGCGTGCCCCGAGGCGACCAGACGCTCGATCAGCGCGATCATCTCTCCCACGTGCTGCGTGGCGGCCGGCTCGACGTCCGGGGGCAAGTTGCCGATGGCGGCGAGGTCGGCATGGAAGTCGGCGGTGGTGCGTCGGGTCAGCGTCGCGATCGGCTCGCCGCAGGCGCGCGCCCGCGCGTTGATCTTGTCGTCGATGTCGGTGATGTTGCGCACGTAGGTGACGCGCGGATAGAGCCGGCGCAGCAGCCGCACCAGCACGTCGGCCGACACCATGGTCCGCAGGTTGCCTACATGCGCGAGGTCGTAGACGGTCGGCCCGCAATAGTACACGCGCACGTGGGCGGGATCGAGCGGCGTGAACGCGACGTCGGCGCGGGTCAGGCTGTCATGGAGCACGAGCTGGGCCATGACGACCTTGTGCTTCACCCTCCCCCGCCCATCAAGGGGCCGCCGGGAAGATCGCCGCGGCGCGGGCCGCCCGGAGTCGCCCCGATGAGCAGCCTGCGCTTCGTGCGCGGCACCGGGCGCGCGGCCGGTCCGGCGGCGGAGCCTCCGCGATGATCCCGGCCCGGACCGCGAGGCTGCTGCCGTTCGTCGTCGCCGCCACCTTCTTCATGGAGTATCTCGACACCACGATCATCGCCACCGCGCTGCCGAGCATGGCGCGCGACTTCCGCACCGGGCCCAACGAGCTGAGCCTGGGCCTGACCGCGTACATGCTGACGCTGGCCGTGTTCATCCCGGTCAGCGGCTGGATCGCCGACCGTTTCGGCTCGCGCACGGTGTTCGGCGTCGCGATCGCGATCTTCACCCTGGCCTCGGTGCTGTGCGGCTCGGCGCACGGTCTCCCCTCCTTCACCGCGGCGCGCGTGCTGCAGGGGGCGGGCGGCGCGATGATGGTGCCGGTCGGGCGCATGATCGTGGTGCGCAACACCGAGCGGGCGCGGATGATGCAGGCGATCTCGACCATCACCTGGCCGGGCGTGGTTGCGCCGGTGCTGGGGCCCAGCATAGGCGGCTTCATCACCAGCTACGCCTCCTGGCACTGGGTGTTCTTCCTCAACGTCCCGCTCGGGCTCGCGGCCCTGGCAGCGGTGGCGGCGATCGTGCCGCAGCAGCGGGCGGAAACGGCGCGTCCGCTGGACCGGCCCGGCTTCCTGCTCAGCGGCGCCGCGCTGACCCTGCTGCTGTACGGCACCGAGGTGGCGGCCCGGCAGAGCGGCAGCCTGAAGCTGGCCGCACCGCTGGTGCTGGGGGGTGCGGCGTTCGGCGTGCTGAGCATGCGGCACATGCGCCGCACCCGCCACCCGCTGCTGGCGCTGGACGCGTTCGCCATGCCGACCTTCTCCATCAGCATCCTGTGGGGCTCGGCGACCCGGATCGCGCTCGAGGCGGTTCCCTACCTGTCGCCGCTGCTGTTCCAGGTCGGCTTCGGCCTGTCCGCGTTCCATTCCGGTCTGCTGCTGCTCGCCGCCGCTACCGGCAATCTCGGCATGAAGCTGTTCACCACCACGGTGCTGCGCCGCGCCGGCTTCCGCCGCGTGGCGCTGGTCAATGCCGGACTGGCGGCACTGTGCATCGCCGGCCTCGGCACCCTGGTTGCGAGCACGCCGCTGGCGGTGACGCTGGGGCTGCTGTTCGCCTACGGGCTGGCGCGCTCGATGCAGCTCACCACCCTGAACACGCTGGTATTCGCCGATGTTCCCGACGCGCAGAAGAGCGCCGCCTCCATTCTGCAGAGCGTCACCCAGCAGATGATGATCGGCATGGGCATCGCCTTCGGCGCGCTGTGCCTGCGCCTGGCCGCCGCCGTCCGCGGCGGCCGGGCTGGCGCGGCTGCGGCATTCACCGCGGGCGACTTCCACTGCGCGTTCGCCCTGGCCGGCCTGCTGATGCTGGTCTCGCTGATCGGCTATGCCCGGCTGCCGCACGATGCCGGCAGCACCATCGGCGGCGCCTGAGCGCCGGATCGCTGGCTGCGGCCGGTGCTAGCCCGGCACCGTCTCGCGCCGGCGCAGATGCGGCCGCGCGCGGTCCCAGACCCGCATCCCGCTCAGCGCCAGCGACGCCATGCCAGGCAGCAGCTTCGGCTGCAGCAGCGCCGGATCGAAGGCGCCCATGCGGCGCGAGTTCTCGCGCACGCAGTCGTCGACGAACTTCTGGAACGAGAACCCGTCGAGGAACATGTTGGCCTGGGTGACCGCGAAATCCTTGCCGTCGTTCGGCTCCTGGCCGCGCTGCACCATTCCGAGCAGCCGCTTGCCGGCGCGGCTGTAGAAGCGCAGCGACTTCATCGTCCGCCGCGCGGTGCCGAGACCGCGCTGACGCTCGCGCCAGGCCATGTAGTTGATGAAGAACACGATGTGCCGCGTCTCCTCGAACATCAGGGTGTCGAAGATATCGAACATGCCCGACGGCAGGAATTCGGATTCGCGGGCGACCTTGAAGGCGCCGAAGCCGAGGAAGGCGTCGAGGCACTCGCCGAAGCCGAAATCGATGAAGGCGGTTTCCAGGTCGGCGGGAAACTGCTCCATCGGCTGCTCGTGCGCATCGATGCCGTAGCGGTCGATCATCACCCGGATCAGCTTGGCGTGGCGGGTCTCCTCGCGTCCCTGCAGCGCCACCGCCTCGCGCACCACCGGATCCTTGATGGTGGGCATGAAGGCGTCGACGATGGCGCCGGCACGTCGCTCGGTGTGGTAGACCTCCTGCCAGAACGGCACGCCGCGCAGCCGGTCGAGCTCGCTGCTGCTCAGCGCGGGCCAGGGCAGCGTCTCCGGGTCGAACTCCTGATAGGTCTCGATGAAATGGCTGCAGAACAGCGCCTTGTGCGTCTCGGACCCGGCTTCCATGGCCATGGCTGATCCTCTCGTGGTGGCGACACAGCATGCACCCGGATCGGCGGGCGACCAAGTCAGCGCCTCCCGGCCGCCTGCTCGACCTCAGCCTCCCGGCCCGTCCTCGAGCCTGGACACCATCGCCACGAGGTCGCGCAGGCTCTCCGCACCGGTCTTGAGCAGGATCGCACGGATCTGCGCTCGCACCGTCAGCGGCGAGGTGCGTCGCTGCTGCGCCACCGAGGCGACGGAGGTGCCGGCAACGATGGCGCAGGCGATGCGTGCCTCAACCTCCGACAGGCCGAACAGGGCGCAGAGCTGACCCGCGTCGGCACCTCGGCGCGGCGCCAGGCTGCGGATCGTCACCAGCGCGCGATGTTCCGGCGCGGCCGCGCCGACAGATGCGAACGGCCCGGCCTGCGGCAGCCGGCAGACCAGCACCGCGCACAGCACGCGCGGTGCTTCGGCGTGCAGCAGCAGCCCGCCGCCCGGCCCGCCGGTCGCGACGTCGTGCAGCAGGCGCTGCAGCCGGCGGTCGTCCGCGGCCTGGCTGGCGTGCAGCCCGCCTGGGTCTAGCCGCAGCGGTCCGGACCGGCAGGCGCGCTCGGCGGCGAGGTTGCACGCCAGCACCGCGCCGCCGCGTCCCACCACCAACAGGGGCAGCGGCAGACCGTCGAAAGCCTGAGAGCGCAGGCTGCTGCCGCAGGCGCGCAGGCAGTCGCGAAGCTGAAGGGCGCGCTGCAGGTAGGGCAGCAGACCCAGAAGCAGCGCGCGCTCGGCTTCCCCGAACGCCGGCGCCCCGGTCGGCCGGTGCCAAGCGAGTCGGCCGCCGCGTCCCTGCCGCAGCGGCGCCACGACGCCGATAAACCAGAAGGCGGGCAGATGGTGGCGCCCGAACTCGTTCCAGATTTCCGACCGCAGCAGCGACTGCGGATCGACCATCTCGTGTCCGAGCAGGCAGGCGGGCTCGGGGTGCAGGCGCGCGAAGGCGGTGTAGGGATCACGCGTCCGGTAGCGCTCGGCGTATAGCGTGATCGCCGCCGGCGGCCAGCCGGGCATCGCCAGCAGCTCGACGTCGTTGCTGCCGGGATCGTCGACGAACAGGATCCCGGAGCAGGCGTCGAGACGTCGGCCCAGCGGCGCCAAAGCTGTCTGCCAGTCGCGCTCTCCGGAGGCGGCCTCGTAGAGGTCGCCGATGCAGTCGGCGAGTTCGCTGATCGCATCGGGAACGGACGGTGCGGCGCGCATTGACGGGTCCGACGGCGACGTTCTGTCTCTGGATTGAAGCTATCGGAACTAATTTCGATATCATAGTCAAAAATGGGGATGCAGCGACGGCATCCGCGGGCTTTCCTGCGTGCGCTTCGAAACACGAGCCCTTGAGCCGGCAGGAGAGATGACCATGGGTGCCAGCGGCGATCGCGCCAGCGGCCGGAGAACCAACGTGCCCGTCAACAAGGTTACGGTCAGCACGCTCGCCGGCGCACTGGCCGCGATACTGGTCTGGCTGCTGCGGACCTACACCAGTATCGATATTCCGCCCGAGGTGCAGGACGCGCTCATCGTTCTGCTTACGTTTCTAGCCGGCTGGCTGACGCCGCCTGGCGCCGGAGAGGTCGTGCTGGCGTCGCCCGCACCGACGATCTCGCCGGAGCCGCTCGGAGCCGCCGATCAGCCGAGTTCCTGAACCGATCGACGCCAACCGCGCCGCGACGACGAACCCCGATCCCGAGGAGCGAACCATGCCCGACGACCAGGCCCTGCAGCTGCAGCCGCGACGGCCGATACCGACGATCCGACTCAGTCCCGACACCGAGACCGTTACCCAGGAGCTCGGCCTGCTGGCCTCGCTCGCCGGCAATTGGCATGGACATGGCTTCAACCTGATCGCCCGCCCGGACAAGAGCGGCAACGGCCCGCTGTTCCTGGAGCTCAACCAGACCGAAGAGACGCTGAAGGTCGATCCGATCGCCTCCTCGATCCCAAATCGTGGCTTTGCCCAACCGGACATCCAGCTGTTCGGCCTGACCTACCTGCAGAAGATCAGCGACAGCGTCACCGGCGGCGCGCTGCATATCGAGCCCGGCATCTGGGTGTTCCAGCCACAGACCAGCGTGCCGCAGGAGGCGCCACCCGCCGGCGGGCAGATCGTCGCACGCATGGCGACGATCCCGCACGGCAACGCGGTTTTGGTGAAGGGCTCGGCGATCGAGGTGCCGAGCCTGCCGAACGGCAACTTCCCGATCCGGCCGGTGAACACGGCACCGTTCGGTGTCGGCCAGCCGATGCCGCTCGGCGGCACGCAGGGCAAGTTCCCCGCCTACGACCTCGCCGACCTCAGCACGGCGGCGGTGGACTTCCGCACCCCGTTCGGCAACGCCCCCGCGGTGCCGCTGCCCGCGGAGATCGCCGGTGTGTCGATGCAGACGCTGATCAACGATCCGACCCGGCTGCTGCAGCAGACCATCAAGGACCAGTTCATCGAGAAGATGGTTGTGCTCGACATCGCCACTGTCGCGCAGATCACGACCACCGGCGCTCCGATCGTGATCGCCAACGGCGAAGGCGGCATCGAGAACATGCCTTTCCTGACCAGCAACGCCAACACGGCGCTGGTGTTCGCGACGTTCTGGATCGAGACCATCCGGAACGAATTCCGCAACTTCCTGCAGCTGCAGTACGTGCAGACGGTGATCCTGAACTTCCCGATCCTGGGCACCAGCACCAACCTCAGCTGGCCGCACGTCTCGGTGGCGACCCTGCGCAAGACCTTCGGGTAGCGCCCGATCGTCTCGAACGGGGCGAGAAGGCACAGCGACTTGCCGGCTCCGGCCTCAGCTCGCGGCCATGCGCAGCCGTCCGGCCGCGCGCTCGCGGCCGATCAGCGGCAGCAGATCCCGCAGCTCCGGGCCGTGATCCTCTCCGGTCAGGGCCAGCCGGAGCGGCAGGAACAGCTCCCGCCCGCGTCGCCCCGAGAGCTCGCGCAGCGCCTGGATCCAGACCGGCCAGGTCTGCTCGCTCCAGGGCTCGTCCGGTAGCACCGCGAGCGCCTGCGTGAGAAAGGCACCCTCGCCTTCCAGCGGCGGCGGCACGATGCTGCCGGCGGCGACGTCCCACCAGTGCTTGGCCTCGGTCAGCATGTCGACGTTGCCACGCACCACCGACCAGAAGGCCGCGGTCGCGCCGGCCGGCAGCCGCTCGGACACCGCCTCGAACGGCAGCCCGTGCATCACCCGCCGGTTCAGCGCCAGCAGCTGTCGCATGTCGAAGCGCGCTGCCGAGCGGGAGGTGTGGGTGACGTCGTAGCTGGCCGCGAGCTCGGCGAGCGCCGACGGATGCGGGTCGTCCGACGTGCCAAGGCGTGCCAGGTATGAAACCACCGTCGAGGCCTCGATGCCGTCCTGGCGCAGCGCACGCAGCGACAGCCCGTCGAAGCGCTTGGACAGCTTGCCGCCGGCCTCGTCGAGCAGCAGCGGCAGGTGGCCGAAGCGAAAGCGCCCCGGCGCGGCGCCGAGTGCGGCCGCGATGTCGAGCTGCACGCCGGTGTTGCTGACGTGGTCCTCGCCGCGCAGGACGTCGGTGACGCCGGTGCGCAGGTCGTCGACCACGGAGGCGAAGGCATACAGGATGGTGCCGTCGGCGCGTATCAGCACCGGATCGGAGATCGCCGTCAGCTTCACCTGGGTATGTCCCAGCACCAGGTCGTGCCAGGCGACGCTGCCGTCGCCGAGGCGAAAGCGCCAGTACGGCCGCTTGCCGTTCGCCTCCGCCTGCGCCCGCTGCTCTGGGGTCAGGCGCAGCATCGCCCGGTCGTAGAGCGGCGGGCGCTTCTGGCGCAGCCGCATCTCGCGCTTGGCGCGAAGCTCCTCCTCGCTCTCGAAGCACGGATACAGCCGGCCGGAGGCACGCAGCCGGTCGGCGGCGGCCTCGTAATCGGCGACGTGGTCGGACTGGCGGAAGCTCTCGTCCCACTCCAGGCCGAGCCAGCGCAGGTCGGTGCGTATCGCCTCGGCGTGGTCCTCGCGCGAGCGCGCGGCGTCCGTGTCGTCGATGCGCAACTGGAACAGCCCGCCATGCCGGCGCGCGTGCAGCGCGTTCGCGACCGCCTGGCGCGCATTGCCGACATGCAGCAGGCCGGTCGGGCTGGGCGCGAAGCGCAGCTTCATCGGTGGCCCGCTCACTGGCCCGCTCACTGGC
>CAXTNV010000101.1:0-2228 GCA_964245755.1 uncultured Acetobacteraceae bacterium | reverse complement strand
GCCGCAGCGTCCTCGCCGCCGTCGTCTTCAGCGTCCTCGCCGGGTTCGTCGTCGAGACGAGGATCGAGCACGCGCCAGTCGCGCTCGATCTCGGGCGCGGGATGCGCCGCGAAATCATCCAGCTCGTTGGCCGAGCGCCAGCCCGTCTGCCCGGCATCCACCACCTCCGCATCCTCGCCGAAGGCGAACCAGGCGGACAGCACGTCGCGCGTCGAGGCGCCCGCCACCCGGCACAGCTCGACGCTGTCGCGGACATAGGCGCGCGCGAACGCGTTGGCGTGCATCAGGGTGGGAAACCCGGCGACCTCCTCGACCACGTTGTCCTCGGAGGCACCGGACAGGTCGAGGATGCGCACGCGAAAGCCGCCCTCGGGCGCGAACAGGTCGCTCAAGAACGGGCGTCCTGGTCGCCGTGCCGGTTCTTGCGCAGCAGGAACTCGCGGCCGAGCTTCACCCGCGGCACGCCGTCATAGGCGACGATGTCGGCGGTGGCGTAGGTCTCCGACCAGTGCTCGGGAATGAACGAGCCGGTGCCGACCACGTCGATCGGTGCGTGGCTGTCCGCCATCACCCGGCATTTCTCGACGCCGAAGCCGGACGAGGCGACGATGCGCACCCGCCCGAACCCTGCCTTGTCGAGCGCCTCGCGCACCCGCCAGATCGCCGCCGCCGAGACGCCGGTGCCGACCAGGTGGCGCAGCTCGGTGTCCGACCGGTAGCGGCGTATCGTTCCCGGCGCGTGCCGTTCCAGCACCGCGTAGCTCTCCTGCGGGTCCAGTCCCTCCAGGAAGCGGCCGCCATGGGTGTCGAGCCGCACCGCGATCCGCCCCTGCGCCGCCAGCTCCGGGAAACGCCGGCACACCGCCAGCGTGTCGGTGATCTCGAGCCCGAAATAGTCGCTGAGCACGGTGAGGTCGGCATCGGGGAAGGTCTCACGAAACATCTCGGTCGCGCGCAGGGTGCTGCCTGCATAGCCGATCAGGGCGTGCGGCATGGTGCCGAAGCCGGCGGCCGCGCCGAAGAAGCCGGCGGTGGCGTCGTTGGCGCAGCCGACGAAGCCGGCGGCCCCCTCCCGCTGCGCCGCGCGCGAGCCTACCGAGGCGGCGTAGGCCATCATCTGCTGCATCTCGAAGCCGGCGCAGTGGCGCGCCTCCATCGCCAGGAACTGGGCGCGCGGCAGCGCCATGCACATCTGATAGGCGGTGTGGGCGGCGACGCAGGCCGCCCCGAGCTTCTGCAGCAGCAGCGTCTCCAGGTCGACCAGCCCCTCGAAGCTGCCGGTGAGGTAGACCAGCGGCTCGCCGGCGCCGACCCAGGCGCCCTCCTCGGCCATTACCTCGCAGCGGACGTCGATGCCGCGCGCCGCCGCCACCGCGGCGAGCCAGTCGGTCATCAGCCGCGGTGCGCACACCACCGGCCGGCGCAGGAACAGCGCGTAGGTGACGCGCTGGTCGCCGAACCGCGCGACGATCGCGCGCGTGCGGTTGAAATACGCATCGGTGCGCGCGGCGATGCTGGCGGCGTCGAGCGGCTGCGGCATGGCAGCGCTCACCGCGGATCGGTCCCGCCGGCGCGCCGCCGCGCGGTCAGCTCGCCGGCGATCAGGAATGCCAGCTCCAGCGACTGCTCGGCGTTGAGCCGGGGATCGCAGAAGGTCTCGTAGCGGTCGCCCAGATCGGCTTCGGTGAGCTGGTGCGCGCCGCCGACGCATTCGGTGACGTTCTGGCCGGTCATCTCCACGTGCACGCCGCCGGGCGGCGCGCCCTCACCCGCGACGACGTCGAAGAAGCCGCGCACCTCGGCGAGGATGGCGTCGAAGGAGCGGGTCTTGACCTTGGACGCGGTCGAGATGGTGTTGCCGTGCATCGGGTCGCACAGCCAGGTGACGCGACGGCCGGCCTCGCGCACCGCGCGGAGCAGCGGCGGCAGGTGGCGGCGCACGCCCTCGGCGCCCATGCGGCTGATCAGCGTGATACGCCCCGCCTCGTCCTCGGGGTTGAGGATGTCGAGCAGGCGCCGCACGTCGTCGGGCGTGCTGCTCGGGCCGACCTTGATGCCGATCGGGTTGCGCACGCCGCGCAGGAACTCGACGTGGGCGCCGTCCGGCTGACGCGTGCGGTCGCCGATCCACAGGAAGTGCGCCGAGCAGCCGTACCACTCGTCGGTGGTGGAATCGACGCGGGTCAGCGCCTGCTCGTAGGGCAGCAGCAGCGCCTCGTGGCTGGTGT
>CAXTNV010000100.1:0-13500 GCA_964245755.1 uncultured Acetobacteraceae bacterium | reverse complement strand
GTGCTCTAGAGCAGGTTCATCGGCTCGAGGCCCCGAGCCAGCACCCTCAGAAGCTGCTCTGGCGGCGGACGTCGCGCAGGATCTCCGGAGCCGCCTCCGACACGCTCTGCAACCCAAGCAGTGCGAGGTCGATGTCGATCTCGTTGCAGAGCAGCGAGATGGCGCGCCGCACACCCTCCTCCCCGGCCAGCACGGCAGCGAACAGGAACGGGCGGCCGATCAGCACGAAGTCCGCGCCGAGCGCCAGGGCCTTGAGCACGTCGGTGCCGCGCCGGAAGCCGCTATCGACGATCACGGTCATGTCGCCGCTCTGGCGCTTGATCTCCGCCAGCACCTCCATCGGCGAAACCGCGGCATCGAGCTGGCGCCCGCCGTGGTTGGACACGACGATCCCGTCGATGCCGCTCTCCCGGGCGATGCGCGCGTCCTCGGCAGACAGCAGGCCCTTGAGCACGAACGGGCCGTGCCAGAGCCTGCGGATCTGCTCGACCTGCCGCCAACTGAAGGCGCTGTATCCGGTGATGCGGGCCACCTTGCGCGAGAACAGGCCGATGCGCTGATTCGCCTCGACGTTGCTGATCGCCGGGATACCGCGCCGAAGCAGGGTGCGGGCCGCGGTGCCGGCGAGCCAGCGCGGGTGGGTCAGGCCGTCCCAGCTCAGCCTCGGCGTCGGGCGCAGCGGCATGCTGTATCCCGATCGGGTGTCGGCCGGCCGGTTCGAGCCCACCGGCACGTCCACCGTCAGCACGAACACCTCGATCCCGGTCCGGGCCACGCGGTCGATCATCCGCTCGATCTTGTCCGGCTCCGGCGACTGGTAGGCGGCGAACCAGGCGCCGGGGCTGCTGCGCACCAGCTCCTCCATCGGCGTGATCGAGTTGGCGCTGAGCACGAACGGGATGTTCGCCGCCTTGGCCGCGCGCGCCATACGGTTGTCGCCGTCGAATGCGGCGACCGCCGCGGCACCCATCGGCGCGATGCCGAACGGTGCCGCGTAGCGCCGGCCGAACAGGACGGTCTCCTGCGACCGCTTCGATACGTCGCGCAGCGCGCGCGGGACCATGTGCAGGTCGGCGAAGGCGGCCCGGTTGTTTTGCAGCGCGGCACCGGCCTCGCTGCCGTTGGCGACATAGCCATACACCGCGCGCGGCAGCCGCGATTGCGCCAGCTGCTGGAAATCGTCGAGATCGAGCACTCGCCGCAGCAGCCGGCGGCTGCGGTTCGAGGGCGTCCTGACGACTTCGTTGGTGCGGTTCGACATTTCGATCATCCTCGTCCGTGCGTCGACGCGACAGGCTGCGCTGGGCGCCCCTCCGGCAACGTGCCGGAGCCCTCCGCGGTGCCGCACGTCGCAAACCCCCTGCCGACCGCCGTCGGGCGGACACGGCCCAAGCATAGCCGCAGGAATGCTCCTTTCCCAGCGCTGCGCAGCCGAGCGGATCGAGGCAATCGTGGCCCTCCTGAACCCGCTCACAGGATCCGACCGGGAAAGGCCGGCGAGCGAACAGGATCCGGGGCCCGCCAAGCCCGCGCCGATCGCCCACGACACGATGCCCGGCGGAAGAAGCGATGCCCGACGAACCGGCACCACCCGAACGCGCATGCTGATGCCGGGTGAGGGATTTGAACCCCCGACCTTCGGTTTACAAAACCGCTGCACTACCACTGTGCTAACCCGGCGAGGGCAGCGGCTTAGCATCCGTCCTAGGCTCGAGTAAACCGCGGCATGCGTCGGCCGGCGCCTGGGCGTCCGCCGGAGGCAGCGCTCTGCCAGGAGCCACGCAACAGTGGACGCGGCGCAGCACCGGAATGCGGACAGATCCTGTTACGCTAAAACAATATTAAGCTTTCTACTTCACTTATGCTGAACCGCATCTACTAACCAGCCTCCTGCGGTAGCTCTCGTTCTCAGAGGACCGCCATGCTCGGCATCGTGTGCACAGCCTCGGAACAGGCGGTATCATGCGCATCGGCGTAAGGATCGCGAGCGGCTTCGTGGCGATGATGCTCCTGACGCTCGCGGTGGCCGGAGTCGGCTGGCTCGGGCTGCGGGACTACAGCCGGCGCGTCGCGGCATCGTCCGCGACGCAGTCGATGGTCCAGGACATCGACCGCCTCCATGTAGCCATCGATCAGGTGGTGCGCGGCGCGGCCCCGGATCTGGCCTCCGTCGCCTTGCTGCGGGTCAAGGCGGCGATTGCGGGGCTTAGACCATACAAGTTCGACAGGATCGACCGCTCGAACATCGGGCGGCTGCGCACCAGCCTCGCGCTCTACGAGACGATCATGAGGAGCTTCAATTCGAACCAGGCGATCAAGAGCCGGCTGGTCGGTGAGCGCAAGGCGGTGGCGGATCAACTGGTCGAGGTCGCCCGTCAGGTGTCGGATCTGCAGGCGGCCCGCTTCGAAACCGCGATCAGCCGGCTGCGGAACAACGCGATCGACCTGAAGACCTCCGCGGACATCCTGGAAATCGGATCGCAGTTCGAGCGCGCGCTGGCCGACGTTCACGACCAGAGCGCGAAGTTCGTCGCCGACGGCGGTTCCGGCCAGCGGAGCTCCCTGTTGCTGAAGCTCGACGCAATGGACGTCTCGATCTCAGATATCGCCCTGCGCCTGCCTTCGGAGCAGGTGCTCGAGCCGCTTCGCCGAGCCACCGCCGGCTATCGCACGATGCTCGCCTCCCCTGATCAGGTGACTTCCGGGAAGCTGCTGGCCCAGGCAGACATGGTGGAGAGCGACGGCAACAGCCTCTACGCGGGATTCGGCACTGGGATCATAGATGCCGTCGGCAATCTGGATGATGCACGTGACCTCGCGGCGACCGCCGCGGCGGGACGCCAGATCGCCCAGCAGATCATCGTCTTCAGCCAGCAGGCTGTCATGGCGGAGCGGGATTTCCTGCAGGTCGGCAGCGAGGCGGCTGCGGGTCGTGTACGCCAGGCAACTGACCGGATGCAGGTTTTCGTCAAGGCGCTGGCCGGTGACGTGCCCGATGCGGACGTGCACAAGGTTCTGAGCACCTTGCGCTCGCGCATCGCCGAATACGACGCGGACTTCAACACCATCGTCGATGCGCAGAGGGTTGAGCCGGCACAGCTCGGCCAGATCCTCATGAGCATGGACGACATGCTGCGATCCGCCGACCACATCAGCGACAACCAGCTTCGACGCATGGCGGAGGGACACGAGGAAGCCAACGGCCTGATCTACGGGGGCACGGTGCTCGCCCTGATGATCAGCATGACCTTCTCCTACCTGATCACCTGCAGCATCATCAGGCCGATCGGCCGTATCGTCGCGGTCATGCGCCGGCTGGCCGGAGGAGAACGTGTCGCGGAGATCCCGGGCGGTGACCGGCGTGACGAGCTTCGCGATGTTGCCGATGCTGTCGAAGTGTTTCGCGACAACATGGCCGCCATGGACGAGCTGACGCAGAAGCTCGATCGGGCTCGGCTGCAGCAGCTCGCGGATGTCTCGTTCGAAGGCATCGTCATCCACCACCGCGGAACGATCCTGAACGTGAACGAGGCGCTCTGTGCGATGCTCGGACGGTCGAGGGACGATCTGATCGACCACGACATGACCGAGTTCGTCGTCACAGCCGACCCCGGCTGGCTTGAGCTCGGTCATCAGCTCGACGCAAGCAACACGATCAGCGGCGAGGTCGAGCTGCTCGATGCGGCCGGCTCTGCGATTCCCACCGAGTTCCACGCCCGGCGGATCGACTACAGCGGCCGGGCCGCCACTGCAGTCGCCGTGCGTGACCTGACGGCACGTCGTCAGGCGGAGGCGAAGCTGGTGCATCTGGCGCGACACGATCCGCTGACCAAGCTGGCGAACCGCTTGCTGCTGAGCGAACGGTTGACGCAGGCGATCGCGACCGCCTCACGCCTGCAGGATCGCCTTGCCGTACTCTGCCTCGATCTGGATCGCTTCAAGGTGGTCAACGACCAGTTCGGGCATGCGGCGGGCGATGACCTGCTGATCCAGGTGTCGCAGCGGCTTGCCTCGATGGTGCTGCCCGGTGATACGGTGGCGCGCATGGGAGGCGACGAGTTCGCCATGCTGATCACTTCCGCGGATCGGGCGCGCAGTGGCGCAGATCTGTGCCGGCGCATCATCGAGAGCCTGTCCTCGCCGTTCACCATCATGGGCAAGCAGGTCATCATCGGCGCTTCGGTCGGGATCGCGCTGCATCCGGCAAACGGTGAGGATGGCCTGGCGCTGCTGAGAAGCGCCGACATCGCGATGTATCGCGCCAAGGCAGAGGGACGCAACGCGTTCCGGTTCTACGACGCGGAGATGGACCAGCGGCTGCAGGTCCGCCACGCGCTGGAACATGATCTGCGTCGTGCGATCCAGGACGAGGAGCTGGAGCTGCACTACCAGCCGCTGACATGCTGTGTATCAGGCGAGATCAGGGGCTTCGAGGCACTCGCGCGCTGGAACCATCCGCAGCGCGGGACTGTCTCGCCGAAGGATTTCATCCTGATGGCGGAGGAAACCGGGCAGATAGACCAGCTCGGAGCCTGGGCGCTGCGTACCGCCTGCGCCGAGGCCGCGACCTGGGCGAGCAAGGCGCAGATCGCGGTCAACCTGTCGCCGATACAGTTCCGCCAGCATGACCTGCCGCAGCAGATAGCGGAGACGCTGGCGCATTGCGGACTGTCGCCGGAGCGGCTCGAGATCGAGGTGACCGAAAGCGTGCTGATCGACGATCCGGACCGGGCGCTGCGGCTGCTGTCCGAGATCAAGCGTCTCGGGGTAAAGATCTCGCTCGATGATTTTGGAACCGGGTATTCAAGCCTCAACTACCTGCAGCGTTTCCCGTTCGACAAGATCAAGATCGACAGGTCCTTCATCACCAATCTCGGGGACAGCAGGGAGTCGATCGCGATCGTGCGCGCCATCATCGCGCTCGGGCACAGCCTGAAACTGACCGTCATCGCGGAAGGCGTGGAGACACGGCAACAGCGTGAGATCCTGCGGCTCGAGAACTGCAACCAGCTGCAGGGGTATCTTCTCGGCCGTCCGATGCCGCAACAGGCGCTCGCCGCACTTTCGGCAGTCAGGATCCCCAGGAAGGACGGACGGGCATTGCGCGCTGACCGGTTGGATCCAGTCGCCATCCCGTGATCTGCTCAAGGCGACGGCAGCCGAACGCCGCCGGCCCACCGACATCGGGTGCCGACGAGAGGCGCGATCCATGATCCGCCTCGCGCGCGCGCCGCAGGCTCGACAAGCTTTCACGATGTCCGATACGATGGCCAAGGCGAGGACGATGACCTCCGGAGGACATCATGCACGGCGTGCCAGTTCGCCGGGTCATCGTGATCGGTGCTGGATTCGGAGGATTGGCAGCCGCACTGCGTGCCCGTGCCCTCGGACACGAAGTGACGCTGCTTGAGCGGCTCGATCAGCTCGGTGGCCGGGGGCGCGTGCTGAGGCAGGATGGCTTCAGCTTCGATGCGGGACCCACGGTCATCACCGCGCCGTTCCTGATCGAGGAGTTGTTCGCCCTGTTCGGCGAGCGCCTGTCGGATCATGTGACGCTGCTTCCGGTCTCCCCCTTCTATCGCGTCAGCTTCGCCGACGGCCGCCGCTTCGACTACGACGGTGATCCGGCAGCGATGCGCGCGCGTGTCGCCGCCTGGGCACCGAACGACGTCGCGGGCTACGATCGGCTTCTGGCGAGGGCGGCGCGGCTGTATGCGATCGGCTACGAGCGGTACGGAGCGCAGCCGTTCCATCGCCTCTCGGTCATGCTGCGGGCATTCCCGGCGATCGTGCGCCTCGGCGGCCACCGCTCGGTGGCGTCGCTGGTGGCATCCTGCCTGCGTGATCCCTGCCTGCGGCGGGTGTTCAGCCTGCAGCCCCTCCTGGTGGGTGGCCACCCTTTCCACACCAGCGGCATCTACGCGCTGATCCAGCATCTGGAACGCCGCTGGGGCGTGTGGTTCGCGCGGGGCGGCACCGGCGCGCTGGTCGCGGCTCTCGGCGATCTTGCGCGCAGGCAGGGTGTCGCGGTGCTGACCGGCGCGGACGTCGCACGCATCGAGGTGTCCGGCGGCGAGCGGTCGGGCGGTCCGCCGCGACGAAGCCGGGCGCGGCGGGTGAGCGGCGTCAGCCTCGTCGACGGCCGGCGACTCGCGGCCGATCTGGTGATCGCCAACGCC
Source organism: uncultured Acetobacteraceae bacterium (assembly GCA_964245755.1). Taxonomy (GTDB): domain Bacteria; phylum Pseudomonadota; class Alphaproteobacteria; order Acetobacterales; family Acetobacteraceae; genus Lichenicoccus. The sequence goes on along the minus strand of CAXTNV010000100.1, from coordinate 7,321 downwards.
GATGCGCCGGCACTCTACGCGCAGCTGCTGCCCGACCTGGCGCGGCGGGTCTGGACGGACCGGCGCCTGGCCCGCCTGCACTTCTCGATGGGCCTGTTCGTGCTGTACTTCGGCACCAACCGGCTTTATCCGGACACGGCGCACCACACCATCCTGCTGGGCACGCGGTGGAAGTCGTTGCTCGACGAAGTGTTCGGCCGGCAGGCTACAGTGCCCGAAGACCTCAGCCTGTATCTGCATCGTCCGACCGCGACCGACCCAGATGCGGCGCCGCGGGGTTGCGACGCCTTCTACGTGCTGGCTCCGGTGCCGAACCTGCGCGCGCCGATCGATTGGGCGACCGCCGGCCCGATCCTGCGCGACCGCGTGCTGCAGATGCTGGATGCGCGCGAGCTGCCCGGAGTGCGGGCGGCACTGCACACCTGCTCGTGGATGACGCCGCGGGACTTCGCCACCGACTACCGCAGCCTGCACGGCGCCGGCTTTTCGGTGGCGCCCCGGCTGACCCAGTCGGCGTGGTTCCGGTTCCACAACTTCTCCGAAGAGCTGGACGGGCTGCTACTGGTCGGCGCCGGGACGCATCCGGGAGCCGGTCTGCCGGGGGTGCTGACCTCGGCAAAGGTGGCGGAGAACCTGTTGCGCGCGCAGCACACGATGGCTTGGCGGCGATGAGCCTGCGGTCGCGGCCGCAGGCGGATCCGACGCAGCCGACGACCGCACTCGCCACCCTCAGCCGCCACGGCCGCAGCTTCCGGCTCGCCGGCAACCTGCTGCCGCGCGACCTGCTGAACGACGCCGCCGAGCTTTACAGCTTCTGCCGCTACGTCGACGATCTGGCCGACGAGGCCGACGACCCGGACAGCGCCAGGATCGCCCTGCTCTCGTTGCGTCGCTCGATGCTGCAGGGCGAGGCGACGCATCCGACAGTGAGCGGCTTCCTCGAACTCGCTGCGCGACACTGCCTCGACCCGATGGTGGCGGCGAGGCTCATCGATACCATGCTCGGCGACCTCGGACCGGTGCGGATCCCCGACGTCACGGCATTGCTGCGCTACGCCTACGGCGCCGCCGGCACCGTCGGGCTGCTGATGTGCCGGCTGCTCGGCGTGCAAGATCCGCTCGCAGCGCCGCACGCGCTCGATCTCGGGGTGGCGATGCAGCTGACCAACATCGCCCGCGACGTGGTCGAGGACGCGCGGCGCGACCGGGTCTACCTGCCGACCAGCTGGGTGCCGCCGAGCGAGCTGTGCCGCCCCGAGCCGGTGTTCAAGGCGGTGATCCGGGTGCTCGATCTCGCGGAACTGTACTATGCCAGCGGGCATCAGGGCCTCGCCTACCTGCCGTGGCGGTCGCGCCTCGCCGTCGGCTCGGCCGCCTCGCTCTACCGCGAGATCGGGCAGCAGATCCGGGCACTCGGACCTGCGTATCTTTCGTCATCCCGGCAGGTGGTGCCGCGCACGAGGCGTCTGCTGGTGCTGGGCCGGAGCCTGCCCACGTCGCTCGGCAACCGGCAGCCGCAGCCACATGATCCCGGCCTGCACGGCGCCTTGCGCGGCGAACGCGGCGCCGATGGCGGAGCCGGAACGGCATCCATGAGCAGCTGCCAGTCACCGCCGCGCAGCCTAGTCGCGGCTAGGGTGCCGATCTCGCCCGCCACAGGCCACAACGAAGCGGCCGTTCCCTGATCTTTCTGTTGCATTGCAGCAGTTTGGCCGGCAGCAGCAAACGGCGTTAATTAGACATTGCCGAAATCTCATCAAAGTAGGAAACAAAAGCAGGCAGAACTGCCCCGACAGGAGGCGAACAGGATCGTTCCATAATTTGGAATGGCTGCGCATCTGGATACTTCAATAACGGCCGTGCAGATGCGGACAAGTCTTACGAGTTCAACAATGTCGAGCAAGCGAAGACGATGTTCCCGATGGAGTAGCACTTATGCTCGCAAGGAAAGCCTTCTCTGACGACCCCACCGCGGCCGTGGTCGATGTCGATCCCGGGGCACCCTGCCTCCGGTCGGCACTCGATGCCGAGCACGTCAATACCCATGCACTTTTGTTGCTATACTTGATGCCAGTCGCGAACCGGTCCGACGTCGATCCGAACACGGTGCAGGCGGTCGAGGCCCTGAGCGATGTGCAGAACCGGTTGATCACGCCCACCTCCACCGAACCGTTCAACAAGGACTCGCTGGCGCTTATTTACTCGACGGTGGCCGCGATCCGCTTCGGCGCGCGCTGAGCCCCTCAGGCGAAGATATCGCAGGGGCTGTCGGCACGCAGCGAGCAGGCCAGCTCCTGCGCCAGCGCGCAGCCATCCTCTGCCGGCCCGGACAGGCTCCGGCGCAGCAGGAACGAACCGTCCTCGCGCGCGACTAGGCCCGTGAGGTGCAGCCGGCCGTCCGGGCGCATCTCCGCATGGGCGCCGATCGGTGAGCGGCAGGATCCGTCGAGGCTCTGCAGCAGGGTGCGCTCCGCCGTCGCAGTATGACGCGCATCCTGGTCCTCGATCGTCTTCAGCAGGGTGCGCAACTCGGTGGCGTCCTCGCGCGCGGTGATCCCGACCACACCCTGGCAACCAGCCGGCACCATGATCTCGGGATCCAGCACCAGCGACGCCTCGTGATCGAGACCGAGCCGGCGCAGACCCGCCAGCGCCAGCAGGCTGGCATCGCAGACGCCATGCCGGATCTTGTCCAGGCGGGACTGCACGTTGCCGCGCAGCATGGCGACCCGCAGGTCGGGCCGCGCATGCAGCAGCTGCGCCTGGCGCCGCACCGAAGCGGTGCCGATCAGCGCGCCCCGCGGCAGGCAGGCATAGAAGTCGCGGCCGCCCGACGCCGGGTCGAAGCTGCCGCAGGTGTCGCCGAGGATCAGGGCGTCGCGCGGGTCCTCGCGCCGCAGCGTGCAGGCGAGCACGATGCCGGGCGGCAGCGTGGTCTCCAGATCCTTCAGGCTGTGCACCGCAAGATCGATCCGCCGGTCGAGCAGCGCCTCGTGGATCTCCTTGGCGAACAGCCCCTTGCCGCCGATCTCCGCCAGCGGGCGGTCCTGCACCGCATCGCCCGTGGTGCGGATGACCTGCTCGCGGAACACGTCCATCTCCTGCAGGCGCGGACAGAGCCGGGCCAGCATGGCGAGGAAGCCGCGGGTCTGGGTCAGCGCCAGCGGCGAGCCGCGGGTGCCGACGCGCAGCGGCAAGGTCGGGCGATGGCGCGGCACGCTGATGACGGCGGGCGCCCCCGGTGCCGGATCCTGCGTCTCGCCGGAAGCGGGGCAGTGCGCCCCGCGCGCCGCGATGAGCTTCTCCAGGGCAAGGCTGACCTTCTCGGCAATCTCATGCGGATCGATGGCGTGCAGGTCGGGAGCGCTCATGCTGGTTCCGATCAGGAGGGTCGCGCTTGCGGGTTGAGCCGCACGATGACCAGGTTGAGGAACGCCGCGAACGACACCCACACGAGGTATGGCGCCAGCAGCCAAGCGGCCTTCGGTGTGCGGACCGCCGTATCGACGATCAGCGCCAGGATCGAGAGCCAGAGCAGCAGCACTTCCCTGAGCGCCCAGTCCGGTCGCTCGCGGTTGAAGAAGAGCAGGCTCCAGAGGATGTTCAGCACGCCGTTCAGCGCGAACAGCGCGAGCAGCACGCCGCGTTCCAGCGAGGTGCGCAGCGACTCCCAGGCGACGACGCCAGCCCACGCCGTCAGACCGCCGATCACGCTCCAGACCGGGGCGAACAGCCAGCCCGGCGGCTGCCAGCTCGGCTTGCGCAGCGCCGCGTACCAGGATCCGATCCGGGTCAGCGCGCCGCCCACGCCCAGAACAGCGACCACCGAGGCGCTGGCGACGATGGTGGGCACGCTCATGTCGAGAGCACGCCGGTCAGGTGCAGGATGTTCTTGAAGAAGATCCTGACGTGCGCGATCGGCTTCGCGCGCACCAGCTCCTTGGTCATGTAGGCGGCCCAGGTGAGGTGCTGCACGTCGCGGTCGCGGCAGATCGCCACGAACCGCTCGCGCCGGCCGTCGGTGCTGTACCAGAAGCGCTGCATGATGCCGAGGATGGCAAACACTTGGCCGTGCGCACGCATGAAGCGGCGTCTCGCCCGGCGCAGGCAGCGCGCATCGCCGGTCGCGATGAAGTCGTGCGCCGCCGCGGCCGCCAGCGCGCCGCCGGTCATCGCGTAGTACAGGCCCTCGCCGGAAGCCGGGGCGACCACCCCGGCGGCGTCACCGGCCAGCACCACGTCGCGGCCGTTATCCCAGCGACGCAGCGGCTTGAGCGGGATCGGCGCGCCCTCGCGCCGGATCGTCTGCGCGTCGGTGAGGCCGGCGGCCTCGCGCAGCGCATCGGTGGCGCGGCGCAGCCCGAAGCCCTTCTGGGCGCTGCCGAGGCCGACGCTGGTGGTGTCGCCGTGCGGGAACACCCAGCCGTAGAAGTCCGGCGACAGCGCGCCGCGGTAGTAGACGTCGCAGCGCGTGCCATCGAAGCCGGCGTCGCGCGGCGAGCGGACGATCTCGTGGTAGGCGTACACGTAGCGCATCCGATCCGCACCGGGGACTGCCTGCCTGGCGACGGCGGAGCGTGCGCCGTCGGCGCCGATGACGCAGCGCGCGCGGAGGCTGAAGCGCACCGCCGCGCCCTTGCCGGTGGTCATGCCCTGCACGAGGGCGATCCCGTCATGGTCGCGGCCGAGCTGCTCGAAGCGCCCGCACAGCCGCCGGGCGCCCGCGGCCTCGGCGCGCGCGCGGAGCCACTCGTCGAAGTCCTCGCGGTCGACCATGCCGACGAAGCCGGCGCCGTCGATGGGCATGTCGGCGATGCGGTCGCTGGGCGAGATGATGCGTGCGCCGCGTACCCGCGCCATCAGCAGATGATCCGGGATCGCAAAGTCCTCGATCAACCGTGGCGGGATCGCGCCGCCGCAGGGCTTGATCCGGCCGCCGCGCTCGAGCAGCAGCACCGACCGGCCTGCGATCGCCAGGTCGCGCGCCGCGGTGGACCCGGACGGGCCGCCGCCGACCACGATGACGTCGTAAACCGGCTGCACCGCGTCCATGTCGCGGCGCGGCGCGGCATCGCGCCCGATCGCGCTCATGGCCGCAAACCGAAGGCCGCCACCAGCATGCCGATCACGTAGAGGCTGGTCCCGGTCGCGTTGTACCAAGGTGCCCGCTCGCGCGGCGAGGCGAGCAGGCGGACCATCAGCGCCGCCTGCGCGAGCGTCAGCACGCCGACCGCAGCCGCGTACACCGGCAGGCCCCAGCGCCAGAGCAGGGCGATCATGGCGAGCTGCGGGACCGTCATCACCGCGCAGGCGAGACGGCAGGCCTGCTGCGGGCCGAGCTGCGCCGGCAGCGATGCGATTCCCATCTGCCTGTCCCCCTCGATGGACTTGAAGTCGTTCAGCGTCATGATGCCGTGTGCGCCGATGCTGTAGAGCAGCGCGGTGGCGATGATGCGGGCGTCGGGCATCGCCGATTGCAGGACCGCAGCACCGGCGAACCACGACATGCCCTCGTAGCTGATGCCGACCGCGAGGTTGCCCCACCAGCCGTTCTGCTTCAGCCGCACCGGCGGCGCGCTGTATGCCCAGGCCAGCAGCAGGCCCAGCGACCCGGCGACCGATACCCACGGCCCGAGCGCCAGCGCCACGGCGAGCGAGAGCAGGCTCCAGCCGATGGCGAGGCCCAGGCCCCAGCGACCGGGAATGCGGCCGGACGGTATCGGCCGGTTCGGCTCGTTGATCGCATCGACGTGGCGGTCGAACCAGTCGTTCACCGCCTGGCTGGTGCCGCAGAGCAGCGGACCGGCGAGGACCACGCCTGCGGCGGCGGTAAGCAGGTGCGCCTCGATCGGCCGGCCGGACGAGACCAGCCCGCAGCCGAACGCCCACATCGGCGCGAACCAGGTGATCGGCTTGAGCAGCGTCAGCACCGCAACCGGCGCCGGCGTCGCCTGCCGCCGGGCGGAGCCGGGGTGGGCGATCGAGACCGGCGCGCTCACGGCGGCAAACCGTTCAGCTCTCCGCCTTCGACGGCCGCCTCCGGGGCCAGCACGTCCTCGAGGTCGCCCAGGCCGTAGCGCCGGAGCTTGACGTAAAGGCTCTGGCGGCTCAGCCCGAGCATCTCGGCGGCGGAGGCACGATTGTCTCCCGACAGCTTCAGCGCCGCCTCGATGCAGAGCCGCTCGATCACGTCGGTGGCGTCGCGCACCAGGTCCTTCAGCGACACCCGTCCGATCAGCTCGACCAGCTGCTCCGGGGAACGCCCGAGCTCCATCGGCTGCCTGGAGACGCCGCCGGCGATGCGTCGCGCGACGTCGCGGATCGCGAAGCCGTAAGCGACCGGCTCGCTTCCGCGCACCAGCACCGCCGAGATCTCCACGCTGGTCTCGCGTCCGTACTGGCCGCGCAGCTCGGTGGCATAAAGCCGCACCGAGCCGCGGCTGCGCAGGTTGGCGATCAGCACGTCCATGTCGACTTCCATGCCGGCGCGTCCGAGCCAGTCGGCGAGCTTGCGGTCGCGCGCGTGGTCGAGCGAGGCGAGCTGCGCCATGTCGAGGAAGGCGGCGTTGGCGGCGAGCACGGTGCCGGCATCGTCGGTGAACACGTAGCCGTCCGGCGCCTGCTCGAGCGCGTTGAGCAGCCTGCCGTTCAGCGTCGAGCTGGTCAGCTCGGCGCGCGGCGCGGACAACGACAGCCGCGCCAGCAGCAGCGTGCCCTCGTCCTCGTGCAGCAGCGACGCCGAGATCGTCATCTCCCGAGCACCATCCGGTGCGGGGGTCGCCAGGCGCGAGCGCAGCGCGTCGGCACGGCCGGAGGTGCGCATCGTGCGCAGGAACCGCTCCACCGACGGCCGGTCCTGCGGGTCGAACAGGTCGGCGAGCGTCCAGCCGCGCGGCAGCACGCTTCCCGTGAGTTCGCGCGCGGCGGCGTTGATCTCGACGATCTTCAGCGTCGTCGCATCCAGCACCAGCAGCGGATCGAGCGAGATGTCGAACAGCAGCCGGTAGCGCTGCTGCGCCTGGCGCATGCTCGAATAGTCGCGCTCCAGCGACTGCTGCGCCTCTACCAGCCGCTGCTGCAGCAGCGACAGCGGGCGCAGATCGTTGCCGAAGGCGGCGATCGCGTCGCGTCCGGCGATGCCCACGGCGGAGTACTGGATCGCCACGTCGCTGCCGTCGACCGCCGGATGATTCAGGTGGCGCAGATGCGGATCGCCGTTGCCCAGCGCGTTGCCGAGCAGCGCCTCGACCTTCGGACGGCTCTCGATCGTGACGATGTCGATCCAGGACCGCCCGAGCCAGCTGCCGACATCCTGCAGATC
>CAXTNV010000099.1:0-13669 GCA_964245755.1 uncultured Acetobacteraceae bacterium | reverse complement strand
AGGGCAGTGCCATGCAAGCAGGCCAAGCCCAGCAGGCGGCCCAGGGGGCGGCCCAGGGGGCGTCCGGGTGTTCTACCAGACGACGCCGCCGCAGATGATCGAGGGCTCCCTGCCGGGCGAGAAGCCGGCGCTGCACGCCTACGACGTCGACAAGCGCAAGGACGAGATCATCCTCGACGGACCGGACGGCTACAGCCTGTCCGCCGACGGCAGCCACGTGCTGTTCAAGCAGGGTGCGGCGTACGGCATCGCCGAGACCAAGCCCGGCGGCGGCGAGCGCCACATGCTGCGTCTCGACGAGATGAGCATGCGGGTGCTGCCGACGGCGGAGTGGTCGGAGATGTTCGAGAATGCCTGGCGGCTGGAGCGCGACCTGTTCTTCAGCGAGCAGACCAACGGCGTGAACTGGCAGGGGGTGCACGATTCCTACGCCAGGCTGCTGCCGCTGCTCGGCTCGCGCGAGGACCTCAACTACCTGATCGGACAGGTGCAGGGCGAGCTCGGCAACTCGCACACCTATGTCAGCGGCGGCGACGACCAGGATCCGACGCCGGCGGCGCCGACCGCCTTGCTCGGCGTCGACTTCACGCTCGACCGCGCCTCCGGGCGCTACCGCTTTGCCCGTATCTATCGCGGCGACGACTCGCGCGACGACTACCGCAGCCCGCTCAACGCGCCGGGGCTGAACCTGCACGACGGCGATTTCCTGCTCGCGGTGAACGGGCAGGCGCTGGCCGCGCCCACCGATCCCTACAGCCTGTTCGTCGACGTCCAGGGCCCGGTGACCCTGACGGTGGCGGGCACGGCGACCGGGGCCGCGCGCGACGTCAGTGTCGATCCGGTCAGGAACGAGATGTCGCTGCGCGAGCAGGACTGGATAGACCATAACCGGGCCCTGGTGGACCGGCTGTCGGGCGGACGCGTCGCCTACGTGTACCTGTCGAACATGGAGTCGCTGGGCATGGAGCAGTTCGTGCGCCAGTTCTACCCGCAGGCGGACCGTCAGGCGCTGATCGTCGACGACCGCTTCAACGGCGGCGGCTTCATCGACCAGATCGTGCTGGAGCGCCTGCGGCGGGTGCTGATCGGCATGTCGACCAACCGCGAGCGCACCCCCATGACCATCCCGCAGCAGCTGATCAGCGGTCCCAAGATCTGCCTGCTCAACCAGTTCTCCGCCTCCGACGGCGACATCTTCCCGTACTATTTCCGCAAGTACGGGCTCGGATCGCTGCTCGGCATGCGCAGCTGGGGCGGGGTGCGCGGCATACGCGGCGAATGGAGCCTGCTCGACGGCGGCTACATCACGGTGCCGGAGGACGCGCTGTACGGGCTCGACTCGCAGTGGGTGATCGAGAACCACGGCGTCGACCCGGACGTCGTGGTCGAGAACAGCCCCGGCGAGCTGATGGCCGGCCACGACCGCCAGCTCGAGACGGCGGTCGGCATGCTGATGGACAAGCTGGGCCGGCAACCGCACGGTCTCCCGGCACTGCCGCCGCCGCCGCCGCTGCTGCCGGCATATCCGGCGCCGGGGCAGAACTGAGGCGGCGATGCGGCAGGGCGGCCCCGCCACTTGCGACGCCGCGGCGCAACGAGGCCGGCGCGAGCGCGCCCTGCCCGCAGGCGCGGCGGCGTCGGCACGATCGGCATCGGCATGACCCGAGCCGGCGGTGCGCCTCGCCCGCCCAAACGGGAATTTAACGGGCGGCGAACGAATGCGCTTGCGGCGTTGCTCAGCCCCGGCTAACAACATTCCATTCGCCCGGAGCCCGGTGAGAATCCGGGTGGCTCTGCCGGCCGCCGATCCGCCGGATAACGCACATGACAAGATCAGACTGATCGCCGTCTCGGCGGCTTGCTCATGCGTTGCGGATCCTCTCGTCACATGGACATCCGTTGAAACCTCCCGGCCATTTGGCGCCAATCTCGGCGCGCGGCGCATCTATCGTGCGCCCGGGTCGGGCGCATCCCTGGGCGGCCGTCTCCCGCTCGCGGCGGCGCGGCCGCGATGCTCGCCTCCGGCCGATGCCGCGGGGCCGTCGGCCGGCGCGAGTGTTCCGCGTCGACACCATCTTCGTTACAGGAAGTGCTTACGTCGGGGGCGGACGGATAAACTGCAGCTGATCGGTGTGCAACGCTCATCCGGAGGGTCGAGGGCCATGACCAGGGCTACAGTCGCATTGCCGACGCTGCCGAGACTGTCCGTGATCCTGTGCAGTCACGACCGCCTGCACTACGTCCGGAGCTGCATGGCCTCGCTCGCGCGTCAGACCGTGGGCCAGGACGGGTTCGAGATCATCCTCGTCGACAGCGGCTCGCCCGCTGCCGTGCATGTCGAGCTGGAACGTCTCGTCGAGCAATCCGCGAACGCGCGCCTGCTGCGCCTGGAGCGTGCCGGGGTGAGCCTCGCGCGCAACGCCGGCGCCCGAGCCGCCACCGGGGACTACGTCGCCTATATCGACGACGACGCGATGGCCGCACCCGACTGGATCGAGCAGATCCAGCGGGTTCTCGCCGAGCGGGGCGGGCGTCCGGCGGTGCTCGGCGGCAGGGTGCTTCCGACTTGGGAGGAGCCGCTCCCCGACTGGTGGCCGGCCTCGCTGCGCGGCGTGCTGTCGATCATCGAGCATGAGGGCGCGGGCGAGTTCCGCACCGACGCGCTGCCGGCCAAGCTGGAGCCCTACGGCGTCAACATGATCCTGCGCCGCGACGTGATGCTGCGGCATGGCGGCTTCGCCGAGGCGCTGGGTCGGCTCGGGCTGGTGCTGCAGTCGGACGAGGACGTGCAGCTGGCCTGGCGCCTGCAGGATGCCGGGTACTCGGCGATCTACGACTCCCGGGTCGTCGTGCATCACTCGATCCAGGCCACGCGGCTCAATGTCGAGTGGCTGCTCTCGCGGCTCTACTGGCAGGGTGCGTCCACCGTGCACACGCGTCGCCTGCTCGGGCAGCAGGCGCTGGTGCACCGGGAATTCTTCAGACGCCTCCTCATCGAGGCGATCGCGCTGCCGATCGTGGGGATGATCCCGAAGCACACCACCCGCCTGCTGGCGCTGCGCTGGCGCTACGCCTACGCCTCCGGCTTCACCAGGGAGACGCTGTCCTGCGGGCCGGGCAAGCGCCGCGTCATGCTGCTTGGCGGCAAGCGCAGGGCGGTCCTGAATCCCGGTTCGGCGGAGGCTGCGCGGCCCGCGGCGCTGATCGTCAAGCAGCATGATCTGCACGCCACCTGACCTCGCCGCCGCCAGGCCCGGATAGCACCCCGCGCTGGGCGACCGGTACCGGGAGCGCGCCCGCGCGTTGCGGCTGTAACCGCAAGAGCCTTACGGCTAGAAGCAGCAGCGGCCAAGACATGGCCGCCGAACATAGCGTCGCCGAGCGAGGGCGACGGAAGAGGTCATGTTTCCATGAGACACGGGCATGCCCGCTTCCTTCTCGCTGCCGTGCTGTTCAGCCTGGTCGTCCTGGGCGCTCCCTATCTCGCGATCAGGTCGAACACGCTGTACTGCAAGTACAGCCGGGTGTTCTGGAATCCGACCGACTGCTTCAAGTTCGCCCTGCACGACCAGAGCGCCGACATCGTGCTGGTCGGCGATTCCTCGCTGGTGTTCGGCGCCAGACCCAACCTGCTCACCGAGAGGCTTCACCTCAGCGCGATCAACCTGGGCATGCCGGCGGGCAGCATCATCTTCTTTCCCGGGATCCTGCTCGACCACTACCTGGCGCGCAACCGGCAGCCGAGCCTGATCGTGCTCTACGTGAGCCCCTGGACCCTGGTGCAGCGCCAGACCGACATCGAGCATCTGTGGAACGACGGCGCCCGGGTGGCGCTGCGGCACGGCAGCCTCGCTGAGATCGGCAGGATCTTCGCCGACGATCCGCGCCGGCTGATCCAGCTTCCGGTGATCTTCCTGCAGCAGGGCCTGAGCCAGTTCAGCCTGTCGGCGATCTGGTGGAAGAAGGCGTCCGCCGAGATGCGGGCCGAGCATGGCTGGTTCGCCATCCGCCGGCCGGGGCGCCCGCTCTCCATCCTGCGTCCGGGCGGCTTCCTGGCCACGCCGCCGAACCTTACCGATGCCTGCAGCCTCCCGGTCAAGCGGCTCACGGCGCCGGACCGCGAGCAGATCCAGAGGTTCCGCGACGCCTACCGCCGCGATGGCGTGAACGTCATCGTCTACGTGGCGCCGGTGCCGACCTGCGACCTCACCTATCCCGCGATCGTGGCCGCCTATCATGGCGTCTCGGACAACCGGCCGCAGACGCTGCCGGGCCGCTACTTCATCGACGACGGGTGGCGGGTGCACGTGACCAAGGATGGCGCCGATCAGGCCACCATCCAGATCGCCGACTTCATCAAGTCCTACACGATCTCGCAGCATGCCCATCTGATGATCAGCGGGCAGCGCATCGCCGGCGGGCACAGCTAGCACTCAGGTCCGGTCGATGCTGTTCAACTCCTACGAGTTCATGTTCGCCTTCCTGCCGCTGGCACTGTTCGGCTTCTACCTGTGGGCCATGCTGGGGCGTCCCCTGGCGCTGGCTTGGCTGATCGGCTGCTCGGTGGTGTTCTACGGCTGGTGGAACCCGCGCTTCGTGCCGCTGCTGCTCGGCTCCGTCGTGTTCAACTACGCGCTCGGGCGGCTGATCGGCTCGGCGGGTGAGCGCCGGCGCCTGAAGACGGCGGTGCTCACCGTCGGCGTGAGCGGCAACCTGTTGCTGCTGTTCTTCTACAAGTACTTGTTCACGCTGCTGGCGTTCCTCGGCCTGCTCGACCTGATGCCGCTCGGCGCGCGGGAGGGCCTGATCCTTCCGCTGGGCATCTCCTTCTTCACCTTCACCCAGATCGGCTACCTCGTCGACCTCGGCGGCGGCATGGTCCGGGCACACGGCGCGCTGGAATACGCCGTCTTCGTCATGTTCTTCCCGCACCTGATCGCCGGGCCGATCCTGCACAACCAGGAGATGATCCCGCAGTTCAAGGATGCGGAGACCTACCGGTTTCGCCTGGAGCGGCTCAGCATCGGGCTGAGCATCTTCGTGATCGGGCTCTGCAAGAAGGTGGTGATCGCAGATCCACTGGGACGCATCGCCGATCCAGGCTTCTTCTCCCCGCACCTGCTCAGCACGTTCGGTGCCTGGCAGGCGGTGCTGAGCTACTCGCTGCAACTATATTTCGACTTCTCCGGCTACTCGGACATGGCGATCGGCATCGCCCGGATGTTCGGCGTGGTGTTCCCGCTCAACTTCAACTCGCCGTACAAGAGCCGGTCGATCATCGATTTCTGGCAGCGCTGGCACATGACGCTGACGCACTACCTGAACCTGTATCTGTACAATCCGGTAGCGCTCTGGGTGACCCGCCGCCGGGCCGCCAGGGGACGGCCGAGCTCCCGCCTGGCGATGCGCAGCCCGACCGGCTTCGCCAGCATGATCGTGCTGCCCGTGTTCTTCACCATGTCGCTCGCCGGGATCTGGCACGGGGCGGGCCTGCAATTCCTGATCTTCGGCCTGCTGCACGCGACCTACCTCTCGATCAACCATGCCTGGCGGGTGTTCCGGCCGAGCCGTGGCAAGGCGAAGGCGCCCGAGCGCTGGACCCGCATCGTCCCCAGCGTCGCGATCACCTTCCTTGCCGTGCTCGTCGCCCAGATCTTCTTCCGGGCGAACTCGGCGCCCGACGCCGTGTCCATGCTGAGCGGCCTGCTGGGACTGCACCCGGTGGCGGGACAGATCATCATCCCGATCAGGCTGTTCGGCTGGGCGCAGGGCCTGATCGGCCGGCTCGGCGGCAGCGGCCTGATCACCCTGAGCGACAACGCGTCGGCGCTGAAGGACTGGGTGCGCATCGGCATCGGCTTCCTGATCGTCTGGACGCTGCCGAACACCCAGCAGATCATGGTCAACTTCCGCCCCGCCCTCGAGCAGGTCCGGCCGTTTCCGTCGCGCGGGCTGCGCTGGTATCCGGGGATCCGCTGGGGCTTGGTGATCGGCATGCTGCTGCTCGGCAGCCTGTATGGCCTCGATGATCCGAGCCGGTTCCTGTACTTCCAGTTCTAGGCGACGACCGGCTGCGTCAAGGCCGCGGCTCAGCGTCCTGACGCTGCCAGCTTGCGCTCGATGATCGTGACCAGGTGGCCGACATCCTTCAGGTTCCCGGTCTCCGCGGTCTGGAACTTGATCCCGAAGCGGACTTCGGTCGCGACCAGGATGTTGATCTGGTTGAACGAGTCCCAGTCCTCGATGTCCTGCGCCGTGGTCTCGTGCTTCAGCACCAGCGTGTCGTCGCCGAAGGTCTCGCGGAAGATGTCGGTCAACTGATGCAGTATCTCGGCCTCGGTCATGGAGCACAGCCTCGTCGGTGGGGCGTCAAGAGCCGGGTGCTGCCACCATCGACGGCATCCCGGGACGGCCGGGATATGGCTCCACGCTTGCGGGTCATCAAGCGACGGGCTGGCGCCCGGCCGTCAGCCCGGTCTCCCGACCCGGCTCGCGGCTGCCCGGGATCGCGGGATTAAGCAACGATCCGGTTTGGGTTCCTGTACGATAGGGCAACAGATCCACGGACGCCTGCCGGGGGTCCAGCAAGTCCGGAGCAGCGGCATGAACCTGAGCAGCGTCCTCGACGTGATCATCGCGCTGGTTTTCACCTACTTCCTGCTCGCGCTGATCGCGAGCGGCGTGCAGGAAGTGATCGCCGGGATCTTCGCCTGGCGCGGCACCTACCTCGCCAAGGGGCTGGACGTCATCCTCGACAACAGCGACACCGCGTCGTTCCGCTGGGTGAACGCGCGCGACTTCCTGCGTGCGCACTTCACCCCGGCGCCGGGGCAGAGTGCCGCCGAACGCCTGGCGAAGGTCGTCGCCCGCAACCCCCAGGGGGCGCCGACGCCGCAGCAGGCGGTGCTGCAGCGCGTCCTCGGGGTCTCGACGCATCCGCTGATGCGCGGCACACCCTCGAGGCTGCCGTCCTACATCCCGGCGCGCACCTTCTCCCTGGCGCTGCTGGAGACGCTGCGCGACGGCTCGGACGCTCCGGTCTTCACCCAGATCGAGCACAGCGTGGCGGGACTTCCCGAGGGAGACCTGAAGAAGACGCTGTCCATGTTCCTGCGCGAGGCCCGCGACGACGTCGACGCGTTCCGCATCCGGCTGGAGCAGTGGTTCAACGACGCGATGGATCGGGTGAGCGGCATTTACAAGCGGTTGAGCCAGTACGTCATGATCATCTTCGGCGTCGTGCTGGCGCTGGCGCTGAACGTGGACAGCCTGCGCGTGGCCCGCGTGCTGTGGCAGACCCCGGCGCTGCGCGCGGTGATGCTGGCCGACGCCGAGCACCTGGTCGCCGCACCGCCGCCTGTGCTCCCGGTGGGGCCGGGGAGCTTTCCGGTGCTGGAACCGCCGGTGCTGGCGACGCTGCGCCTGTTCGAGGCGCAGCAGATCCCGTTCGGCTGGTCGGTTCCGCACTTCTCCTGGGCGACGCCGTGCGGCTGGCTGCTGACCGCGGGCGCGGTGGCGCTGGGCGCGCCGTTCTGGTTCAGCCTGCTGCAGAACCTGATCAACATACGCAGCGCGGGTCCCAAGCCGAGGCGGTTCGACGAGATGTCGGTCTCCCTCGAGTAGGACCTGCCCGCCCCGGAACTAGAGCAGTCTTGTTCTGGATGAATCCCACCTCGGTGTTGGCGAGGTAGTCTCGGCACCGGGCGGGGCTGAACCGATTGATAGGTCGTTCAATGGCGGTCCAACGCGCTCCCCTGAACCTGGCGCGGCATCGCGGAGCAGGGCCTTGAGCTTGGCAGACACCTGCTCGGCCAGGGTCAGGTCCGGCCAACAACCATGTGACGGAGTGCCACACCGCTGCGTCAACCAGCGTTCGATTACTGTCCGCCTATCGCTGAGGCGACCATAAGCGCCTGCTGATGTCCTGCCACCCGAGCCGTTCCGTCAAACCCTTATCAAGGTTGTCGACCCCGCGGACAATGAAGTAGATCGCACCTACAACTTGAACCCGGTTTACCTCGATCCTGCTTCTTTCGAACTCGCCGGAGAAGTCGGACGGGAAACCAGCGATGAACAAAGGCGAAACACTGCCAGCAACCGCCATGCCCACGGCGATTTCCATTAGCGCATATGGCACACGATACTTTTCGCGAAACCAAAATGATATGGCTGCGATCGAGCAGGCCATGAACACGAACACCCAGCGATGAGAAGACCAGAACAGCAACTCTGCGCGGAGATCAATCCAGTTCAAGCTCCTGGCTTCCCACGCGGCTCAGCGTTTTCACAAGGAACACGAGGCTAATCGACGTGCGCTCAGGGTAGACCGCGCATTTCGGAAGCGAGCATCCTTCTCAAGCGAGACGACGGCTTGCAGCCTGTCCAAACCTTGAACGTGACATAGCTGGGAAGGCCGCAGCGGCCTCACCACCGCAGCGAGCGCCGCCACGGCATCCCGGACAGCTGATCACCTTCCTCATGACCGCCTCTAGGGCAACAGGAGGTTACATGACTGGCTCAAGGCCGCCGCCGTCGCCCGGCGTCCAGAACGCCGCCTCGAGGCGTACGGTGGTGCGGAAGCTCTGCAGCAGCATCGGGTAGCGCGCATCGGCGCCGTGCGAGCGCGCCAGCAGGTCGAGCCGTTGCATGCCCTCGTTGGCAAGCCCGACATAGTGCGCGCCGCCATAGACGCCGATCCAGGGCAGGTAAGGGTTGTCCTGCCCGCGGGTGCCTGGATCGGCGGCAAGGCGCAGGCCGATCTCGGCGTAGCCGACCAGGCAGGCCGAGAGCGACACCATCAGGTCGAGAATGTCGCCGCGCTGGCCGCAATCAAGCATGAAGCGCGTGTAGGCGAGCAGCTCGAGCGACTCCGGCTGGCGCGTGAGCTCGGCCTCGTCGAGCCCCCAGTCGCGGCAGTAGGCGATGTGCAGGGCCAGTTCGGTGTCGAGCAGGTCGGCCAGCAGGCGCGCGGTCCGTCGCATCCCGGCCACGTCGGGATCCTTGTAGACGGCCAGGGCGTAGGCGCGGGCGTACTGGATCAGGTAGAGGTAGTCCTGCACCAGGTAGGTGCGGAACGACTCCAGCGGCAGCGTCCCGGCGCCCAGCGCCGTCACGAAGGGGTGGTGGGTGTAGGCCCGCCATTGCTCCGCGCAGTCTGTGCGCAGCCGGGCGAACAGGGTGCCGGTGGCAAGCACCGGCACGTCCGCGGCAGGGCTCAATTGGCGACCAGCCGGCGATACAGGTGCCAGGTCGCGTGTCCCAGCACCGGCAGCACCACGGCGAGGCCGACGAAGGCCAGCAGCGAGCCGAGCAGGATCAGCGTGCCGACGATGAAGCCCCACAGTGCCAGCACCAGCCGGTTGCGCGCCACGGCGCGAAGCGAGGTGCGCACCGCCAGCGTCACGTCGACGTTGCGGTCGAGCATCATCGGGAAGGATACCACGCTGATCGCGAGCACGACGACCGCGAATGCGAGGCCGATCAGGTTGCCGGCGACGATCAGGAACCAGCCGCCGGGGGTGGCGAACAGGGCGCCGAGGAAGTCCGACATGCGGCTGAAGGGCGCGTCGTCGAAGGCCGCCTGGTAGATGCCCCGGGCGATCGTGATCCAGACCACGAAGATCGCCACCAGCGCCAGCGCCAGCGCGACGACGGATGCCAGGTTCGGCGAGCGCAGCACGTCGAAGCAGTTGCGCCAGGTGGCGGGCTGGTCGTGCTCGCGCCGCATGCTGATCTCGTAGAGCCCGATCGCGGCGATCGGCCCCACCAGTGCGAAGCCCGAAATCATCGGGTAGAACAGCGGCAGCAGGCCATGCCCGGCGGTGAACTTCCAGAACACCACGGCGACCACCGGGTAGATGATGCACAGGAAGAACAGCTGGCTCGGGATGGCACGGAAATCATGCCAGCCCAGCTGCAGCGCCATGCGCAGGTCAGCGATGCCGATCTGCCGGATCGCGGGGACCGGCAGCCGCTTCACGCGGTCGGTGGGAAGCGGCTGGGATACTGCCCGGTCGATCATGGTGGCCTCGCGATCGGTTCGGCATGGTGGTGCCGCGAGGCCGGACTGTCCAGCGCGCGACGAGGTCAGGGGGAAGTGGCTGGTGCCGGAAGCGCAGTGGTCCGTGATGCGGCGCCGCACGGGTAGCTCGCCACCAGGAACTGGTACACCCCGGCGGCCGCCGGCTGGGCGGCCGCCGCCGGATTGCTGCCCGCCCAGGCCACCAGCTTGTCGCGCGCCGCCTGCCGGGTGATCGGTGGGTTGGTCGGCAGGCAGAACTGGCGCTGCGCCACCGGCGTCTCGGTCAGGTAGAAATCGATCAGGCCGGTGAAGTAGCCGACGCACAGCGAATGCTCGCTGCGCGCCATGTTGTCCTGACCCGAGGTCACGCACATGTCGTACAGGCTTCGGAAGCTGGTAATCGTGGTGGGTGAGGGACGCTTGTAGCTGTAGGTCCCCGCCGGATCCTGGCTGCTGTCCCGGGCCCGCGCCGGCAGCCCGGCCGCGACTGCAAAAACGGCCGACAGGGCGGCGATCTTGGCACGCATCCGGCATTCCTTCTGACTGACGCCACGGCAACGTCTCCCTGTCGGCGGGGTTGCGTGTTCAGGGCGCCGCGGTCGGCCGGCGATGCAGCTGTCCGCCGCTCATCGGCGCAGCAACTCCGGTGGTGAGCGGAAAGCTGATCGGCAGGCCGCGCAGCCTGCGCTGGGCGAGGAAGGCGAAGCACTCCGCCTCGACCGCGTCGCCGCGCCAGCCGAGCTGCTCGGCGCGCAACACCTCCACGCCGCAGCGCACGCCCAGTGCACGCAGGATCGCCGGGTTATGCCGACCGCCGCCGCACACCACCAGCTGCCGCGGCCGCGCGGGCAGCAGATCGAGGGCCGCCGCCACGCAGCCGGCGGTGAAGGCGGTGAGCGTCGCCGCGCCGTCCTCGGCAGCCAGCCCGTCGACCATCGCTGCTGAGAAGTCGTGGCGGTCGAGCGATTTCGGATAAGTTTGCCGCAGCCACGGATGGGCCAGCAGGCGCGCGAGCAGGGCCTCGTCGACACGGCCGCGCGAGGCCAGCGCGCCGTCGCGGTCCATCTCGCCGAGGCCGTGCGCACGGCTCCAGTCGTTCAGCGGTGCGTTGCCGGGGCCGGTATCGAAGGCGATCACCCGCTCGGCGCCGTCCCAGCTGGTGAGGTTGCCGACACCGCCGAGATTGAGCACGGCGCCCGGCTTCCCGGGTGCCGCACGTCGCAGCAGTGCGACGTGGTAGGAGGCGGCGAGGGGTGCGCCCTGACCGCCGGCGCGCACGTCGAGGGTGCGGAAGTCATCCACCACGTCGATACCGAGCCGTCGCGCCATCAGGGCGCCTGAGCCGAGCTGTCTGGTATCGCCGGCACGGCCCGGCACCGGCGCCCGATGCAGCACGGTCTGGCCGTGAAAGCCGATCACCTCGATCGAGGCGGCGTCGAGCCGGTTGGCGTCGAGGAACCGCCGCACCGCGTCGGACTGCGCGCGGGTCAGCGCCAGGCTGGCTTCCTCGAACACCGCCGGTTCCGGGCCCTCGAAGTTCCAGGCGCGGGCCGCCTGCACGCAGCGCTCGAGCAGTGCGCGCAGCGCCGGGCCATAGGCGGCCAGCGTCCAGGGACCGAACGCGTCGATGCGCTCGCCGTCGCTGCGCAGCAGGGCGATGTCGATGTTGCCGTCGAGCACGGTGCCGGTCATCAGCCCGATCGCCCATCGCGCGCTCATCCCGCGCCGCCACCCGCGCCGCATGCGTAACAAATCATGTCGTCTCCCTCTTGGGTCGGCGTATGGCTGCCCTCGGCGGCGGCCTGCCCGCAGCCTCGATGCGATCGTCTTCCAGGATCCGGTGCCATGGCCGACAGTTTCGTCACCACCAAGATCACCGATGCCGCCTTCTCGGACGGCTCGACCCTGTCAGGAGCATGGACCGCCGAGTACGACGGCGCCGGGCTGCTGGTCGCCGTCACCGACGCGACCTTCATCGTCGCCGGCAGCGGCGGCGTCACGCGCTTCACCGGGGCCGGCACGCTGCCCTATGCCGACCTCCCGTCCGACAGCTCCTACGAGATCCATTTCCTGGCGTCTCCCAGCGGCGGCAGCTACGACAGCCTCTACGTGGACTGGCAGACGCAGCATCCGAGCGCGTTCTACGCGGGCACGCCATCGCTCTACAGCTCGGTTCGCGATCTCGCCAGCGGCAGTCCGACGATCCCCCTGCGCCTGCAGCGCGGCGGCGCGCCGGGATCGCAGCCGATCGTCAACGGCCTGCCGGCAACCGAGCAGGACAGCGACGCGACGGCGCTGTCGCCGTTCGGCGGCGTCACCGTCGCCGAGCTCAGCTGCACCACCGTCACGCGCGCCGTGATCACCCTGAGCCACGACGGTGCCGTGACCGACAGCGACGGCAGGCTCTCCGGCACCGGCCTGACTCGGACCGGCATCGGCACCTACAGCCTCGCCTTCACGGTTCCTGCCGATCTGACCGCCGAGCTGCGCGCCCTCAGCTTCACCCCGACGCGCGGTCAGGTGAAGCCGGGAGGCACCGTCACCACGCTCCTCGACCTGTCCGTGCAGGATGGCGCCGGCTCGAAGTCCGCCGACACCAGCCTCAGCGTGACCGCGGTCTGCTTCCTGCGCGGGGTGATGATCGCGACGCCCTCCGGCGAGGCGGCGGTCGAGAGCCTGCGCGCCGGCGACCTGGTCACGGTCATCGAGCACGGCATCCGCGTGGCCCGCCCGGTCATCTGGACCGGCGGACGCAGGCACGACAACGCAGGCCGCGATCGGCGCGACGAATCGTTTCCGATCCGCATCCGCAGGCACGCCTTCGCCGACTCGATCCCGCATCGCGACCTGCTGCTGACGCCCGAGCACTGCATCCTCACCGAGGCCGGACTGGTCCCTGTCCGCATGCTGGTCAACGGCCGCTCGGTGCTGGTCGACCGCTCCATCCCGGCCTACGACTTCTTCCATGTCGAGCTGGAGCGTCACGGCATCCTGCTGGCCGAGGGCCTGGCCGCCGAGAGCTACCTCGATACCGGCAACCGCGCGCTGTTCATCTCTGCCGGCGCCGCGATCCGCCCGCGCCAGGACATCCGCCGGGTCGCGCCGCTCGCCGTGGCGCGCGAGCAGGTCGAGCCGATCTGGGCCCGCCTGTGCGAGCGTGCGCGCGGCCTCGGCTTCGGCGGCGGCGCAGCCGTGCGGCTGACCGATCAGCCCGAGCTGCGGCTGCTGCTCGATACCGGCCGCGAGCTCGCCGCCTGCTGGCACAACGGCCGCCGCCACATGTTCCGTATACCGTCCGGCGCCCGGCCGATCCGGCTGCTGTCGCGCGCCGCGAAGCCCGCCGACACGGTCGGCCCGTTCGTCGATGACCGCCGCACCCTCGGGGTCGCGATCGGCAGGCTCGTGCTCTGGCACGGGCTCACCGATGTGCCCGTGCCGCTGGAGGCTCTACGGTCCGATGGCTGGCACGGCGTCGAGGCCGGCTGCCGCTGGACCGACGGGCACGCCGCACTCGACCTTCCGGTGGCGGAAGACGAGACCTTCCTCGACGTGCACGTGACCGCGACCATGCTGTACCCCGCGGCCGCCGGCCGCGCCGCCTGAGCACGCCGCCTGAGCACGCCGCTGCGGCCTCGCCTGCTCATGACG
>CAXTNV010000098.1:0-13988 GCA_964245755.1 uncultured Acetobacteraceae bacterium | reverse complement strand
CGCCTGCAGCTCATGCACCGCCCCGAGCAGCAGCCCACCCGCAGGCAAATGGCGGTCGATCGGGGCGATGCCGAACGGCAAAGCGGGCGCTCGCGAGGCGCCTCTGCTGTGCCGCTGCATCGCCGCGATCTCGGCGCGCAAGCCTTGGACAAGCGCTGCCCGCGTATCTGCCGTCGCCATGGTAAAGCCCTCCCCACACGAGAACGTATAGTGAACACACAGGTTGTGCGGAAGCGCAATTTGCGGCCTCAGCGTGTAATTACAGCCGAAACGAAGTCGGATCAGTCGGATGGACCACGACGTGCAAGCGCCATATCAACCACTGCCGCGATCGTGCGTTGCCGGGCCGCGCAGCTCGAAGGCTGGCGTGCCAATTGTCTGCCGCTCCGCCGAGCGAGCCCTAATGGCGTTCTGGACCTGCTACCACCCTGGTAATGTGCGGCCCCGAGCTATGCCGGGGACGTTGATGGCGGCGACGTCCCGAGCGGAACGCGGGTGACGGAGGACGATCCATGCGGCCGCTATCCAACCGGACCCTAGCCGATCCACCACCGGAAACGGACGTGCCACGCTACGACCGCAGCCGGGTCGTCCCGGGCATCGTCCATATCGGCGTCGGCAACTTCCACCGCACCCACCAAGCAGTCTTCATGGATCGGTGCCTGCATCTACCTGGCCATGCAGGATGGGGCATCGTCGGCATAGGCCTCGGCCGGAGCCCGGAAGCGGCGGACAAGGCGGATGCCTTCCGGGACCAGGACCACCTTTATACCGTCACTGAATACGCTCCCGACGGCAACCGCCGGACCAGGATCGTCGGCGCCATGATCGGCTATCTGCACGCGCCGCGCGAGCCGGACCGCGTGCTCGACATGCTCGCGTCGCCGGGCATCCGCATCGTCACGCTGACGATCACCGAAAGCGGCTACAACATCGACGAGCGCACCGGCGAGTTCCGGTCCGATGCTCCCGAGATCGCGCGTGATCTCGGGCTCGCATTGCCGGAAACGGTGTTCGGCCTGCTGGTGGAGGCGCTCGACCGCCGCCGCCGCGCCGGCACGGCCGCCTTCGCGACCGTCTCGTGCGACAATCTGCGTGGAAACGGCGACACCACCCGCAAGGCTGTCGTGGGGTTCGCCCGTGCGCGAGATCCAGAGCTCGCTAGCTGGATCGAGCGGGAGGCCACCTTCCCGAACAGCATGGTGGACCGCATCGCACCCATGGTCGCGCTCGCCGATCGCGACCGCCTCAATGCCGCAAGCGGCATCGACGACCGAGTGCCGGCGATGAGCGAGAGTTTTATCCAGTGGGTGATGGAGGACCGCTTTCCGGGCGGACGGCCGGACCTCGCCGCCGCCGGCGTCCAGCTCCGCGACGACGTCGCCTCGTTCGAGGCCGCCAAGGGCCGAATCCTCAATGCCGCCCACATGATGCTGTCCTATCCAGCGCTTCTGTGCGGTCACCGTCTGGTGCACGAGGCCATGCGCGACAGCCGGATCCGGGGCATGATCGACCGCTTCCTAACGGGGGACGCCATCCCCCTGATCGAGGGGCCGCCGGGCGTCTGTCTTGCAGGCTACAAGGACATCGTCCTCGATCGCTTCAGCAATCCCGCGATCGGCGACCAGTTGCTTCGGATTGCGCAAGACGGTGCGGCTAAGATCCCGAACTTCCACCGCCGCACGATCGAGCGTCTGCTCGAGACCGGCGGCGCTCTCAATCGTGAAGCCTTCTTCCTTGCCTGCTTCGCCCGCTACCTCGACGGGACCGACGACCGGGGCGGATCGTACCAGGTGATCGAGCCGAGTTTGTCTTCGGCGGATCGGGAGGCCCTGCACGCGCCCGATGGTCTGGGTCTGCTGCGGATCCGAGCCTTTGCCGGGCTCGGTCTCGACCGGCAGCCAGGCTTCGTCACGGCCTATCGAGCGGCCGTCGCCGCCATCGCTGGCGGCGTGGGTGCCGCCCTTGCCGCGGATGACGGCCATGTCTGGTGAGACCTCCTCTCCGACCCATCCCGCGGAACCGCCCGCATGAAGGCAGGCGCCAAAGCGCCCAGGCTGCTTTCGCCGTCCACCCACTCCGCCTCCTGCTGGCCCAGGTCGGCCATCAGGCAGTGGAGTCAAGCTGATGGGCATCTGCTTCGGCTCGCAGAGAGCCGTTCGAACCGCTGCATTCGAACCAGCCCGTCACGCTTCGAGCCGATGACGCCCATGATCACGCGCGGGAAGACCGAGGCAGCGCTTGGAGGGTATGTGTCCAAGCTGCTGGACGATCAGCGAGGCGCTCGGCTGATCCTCTCGCTTTTCCGCCATCGGGCAATCGATCGACCGGCGCAGCTGTCGAGCGGCAGCGATGTCGAGCGGCGGCTTGCTTCCGGTGCTGCGTTGCCCGCGTTGGGCAGGTGGCCCGTGCCATAGACGTTGGCTCCCGAGACGCGCCGCGAAGCCGACGAGGCGCTGCCCCAGCCCTCTCACCGCCGCAAGCACGAGGCAGGCCCGCCCGGGCCCGAGGCGACCGACGTCGGCAGCCAAGTAGTGGGCGGAGAACCCCAGAAGGCGGTGGCGGCAGCAAGCGTCTGGTCACAGACCGAGCGGCCACGCGACCGAGAAGACCAGCGCGGTTTCTCGGCAGGGCAGCCTCAACGTGAGCATTCCCGAGCGGCAGGGACGAACTGGGAACCGCCGTTGCCACGCAGTGGCAGCGGAGCAGGTTGTTCTCGGCGTGCTTAATCGTGAGCGTGCCGTTTCCTGTCAACAGCTTCCGCAGAACAGGACACTCTCCTCCGCTGCAGCACTCACGTCCGGCTCAGGTCGGGGCTTCGGCATCACGCCAGCGGCAATCGCAACCTGCGCGGCGTCTGCCTGGAGCAAACAACGAGGTCGGAAAACGTGCACCATCTGTCGGATGATAGCGTCGGTTGGGCGAGCTCGATCAATCTGGGGGTTGTGGCGTCGGTTTCTACCGCCTGACGGCTTGCTGCTGTGCTCGGATCGGTCCGATGGACACCGAGCATCATGCCGATCGCCAGGTAGGTGTTCGCGACGGTCATGGGATGGCCGTCGATAGCCAGAAGACCGGCATTGCGGAGCAGTCTCTGATCGATAACTTCCGCGCTCGAGATGGTTGGGCGCGTGGTCATGGCGGCGATAAAGCGGGCTGAGCCGTCAGCTCCTAGAACGTGCGACAGATACAGCTCCTGAGAAGTTGCGGTCCGGCCACGCAACGTCAGGGCGGCCGTGCTTTGTCGTCTCATGATCTCAGCCGCCATCCTGGCGGAAAGAACGGGATCATATCGGAGCTTCAGGATGGTGGTCAGCATGTATCTGTTATGGACGAAGATGCGACCGGATGTGCCTCGATGTATCGAGGCCGCATAGACCGCGGCACCATAACGTCCTCCGAACTCCTGGATCGTTCTGAGCCAGGTTCCCGAGGTGAACTGGAGCAACCCGCTTGCCGATGAATGACGGTTCTTGGCAGCCGGATTAAACCGACTTTCTCGCCACGCCAACGCCATCAACAAGTCTGGATCGACCCCGGTATCGCGCGCTGCACCGGCGATTGCGGCAAGCACGGTGTGAGAGGCTACAAGATTGATGTCGCCTGTGTTCTGCAAACTCACGAGGTCCGTATGAGCAACCATCCGTGCAGCAACTTCGGAATGGGCTTCCGTCGCTGATCTGCTCGCACGGCTGACGCGCGCCAAGTAGCGACGATGCGAGATCCTGCCCGCAACTCGCACTCGGTGATGATGCCCGCGATGTGGTGACATAGCGAACCCGGGCGCGGAGATGCTCGCCGAGAGGCAGAACAGAATGATGGCAGCTAGAGTAACCGCTAACGCGTGCGTGCGAACCACATGCGGTGATGTTCGTCGGAACACGCTAAGTCTGAACAACGTCAAGCCCGACAGGCTACTCACTACAAGCGCCGTAGAAGATCACCGACCTGAGCATAATCTTCCTAACAATTATCTATGAGCTGGAGCGCGAGGCGTTACCGATCCGGATGGCCGCAAGTGCTGCAACGTGGACCATTTCGAGCTGATGCCACGGTCACGCAGACGTGCTCGAACAGAACTGGATCCCAAGAAGGTCCATGTATCGAGCTCTGGCTTCTCATCTCTGGCGAAGCTTGTGTCCGACCAGGACAGAGTTTGAAGGCGGCAGAAGCACTATCTAGGCAGATGGCATTGTCACTTTGAGGTTGGCTAGTCGAGAACGGCCTACGAGTGCAGGCTGAGTTCACGAGCCATGCACTGACACGCCTGCGGCACCAGACCACGAGCATCAGCCGGACGAGGTGTTGCTCCGGACCGACGACAAGCAGCACCACCTCCGGCGTGCGATGGACGAGGTCGGCGCCGGCTCGCCATCGCGTGCAGGCGACACAGAATGCAACCGCGATTAGGCTCCTCTTGAAGCGTCTGCTCCGCAGCCTGCAATACAAGCCACGGCGCATCCTCAAAGATGACCTGCGCGGCTACGGCGCTGCGAGAGGCAGATGCCGCGGTTCAAGTCCCCGAACTGGCGCTATGCTTCCTCCTCACCCATGGCACCATCTGCGACCACTTTCGCCCACGACGTCGCTTGATGGCGCACAGGCCGCCGTTAGGAGCCCAGCCGCCCCGCACGGTAGACCCCATCCGTCAGCCATCTTAATTCGGTGTCCAGGCAGGGCACGATTGTCAGGGCAGGCCGGCTGCTCCAGCTGAGAAGCCGGCGCAGCTGGCGGAGAGCTGGGAGCCATGGAACGGCGCAGCAGCCTCGTTCTGAGCAAAAGCGCTCGCTGTGATCACCTCAGAGGATGTTCCAGCCCGCCTTGTAGATCGGCTCGTGATGCCTGCGATAGTCGGACAATTTGAGCCGCTGCTTTGCTTGGAGACAAGCCGACACCCAATCAGCGTCTACAGGCGTCTAAGCCGCGCATTGCGCCGGCTGCGGAAGCCTCCTCTCGAATGCCCAGAAGTCTGCTCCAGAACTTCATCGCGGAAGCTTCACACTCTAGCAATCTGGGAGCCTTGGCGCCGGCACATCGCCCGACCCTCCTGCGCGAGCCTCCCAACCGGTTCTTTTAGGGAGTCCGAGCGTGCCCCTGTAGAAGCGTAGGAGACCCGACAGCGATCGGATCGGCGCTATCGTCGTCAAGCGAATAAACCACCAACGGATTAGGATCGAACTCTGGCCCTCCACCGTCTTCCTGAGATAAAATTCGTCTAGGTCGGCCGTCAGACCAGGGAAATTGTTGATTTCCTCGTATAGGTCGGGATCAAGCAACGCGTGATCTTTCCACCTTGTCGCGTCGAGTTCGTCAGGCAGCACTATCTTGTCAGAATTGATTAGGGTTGAGATGACCCCGGATGCGCGGTGACCCTCCCAGTAAATGGTGTCCCCGCATTGAGTAGAGCCTTGTCGAGGAGTTGGCTCATTAGCCGGTGGAGACGCACGGCGTATGCCGTCGCTTGCCGTCCCCGCTCATGTTTTGCCTGCTTTACCGATCTTCCTGCTACGCCAGCGGTTACGAGGGCTATGGCTACCGACGAAACCACGGGTGCCAGCGTCGACACGATTATCGTCCACTTAATCGGGTCTGTCCCACAGCTTCCACTCAACGTCGACTCCGCTTGGCCTGGTCTCGATTACCAAACGACCGTGTGCCTTAGCGCGAGTGCCATACCGTATGCCATATGGCGGGGAGTGAGAGATCGCAAACCTTTGATCTTCCGCGCTTTTTCACGCTAGAACTTCTCTGGCGGAGAGAGTGGGATTCGAACCCACGGTACGCTTTCACGCACACACGCTTTCCAAGCGTGCGCCTTAAACCGCTCGGCCATCTCTCCAGCTCAAGGTCCAGCTTGCCAAGGCGGGCGGACCATAGCAACAGGCGGGCCTGAGGCAAGCTCTGCCCTCACGGTGATCTTCCGGGTCCGCCCAGACCGGGTTCAGGCGTCCATCTTCAAGGCGGCCAGGAAGGCGCTCTGCGGGATCTCGACGCGGCCAAACTGGCGCATCCGCTTCTTGCCCTCCTTCTGCTTGTCCAGCAGCTTGCGCTTGCGGCTGATGTCGCCGCCGTAGCACTTGGCGGTCACATCCTTGCTCAGCGCGCCGATGGTCTCACGCGCGATCACCCGGCTACCGATCGCCGCCTGGATCGCGATCTTGAATAGCTGGCGCGGGATCAGCTCCTTCAACTTCGCACAGATCGAGCGGCCGCGGGCATCGACCGCGCTGCGGTGGGCGATGAAGGAGAGCGCGTCCACAGGCTCCAGGTTGACCAGGATCGAGATGCGCACGAGGTCGCTCTCCTCGTAGCCGTCCATCGCGTAGTCGAAGCTGGCATAGCCGCGGCTGACCGACTTCAGCCGGTCGTAGAAATCGAACACCACCTCGTTCAGCGGCAGCCGATAGACCGCCATCGCCCGGTTGCCGACATAGGTAAGGTCCGCCTGCCGGCCGCGCCGGTCGTTGCACAGCGTAAGCACCGGGCCGAGATACTCGTCCGGCACCATGATGGTCGCGCGGATCCAGGGCTCTTCGATGCTGGCGATCAGGCTGCCGTCCGGCATGTCGGCCGGGTTGTGCAGCTCCTCCGCGGCGCCGTTGGTGCGGTGCAGCTTGTAGACCACCGAGGGTGCGGTGGCGATCAGCTCGAGCTTGAACTCGCGGGTCAGCCGCTCCTGGATGATCTCCAGGTGCAGCAGGCCGAGGAAGCCGCAGCGAAAGCCGAAGCCGAGGGCAGCCGACGTCTCCGCCTCGTAATGGAAGCTGGCATCGTTCAGTCGCAGCCGCGACAGGCTCTCGCGCAGCTTCTCGAAATCGTCCGCATCGATCGGATACAGGCCGCACCACACCACCGGGATCGACGGCTTGAAACCGGGGAGTGCCGCGGCCGCGGGACGACGATCGTCGGTGATGGTGTCGCCGACGTTGCAGTCCGCCACCGTCTTGATCGCGCCGGTGATGTAGCCGATCTCGCCCGGTCCCAGATCGTCCACAGGTCGCATCGCCGGCGTGAACACGCCGATCTGCTCCAGGCTGTGCACCGCACCCGTCGACATCATGCGTATCCGGGAGTGCCTGCGCAGCCGCCCGTGCTTGATCCGCACCAGGATGATCACGCCGAGGTAGGTGTCGTACCAGCTGTCGACCAGCAGCGCCTGCAGCGGCGCATCGGCGTCGCCGACGGGCGGCGGCAGGCGCGTGACCAGCGCTTCCAGGACGCCCTCGATGTTGACGCCGGTCTTGGCCGAGATCTGCACCGCGTCGTCGGCCGGGATGCCGACCACGTCCTCGATCTGCTGGCGCACCTGCTCCGGCTCGGCCGCCGGCAGGTCGATCTTGTTGAGCACCGGGACAATCTCGTGGTGCGCGTCGAGCGCCTGGTAGACGTTGGCCAGCGTCTGCGCCTCCACGCCCTGGGAGGCGTCGACCACCAGCAGCGACCCCTCGCAGGCAGCGAGCGAACGGCTGACCTCGTAGGCGAAGTCGACGTGGCCAGGCGTGTCCATCAGGTTGAGCACGTAGCTCTTGCCGTCGCGCGCCGGGTAGGTCAGGCGGACGGTCTGCGCCTTGATGGTGATGCCGCGCTCGCGCTCCAGCTCCATGTTGTCGAGGACCTGGTTGGTCATCTCGCGGTCGGACAGGCCCCCGCAGGCCTGGATCAGCCGGTCCGCCAGGGTGGACTTGCCGTGGTCGATATGGGCGATGATCGAGAAGTTGCGGATCAGCGAGAGCGGCGTATCGGTCATGGGCGCAGCAATAGGCGCAAACGCGGCGAAAGTCAGCTTTCCACGCCGGCGGCGCTGATCACGGCGGCGGCAGCAGCGGCAGCGGCGACGCCGCAGGTCGAGGCGCCTCGGCAGAAGGCGCCTCCACGAGGTCGCGCACGCCGCAGGCGCGCAGGAATGTGGCGATGGCGTCGAGCGTGTGCGGGTCTCGGGTGCGGTCGACCGGGTCGCCGGCGGGCACCCAGATGATGGTCTCGTATCGCGCTCGCGTGAGCAGCACCCGGTAGGTGTTCAGCCGGTAGGCGATCTTGTGCGCATCGCGGGCGACCTGCCAGTCGGTGCCGCAGAAGGACCGGGCCTGCCAAGCCTGCTGGCCGGGCCTACGCACCAGATCGCCGTCCCAGCACAAACCCACATGATCAAGCTCCAGGCCCTGCACGGAAAACTGTGTGGCGACCTGCTCCAGGGCATCCGAGGCGCGCACGTCCTGCGGATAATGGTCCAGGAACCAGCGCGCCACCGCATCCGGGTCCATGTGCGGCAGTTCCGTGCCGAGCCCCTCCGCGCGCAGCCGATGCGCCTTGGCGCTGCAGACGAGACCGCAGCGATGGATGTCGCGGCTGGCGGCGCGAAGCCCACGTCGCAGGCTGGAGAGGCTGCGGGTGAGCCGAAACGGTATCTCCGCGTCGCGGGCGATGCCGCATGCGGCGGCGGCGGCGCCGCACAGCACGGCATCCGCCCAGGCGGCCGCGTTGTCGTTGCGCAGCGAACGCACTGGGACGTCGAGATGCAGATCCGGCTCCGCGACCATGGCAGCGAGTGGCGGAAGCCGGTTGCGCGGTTCGGGATCGGTCAGGGTTCGCGGTGCCGCATGGATCCGCCAGTCGGTCCGATCGCGCAACGCCTCACCCCATTCGGCAAGACCACCCTCCCCGTCATGGATCTCCTGACCGTGGCCGATCAGGCAGAGCACGCACGCGAAGCCCGCATGACGCGACATGATGTCGAGCAGGTGCGCGGGCTCGGAACGATCGAGCTGCACCGGCCGGTCCCGCGTCTTGGCGATCGCCTGGCGCACGGTCCAGCAGCGCTGCGCCTCGTCGATGATGATCACCCGTTCCGGGGGCGGCTGCCCGGAGGCGACGAGATCGTCGCGGAACCGGGGCAGCGCCTGGATCACGCCCTTCATCCGGTGCACCGCGTCGTGGCGGCTCTGGCCCTGCTTCACCGCGTCGCGCACCAGCGCCTCGCGCAGCACGTGCACCAGGGTCGGGTTGCCGGTCAGAAAGGCGGCACCCGTCCTGGCCTCGACGCCGAACGCCGCGTTCAGGCCGCACAGCGTCTTGCCGGCGCCGGGAATGCCGGTCACGAACAGGATCGTCGGGCGTTGCTCGGCCTGCGCCAGCGCGATCAGTGCCGCGATGCGATCCGCGGTCCGGGTCAGGTTGTAGGTGTCGGCGCGCGCGCTGACGATCTCCGCGACCGCGTGGCGCGCGAACAGCAGGCAAGCGGCCTCGATGATGTTCGGCACCGGATCGTAGGCAGCATGCTCCCAGCCGCGCAGGTCTATCGGACGGGAAGTGGTCGAGGGACGTGCAGCCAGCGTCCGCAGCAGTGCCGGAAGCGACTTGCCATCGGCATGCAGCACGCCCGGACCGGCGCCCGCGAACGAGAACGGCAGCGTCTGCGCCGTCGCGAGCGCGTCGGTCGCGACCAGGATCGGCACGATCGGGTAGCCGCGCGAGCCGGCATGGAAGTCCTGCAGGTCGAGCGCGTAGTCCTGCACCTGCCGGCGATCGGGCTCGGCATAGTGTGTCGCACCGACCTTGAACTCGAGCACGAAGACGGCAGCGGGGGCGAGCAGCACGACGTCGATGCGTCCGCCCAGCCTGGGGATCTGGAACTCCAGCAGAAGCTGCCACTCCAACACCTCCGGCAGCTGTGCGACGATGCCACGCAGAACCTCGATCTCGCGCGACCAGGCGCGAAGCTGGGTGGGCTCGTGGGTGCGGAAGTGCCGCACCGCCGCGTGGGAGAGCTGTCGCAGCAGCACCGCATCGTCCGTCGTCATGAACGTGGCCAGGCTGCCGGACCACCAGGCCGCGGGCTTCGGCGAATTCCGTCGCGGGCCTTGATCCATGCGGCGGATCCGATCCGTTCCCCGCCCTACTTACATGGATGGATGAGGATACGGTAGAGGAACGATATCCGCCGCTACTGCCGCAGCACCGCCCCAGTGGCCTTCGACACCGCCGCCACCAGGCGGGCGCAGGCGGCCTCGATCTCCGCGTCGGTCAGGCTGCGCTCGCGCGGCTGCAGCACTACCTCGATGGCGAGCGACTTCTGCCCCGCCGGCACCTTGTCGCCCTCGTAGACGTCGAACAGGCTGACATCGGCGATAAGCGCGCGCTCCGCCCCCCGTGCTGCGCGGAGCACGGCGTCGGCGGTGACCTCGCGTCCGACCAGGAAGGCGAAGTCGCGCAACAGCGGCTGGAACGGCGGCAGCTGCGGCGCCGCACGGCGCCGGCGCTTCGGATCGGCCACCTCGTCGAGGAACAGCTCGAAGCCGGCCGCCGGCACGCCGAGCCCGATCTCGCGCAACAGCGCCGGATGCAGGTCGCCGAAACGGGCCAGCACTGTCCTCGGCCCCTGCCGCAGGGTGCCGGCGCGACCCGGATGGTAATGGCCGGGCACGTCCGCGCCGACGCTCAGCGCCTCCATCGGCAGGCCCAGGCTGTCGAGCAGCGCCAGCGCGTCGGCCTTGACGTCCCACAGCGTCGCGGGCTCGGCGGCGACGCCGGGCCGGCGCGGCGCGTGCCCGATGCGCAGGCCGGCGGCGATCAGGCGCTGTCCGTGCTCGTCGAAGCCGGGACCCACCTCGAACAGGGCAAGCGCGTCGGCGCCGCGCGCGGCATTGCGCTTGGCCGCCAGCACCAGCGAGGCCATCGGCGTCGGGCGCAGCTGGTCGAGGTCGGCGGCGATCGGGTTGAGCAGGCGCAGGCTGTCGGGGATCGCGCCGAACCGCTCGGCCTCCTCGTGCGAGACGAAGGAGAAGCCGATGCACTCGGCCATGCCGCGCGCCGCCAGGGTGCGGCGGGCGGCGGCGGTGCGGGCCTGGCGCGGCGTCAGCGCCGGCAGCGGCACCACGCCGAGCGACGGCAGCGGCACCGGAGGCACGCTGTCCAGCCCGCGCAGCCGCAGCACCTCCTCGATCAGGTCGCACTCGGCCTCGATCGGGGCGACGTCGTCCGCGAGCAGGCCGCGGCCAGGATCGAGCCCGGGGGCCGGGTCGAGAACCGCGCCCACGGCGATGTCGGAACGGAACGACGGCACCTCGAAGGTCGCCCCGTGGTCGCTCCGGTCACGCACGGCGAAGCCCAGCGCCTCGAGCGATGCCACCGCCTCGTCGGCAGGCACATCCAGCCCGCCAAGGGCCGCGACCTGGGCGAAGCGCAGCCGCGCCTCGCGCTGCCAGGCGGGCGGCTCCCCGGCCGCGACGACGTCGCTGGCCTGGCCGCGGCACAGCGCGTGCACCTGGGGCGGGGCGGCCTCCAGGGCGGCGGCCGGGAGTGCGGGATCGACCCCGCGCTCGAAGCGTTGGCGCGCGTCCGACGTGATGCCGTGGCGGCGGCCGGAGAACGCCACCCGCACCGGATCGAACAGCGCGCACTCGATGAAGACGCTGACCGTCGCCTCCGACACGCCGGTCGCCTCGCCGCCCATCAGGCCGGCGAAGGACTGCACGCCGGCCCGGTCGGCGATCACGCAGTCCTCGTGATGGGCGATGTAGTCGCGGCCGTCGAGGCCGCGGAAGCCCTCGCCGGCGCCGCGGCACAGCACCAGCTCGTCGCCGGCCACCTTGTCCGCGTCGAACACGTGCAGCGGCCGCCCGAGGTCGAAGGTGAAGAAGTTGGTGACGTCCACCAGTGCCGAGATCGGGCGCAGCCCGACGGCGAGCAGGCGCTCGCGCAGCCAGGTGGGGCTGGGGCGGTTGCGGACGCCGCGCAGCATGCGGCCGAGCACGTAGGGACACGCCTCGGCGAAGTCGTCGCGCCAGGCGATGGAGGAGGCGAACGTCCCCGTCACCGTCTCGGCGAGCCAGGGCTTCAGCCGGCCGCAGCCGGCGGCGGCGAGGTCGCGGGCGATGCCGCGCACCGCCAGGGCGTCGCCTCGGTTCGGCGTGACGGCGATGTCGATCACCGGGTCGTCGAGGCCGGCGAAGCGGGCATAGGGCTGCCCGGGCACGGTCTCGTCGGGCAGCTCGGCGATGCCGTCATGCTCCTCGCCGAGAGCGAGCTCGCGCAGCGAGCAGAGCATGCCGCGGCTCGCGACACCGCGTATCTCGCCGACCTTGAGCACCGCACCGCTCGAGGGGATCACGGCACCCGGCGGGGCAAAAATCGCCGCGAGCCCGGCGCGCGCGTTGGGCGCGCCGCACACCACCTGCACCGGCTCGGCACCCGCCTCGCCGACATCGACCCGGCAGACCCGCAGCCGGTCGGCGTTGGGGTGCGGCTCGGCGGCCAGGATGCGCGCGGTGCGGAAGGCCGCAAGCGCCGCACCAGGGTCGGTGACCGCCTCCACCTCCAGCCCGATGCGGTTCAATGCGGCGAGAAGCTCGTCCAGGCTGGCCGCGCTGTCGAGATGGTCGCCCAGCCAGGAGCGGGTGAACTTCATCGCTCAGAGGCCCTCGTGCAGCAGCGCCGGCAGCAGCGGCGAGGCGCCGTAGTGCCGCAGCCAGCGGATGTCGCTCTCGTAGAAGGAGCGCAGGTCCGGGATGCCGTGCCGGAGCATGGTCAGGCGCTCGATGCCCATGCCGAAGGCGAAGCCGGTGAAGCCGCGCGGGTCGATGCCGCAATTGGCCAGCACGCGCGGATGCACCATGCCGCTGCCCAGCACCTCGAGCCAGTCGGAGCCGCCGCCGATCTCGCCGGTGTGCCTGCTCCAGGCGATGTCGACTTCCATCGAGGGCTCGGTGAACGGGAAGTAGGAGGCGCGGAAGCGCACCGGCAGCGACGGCTGGTCGAAATACGCGCGCAGGAATTCGATCAGGCAGCCCTTGAGGTGACCGAGCGTGATGCCGCGATCCACCACCAGCCCCTCGCACTGGTGGAACATCGGCGAATGGGTGGCGTCGTGGTCGGCGCGGTAGGTGCGGCCGGGCACGATCACCCGGATCGGCGGCGCCTGCTCCAGCATGGTGCGGATCTGCACCGGCGAGGTCTGGGTGCGCAGCAGCCGTGTCGGCTCACCCTCAGCGGTGGGCAGGTAGAAGGTGTCGTGGTCGGTGCGCGCCGGATGGTGCGCCGGCGTGTTCAGCGCGGAGAAGTTGTGCCAATCGGTCTCGATGTCCGGACCCTCGGCGAGCCGGAAGCCCATGACGCCGAAGATCGCGACGATCTCCTCGATGGTGCGGCTGATCGGGTGGATTGAGCCCTTCGGTTCACGCCGCACCGGCAGGGTGACGTCGACCCGCTCGCCCGCAAGACGCGCGTCGAGTGCCGCCGCCTCCAGCGCCCTGCCGCGCGCCTCGATCGCAGCCGCGAGTTCGTCGCGCAGGCGATTCAGGCTGGCGCCGCGGACGCGTCGCACATCAGGTGCCGCGCGCCCCAGCTCCTTGAGCAGCAGGGTCAGGCGGCCGGACTTGCCCAGCGTCCCGACGCGGATCGCGTCCCAGGCGCGCTGGTCCGGCGCCGCTGCCAGGCTGGCGAGCGTCTCACGCCTCAGGCTCTCGAGGTCGTCCGGCAACGCGTCACTCCCGGACCGCAGGGCCGCGGACGGGCCGCGATGCCCGCCTCAGGCGAGGGCCGCCTGCACCTTGCCGACGATCTCGGCGAAGCTCGCAGCATCGTCGTAGGCGATGGCCGCGAGCACCTTTCGGTCGATCTCGATCCCGGCCTTGTTCAGCCCGTGGATGAACACGCTGTAGGTCAGGCCGTGCTCGCGCGCCGCGGCGTTGATGCGCTGGATCCACAGCCCGCGGAAGTCGCGCTTCTTGTTGCGGCGGTCGCGATAGGCGTACTGGAGCGACTTCTCGAGACGCTCCAGGGCTATGCGGTAGTTGGTCGAGGAACGACCGACGAACCCCTTCGAGGCTGCCAGGACCTTCTTGTGTCGGGCGTGGGTGGTGACGCCCCGCTTGACGCGTGCCATGACTCAGATGCTCCTCATGCCAGCCCGTACGGGGCCCACTGCTTCACCGTCTTGCCGTCCATCTCGGTCAGCGTCTGGGAGCCGCG
This sequence comes from uncultured Acetobacteraceae bacterium, assembly GCA_964245755.1. Lineage (GTDB taxonomy): Bacteria > Pseudomonadota > Alphaproteobacteria > Acetobacterales > Acetobacteraceae > Lichenicoccus. Next base: position 23 of record CAXTNV010000098.1, on the reverse strand, counting down.
GTTGGTCCGCTTCATCTTCTGCG
>CAXTNV010000097.1:0-14105 GCA_964245755.1 uncultured Acetobacteraceae bacterium | reverse complement strand
GCAGAACCTGGTCGAAGCACATCATCCGCTGGCGCTGCGGGCCACTTCCTGACGCCGCATCGGGCCGTGGGCGCAGGGATTTGCACCGTCGGGAACTGTGCTAAACGCCCGCCATGCGTCACTTTCTCGATTTCGAAAAACCAGTGGCCGAGCTCGAGGACAAGATCGACGAGCTGCGCCGCATCTCCGAGACCGACGGCATCAACATCGCCGACGAGGTCGCCCGCCTGACCGACAAGGCGGACAAGCAGCTCCGCGCCGCCTACGCCAAGCTCACCCCGTGGCAGAAGGTGCAGGTGGCGCGTCACGCGCAGCGGCCGCACGCGCTGGACTACATCGCCGCCCTGATCACCGACTACCTGCCGCTCGCCGGCGACCGCAGCTTCGCCGAGGATCGCGCCATCGTCGGCGGCCTGGGGCGCTTCGAGGGCCGCGCAGTGGTGGTGGTCGGCACCGAGCGCGGCGACGACCTCGACACACGGCTGCAGCACAATTTCGGCATGGCGCGCCCCGAGGGCTACCGCAAGGTGCGCCGGCTGGCGGAGCTGGCGGGACGCTTCGGCCTGCCGATCCTGTCCTTCGTGGACACCGCGGGTGCCTATCCGGGCGTCGAGGCGGAGGCGCGCGGGCAGGCCGAGGCGATCGCGCGCTCGATCGACGCGTTTCTCGCCGCCCCGGTACCGATCGTTGCCACCGTGATCGGTGAGGGCGGTTCCGGCGGCGCGGTGGCGCTCGGCGCCGGAGACCGCGTGTTCATGCTGGAGCACTCGATCTACTCGGTGATCTCGCCGGAGGGCTGTGCCGCGATACTCTGGCGCGACTCCACGCAGGCGCCGGCGGCGGCCGAGGCGATGCGGCTGACGGCGAACGACCTCAAGCAGTTCGGCCTGATCGACGAGATCATCGCCGAGCCGCTTGGCGGGGCGCATCGCGATGCGTCGGCGGCGATACGCGCGGTCGGCCGGACGATCGCCGCGGCCCTGCCGGGGCTGCTGGCGCTGGAGCCGGCGGCGCTGCGGGCGCGGCGGCGCGAGAAGTATCTGGCGATGGGACGCGACCCGGCGGCCTGACTTCGCGCCGGCGACCCACTTCATGCCGCCGGCCGCGCTCGCCCGGCTGGCCCCCTCAGGGCTCCGGCTCGCCCTCGATCGGAACCATGCCCAGTGCGGCGATCAGGTCGTGCACCGCCGCCGCCGCACCGCGCACGGCCTCCGCGTCGGAGCCCTTGCTGACCAGGCTGACACCGCGCCGCTGCGGCCGCTCGTACGGGTAGCTGCCGATATCCAGGCTGGGGAAGCGGTGCTGGATCGCCTCCAGCCCCTCGGCGATCGCCCCCTCCAGCAGCCCGTCCGCGTGCCAGCTGGCGGAGACCACCGGGTGTCCGCCGCCGAGGCGCGGCGCCAGCTGGTCGAACATCGCCTGCATGATGCGCGGCACGCCGGCCATCACGTGCACGTTGCCGATGGAGAAGCCGGGCGCCACCGAGACCGGGTTGTCGATCGGCACGGCGCCGCGCGGCAGGGTCGCCATGCGTTGCCGGGCGGCGTTGAAGCTGCCGGGCGCCATGTAGGCCTCGAGCTTGGCGAAGGACTCGCCGTGGATCTCCCACGGCACGCCGAACGCCTCGGCGACGCAGGGGCTGGTGATGTCGTCGTGCGTCGGGCCGATGCCGCCGGTCGTCAGCAGGTGATCGAAGCGCGCGCGCAGCTCGATGACGTTGGAGACGATGGTCTCCCGGACGTCGGGGATCACCCGCACCTCGCGCAGCGCGATGCCGAGCTCGCCCAGCCGCCGGGCCAGGAACTGGATGTTGGCGTCCTGGGTGCGGCCGGACAGGATCTCGTTGCCGATCACCAGGATGCAGCTTGTCGGGTTCATGCGCGGGTTTCCAATGCTGTCTCGACGAGGCACTTTCGGCATGGCTCGGACCGGCCGGAGTGCCTAGATGGGATCCATGACTGATCCAGCCAAGCTGCGCGCCGCTGCGGCGTGTTCCCCCATCCTGCGCGTGATCGACCTCGAGACCACCGGCAACTCGCTCGACGATGGCGGCGTGGTCGAGATCGGCTGGCAGGACCTGGTGCAGGACGATGCCGGCTGGAGGCTCTCGGGGCTGCCACAGGCGCAGCTGGTCGATCCCGGCGTGTCGATCTCGCCGGCGACCTCGGCGATCCACCACATCGTCGACGAGGACGTGGCGGGCGCGCCGCCCTGGCGCGAGGCGGCGCCTGCCATCCTGCGCGGCGATCCCGGGTCGCCGCCGCTGGCCCTGGTCGCGCATCGCGCCGCCTTCGAGCAGCGCTGGTGCCTGCCGGCGCTGTCCGGTCGGGCGCGCTGGATCTGCACCTACAAGTGCGCGCTGCGGCTTTGGCCCGATGCGCCCGGCCATTCCAACCAGGGTCTGCGCTACTGGCGCAGGCCGGACGGGCTCGACCGCGCGCTCGGCCTGCCGGCGCATCGCGCGGCACCCGACGCGTACGTCACCGCGCATCACCTTCGCGACATGCTGGCGCTGGCCGAGCTGTCGCAGCTGCTGACCTGGTCCGCCGAGCCCGCCCTGCTGGTGCGTGTGCCGTATGGACCCTCCCGCGGGCGTCGCTGGGCCGAGCTGGACGATGCCGCCCTGTCGCGGATCATCGAGGCCGAGGCCGGCGGCAACCTCGACATGCGGTTCAGCGCGCGCACCGAGCAGGCGCGCCGGATCGGCGTCACGCCGCAGGCCGCCCAGATGTCGCTCGGCCTGGCGCGCACGCCGGCAAGCTGAGCCGCGCGCCAGCGCGCGGCTCAGAGATAGTCGCGCAGCATCGGCACCAGCGGCTTGTCGGCGTCCGGCATCGGATAGTCGGCGAGCCGGTCCGGCGTCACCCAGGCGAGGCTCTGCCCTTCCTTGGCGAGCGGGGTGTTGTTCCAGCGCCGGCACAGATACAGCGGCATCAGCAGGTGGAAGTCGCCGTAGCCGTGCGAGGCGAAGCTGAACGGCGCGAGGCAGGCCTGCGACAGCTCGATGCCGAGCTCCTCGCGCAGTTCGCGGACCAGCGCCTGCTCCGGCGTCTCCCCGGCCTCGACCTTGCCTCCGGGGAACTCCCACAGCCCCGCCATCGTGCGCCCCTCCGGGCGCCGCGCCAGCAGGATGCGGCCGTCGCCGTCGATCAGCGCGCAGGCTGCCACCAGCACCACCGGGCGCCGCGCCGTTGCCGCGGCCACCGCCGGTCTCGGTTCGGCTGGCGCGGCGGCGGGATCAGGGCGCAGGTCGGCGTGGCCGGCTTCGAACAGCAGCACCGGATGGCTGCCGCCGCGTGCCAGGAAGAGCTGCCGCGACGTGCCGGCCTCGCGAAAGCCGATCCTGCGCAGCACCGCCGCCGAGGCCGGGTTGTCGGTCGCCACCTGGGCCACCAGCCGGTCCAGATCGAGCCGCGCCAGCGCCCAGCGCGCGAGGCGTCCGGCTGCCTCGGTGGCCACCCCGCCGTTCCAGTAGCGGCGCGCGATCCAGTAGCCGAGATCGCCGGTACGGGCGGCGGTATTGATGCGCAGCCCGACGCAGCCGAGCAGGTGGCCTGCCGGCGCAATGTCCGGCTCGCCTGGCGCTTCCGCATCCGGCTCGGTGCCCGGTTCGGTGACCGGCGCGAAGCCCGGCGCGATGCCCGGCGCGATGCCCGGGCGGGAGAGGCCGTCCGCGACGATGATGACGAAGTGGTAGGCGGTGCCGGAGGCAGCCTGGCCGGCGGCGGCGTCGATCCACTCGTCGGTCAGCTTGCGAGGATACGGGAAGGGCAGGCGCGGCAGCATGCGCACCACGCCCCAGTCATTGACCAGCCGGTGTATGGCTTGCGCGTCGTCCGGTCGCGGCGGCCGCAGGACGAAGCGCGGGGTGGCGAGCCGGAGCGACGGGGCGTCGGCTCCGGCTTCCGCGGTCACGCGGCTTCGATGCCGCGCGCCATCAGCAGGCCGCGCAGGTTTCGGATCACCGGGAACACTTCCTGGTTGCGATCCTCGCCCTGTGCGTCATGCGCCGCCTGTTCCAGCTCGACGATGTCGCGGTCCTCGCGGAAGATCCGCTCGGTGAACAGCACCAGCAGCGGCCAGGCGGCGTTCAGCAGGCCCGGGATCTTGGGCTTGCGCACCGACAGCAGCCCGAAGGTGCGGTTGCGACGCTGCTCGCTGTCCTGCGGCGTGTAGGCGATCCAGAGATCCATCACCGGCTCCGCGCCGGAGGTGCGTATGCGCAGCGTCTGGTAGGGATACTCGGTGCGTATCGTCATCACGTCGCGATCGGCGTGCTGCTTCTCGGTGCCGCGACGCTGGTTGAAGATCAGCGCCTCGCCGATCGGCTGCTTGCCGCCGGTGCGGGCGAAGCTGTAGCGCGCCTCGATCCAGTCCTCGCCGGCGTCCTGGCCCAGGAAGCGGGGCCGGATCTGGCCCATCTGCTTGGCGTGCATGAACTGATGGTTCATGTCCATCAGGTTCTCGTGCATGAAGCTGTAGTGACAGCCGATCACGCGGCCGAACCGACGGGTCTTGTAGGCGTCGTCGTCGGCGGCCGCGAACGTCGGCAGCGGCACCGTGTCGGCGCGCGCCGGCTCGCCGGGGAACACCAGGATCAGACCACTGCGCTCGCGGCACGGGTAGGCGCGCACGCCGTTGGGCAGCTTGTCCTTGCCGAGGTAGGGCACGTCGACGCACTTGCCCGAGCGGCCATACGCCCAGCCGTGGTAGCAGCAGCGCACCGACTGCCCGTCCACGCTGCCGCGCGACAGCGGAACCTGCCGGTGCGCGCAACGATCCTCCAGCGCATACACCGCACCTTCCTTGGGCCGCACCAGCACGATCGGCTCGCCGGCGTAGGTGGTCGCCAGCGTGCCGCCGGGCTTGAGTTCGTGCGACCAGGCGAGCGGGTACCAGTGGTCGGGATGGCTGCGGATCCGTCTCAGGTCGCGACCGCGCGCGAGCGGCGGCGGCGTCTCGGTGGCAAAGGCGTGATCCATCGTCCCTCGGTACGCAGCGATGCACCGCGAACGGTGCCGGGCGGCATCAGCATAGACATTCGCGACGCCAAGGCGAGCGGCGAATCGCCGCTGCAGCGTGTAACGCGGCGCCGCGCCTGCTGCCGCGGGATCAGGCAGTACTGCCAGTCTGTCGGCCGCGCCGCACAAAGCGGGTCGACCGAGTGACCAGAAAGTGGGACGCTGACCCGTGGCAGAGAGAGAAATGCACGAACACCCCCACTTCATGCAGGGATCTGCATAGTTCTGGAGCAGGATGCTTGAACAACACGCACACGAGAATGCAACCGACGCGTCGGCAGTTGCTGACGCGGATCGGCGTCACCGCCGGCAGCGTTGCGATGTACCAGGCGATGACTCAGCTCGGCCACGCGGCCGGAACCGATTTCGCCGGACCGCCGGCGCTGAGCGGCGGCAAGAGCGGAACCAGCGTGCTGGTGCTCGGCGCCGGCCTTGCCGGGATGCTGGCCGCGCATGAGCTGCGTCGTGCCGGCTACAGCGTGCGCGTCCTGGAGTTCCAGAACCGGTCCGGCGGCCGCAACTTCACGCTGCGCGGCGGCGACAGCCTGACCGAGCTCGGCGGCTACACCCAGAAGGTCGATTTCGCGCCGGGCAACTACATCAACCCCGGGCCGTGGCGCATCCCCTACCATCACCAGGCGATCCTGCATTACTGCCGCGCCTTCGGCGTCGCGCTGGAGCCGTTCATCGAGGTCAACCACAACAGCTACCTGCACAACAGCAAGAGCTTCGGCGGCGTGCCGCAGCGCTACCGCGACGTGCTCAGCGACTTCACCGGCTACACCGCCGAGCTGCTCGCCAAGGCGATCAACCAGAACAAGCTCGACCAGCCGGTGAGTGCCGAGGAGAAGCAGGACCTGCTGGCGGCGATGCGCGGCTGGGGGTTGCTGAACAAGGAGTACGACTACGTGAAGGGCCCGGTGGCCTCGCTGCGACGCGGCTACGACAAGCCGCGCGGCGGTGGCCCGGACGGCGCCCCGGTGCCGTCGCAGCCGCTCCCCCGCGACGAGGTGATGCGCTCCGGCCTTTGGCACTGGCTGTCGTTCAACACCGTCTACGACATCCAGACCACCATGTTCCAGCCGGTCGGCGGCATGGACATGATCGGCCGCGGCTTCGCCAAGCAGGTCGGCGACCTGATCACCCACAACATCGACGTCACCCGGATCCAGCAGGACGATGCCGGGGTCACCGTCACCTACAAGGACAACAACCACGGGGGCGCCGTCGGCCACGCCAAGGCCGAGTACTGCGTCTGCACCATCCCGCTCTCGATCCTGAGCCAGATCGACGTGCAGGTCAGCGGGCCGATGCGCGACGCGATCGCGGCCGTGCCCTACGCCTCCTCGGTCAAGGTCGGGCTCGAGTTCAAGCGCCGGTTCTGGGAGGAGGACGAGGCGATCTACGGCGGGATCAGCTTCACCGACCAGCAGATCACCCAGATCTCCTACCCGAGCCACGGCTACTTCTCGTCCGGCAAGGCGGTGCTGCTCGGCGGCTACATGTTCGGCGCCGCCGCCTACGACTTCGCCGGCAAGACCCCGCAGCAGCGCGTGCAGGCGGCACTCGACCAGGGCGCGGTGCTGCACAAGCAGTACAAGGACGAGTTCGTCACCGGCGTCGGCGTCGCCTGGAGCCGCATGCCGTGGTCGCTCGGCTGCTGCGGCACCTGGAGCGAGGATGCCCGCCAGACCCACTACAAGACCCTGACCTCGATGGACGGCCGGGTGGTGCTGGCCGGCGAGCACGCCTCCTATATCGGCTGCTGGCAGGAGGGGGCGCTGCTGTCCTCGATCAGCGCCATCACCCAGCTGCACCGGCGCGCCGTGGGAGCCGCCTGATGCGCCGGGTCCTGAAGCGTGCGGCACCGTGCATCGCCGCCTGCGCCGCGTTCGGCGCACTGCTGTCGCTGCCCCCCGGCCGCGCGGCACGCGCCGACGTCGCCAGCAACGGCTTCGGCGGCGACATCGAGGCCAGCACCGGCGAGGCGGTCTACCAGCATGTCTGCCAGGGCTGCCACATGCCCGGCGGCACCGGCGCCGTCGGCGCCGCGGCGATCCCGGCCCTGGCCGGCAACAGGAAGCTCGCGAGCTCCGGCTACCCGGTCTACGTGGTGCTGAACGGGCTGGGCGGCATGCCCTGGTTCAACGGCGACCTGAAGAACCCCGAGGGTGCCGGCGTGCTGAGCAACCAGCAGATCGCGCAGGTGGTGAACTTCATCCGTACCCATTTCGGCAATGCCTACGCCGATCCCGTCAGCGCCGCCGACGTCGCCGCGGTGCGCGGTCCGGCCCCGATCACGGAGCACTGAGCCTTGAGCATGAAGACGATCCTCGGCGCGCTGGCGCTGCTGCAGGCGGCGGCCGGCGCCGCCGCCGCGGACGACGTGATCCGTCACAACGTGCCCACCTTCCCGATCGCCGCCAGCATCGAGGTGCCGGCCGGCTACAGCACGGTCTACCTGTCCGGCATGGGTGCCGACGTCGCCGACAAGTCGGCCAAGGCGATGACGCTCGCCGCCTACGGCGACACCGAGACGCAGACGCGCAGCGCGCTGAGCAAGATCAGCGCCGCCCTCACCGGGCTGCACCTCACGCTGGGCGACGTGGTGCAGATGCACGCCTACGTCGCCGCCGACCCGAAGCTCGGCCACATCGACTTCGCAGGCCTGATGAGGGCGTATACCCAGTTCTTCGGCACCCACGACCAGCCCAACCTGCCGACCCGCTCGGCGTTCCAGGTCGCCGGGCTGGCCAACCCGGGCTGGCTGATCGAGATCGAGGTGCAGGCGGTGCGCAAGCCGCATTAGCCACCGGCGGGGCACGGCCCCATCTGCTGCCTCTTGCTGTCATCGGGTGCTGCAGGCCCATGTTGATCGAGGAGCCGCTGGAGGTCGCGCGACGCCGGGCGGCGTTGCTGTCGCCGCCGATGCGTCCGCTGGCGCTGTTCGCCGCCCGCATCCGCGCCGAGACCGGCAAGCCGGTTCCGGACGCCGATCCGTGCGACGGCGGCGTCGGCTCGCGGGTCCTGCTGCTGCTCGAAAGGCCGGCGCCGGCGGTGCGGCGGATCGGCCTGGTTTCACGTGACAACGCCACCCCGACCGCGCGCAACATCCGCCGCTTCGCCGAGGCGGCGGGACTGCCGCGCCGCAGCACGCTGATCTGGAACGCGGTGCCGTGGATGGACGACGACCCGTCGGCAGGCAACCGCGCGCCCCGGCCCGAGGAGATCCGCGCCGGGCTGCTCTGGCTGCCGCCGCTGCTGGCGCTGCTGCCGCAACTCGAGGTCGTCGTACTCGCGGGCAGGGTCGCGCGCATGGCGGCGGCGGCGCTGCGTCCCGGACCGCTGACGGTGCTCGAGATGCCGCATCCGAGCCCCACCATCGTCTGCACCAGCCCGCGCATAGGCCAGGGCATCGTCGCGACCTTCACCGCCGCCGCCGCCGTGTTGCGCGAGCCCCGGCCGATCGAGACGGATGCGGATTAACACGCGCGCGCCGAGCGTCCGCTCACGTTGCATGGCCTGCACTGCCCCACGCAACAGGGTGCGGGCGACGGCCATGCCGCCGCCTCGGCCCGGACCTCCCAGGATCAGTCCATGCCGGCTGCCGCGTCCCGCCTCCATCTGCTCATCGTGCCCGCCCTGCTGCTGACGGCGCTGGCGACGGCGGGCGCCGCGGCGGTGCTCCGAACCTCCTCGGCCTGGCTCGCGGCGCTGCTGTCGGTGCTGCTCGCGGTCGGCTACGCGCGCATGACGCTGACCGCGCTCGGCCCGCTGCTCGGCATCCTGGCACGCCGGCCGGCGGCGCTCAGGACCCCGGCGCGACGGGGCAGCCATCGCACGGCGATCCTGCTGCCGATCTACAACGAGGCGCCGGAGCCGATCGCGCAGGCGGTGCAGGTGATGGCCGAGGCGCTGCGGCCCGAAGACGAGGTCACCATCTTCGTGCTGAGCGACACCCAGGATCCGGCGCTGGCGGCGGCGGAACACCGGCTGTTCCCGCCTCTCGCGGTGTCGCGTTCGGGCATCGAGATCCGCTACCGCCGGCGTGCACGCAACACCGGCCGCAAGGCAGGCAACATCGGCGCGTTCTGCCGCGACGCCGGACGCGACTACGCGTTCGCGATCGTGCTCGACGCCGACAGCCTGATGACCGGCCAAGGCATCCGCCACCTGATTGCCGCCCTGGCGGAGGACAGCGGAGCCGGGCTGATCCAGTCCGTCTCCTACCTGGTTGGCGGACGCACCCTGTTCGCCCGCATGCAGCAGTTCGCGGCCAGGCTGAACACGCCGCTCGCGGTCGCGGGCCAGCACCTTTGGCAGGGACGGCGCGGCACCTACTGGGGACACAACGCCATCCTGCGCCTTGCCCCGTTCACCCGGCATGCCGAGCTGCCGGTGCTGCCGGGGCAGGCGCCGATGGGCGGCCAGATCCTGTGCCACGACACCATCGAGGCGGCGCTGCTGCTGCGCGCCGGGTGGGCGGTGCGGCTGGCACCGGAGATCGCCGGCTCCTACGAGACCACGCCGAGCAATCTGGTCGACCACCTGGCGCGCGAGCGGCGCTGGTGCCAGGGCAACCTGCAGCACCTGCGCCTGATCGGGCTCGCGCGGCTGCGCGCGGAGAGCCGGCTGCATATCGGCATCGGCATCCTGTACTACCTGTCTTCTCCCGTCAGCCTGCTGCTCAGCCTGGGCCTGCTGCTCGATGCCGGCGGTGCCGCGTCACGCACCCCGGCACCGGCGGACCTGGTGCAGCTGCTGGTCTGGCTCACGCTGCTGCTGCTGTTCGGGCCGCGTGTCGCGAGCCTGATCCGGGCGCTGCTGCGACCGCAGCTCGCGCGCGGCTTCGGCGGCCGGGTGCGGCTGCTCGCCAGCGCGCTGCTCGAGCAGGTCGCCTCCACGCTGCTGTCGCCGATCATCATGGTGTCGGTGACCGGCTTCGTGCTCAGCACCTTCGCCGGACGGGTGGTGGCGTGGGACGCGCCTGCGCGCGGCGACCGCGCGGTGGCCTGGCCCGAGGCGTGGCGGCGGATGCGCTGGCACACGGCGATCGGCATCGGGGCAGCGCTGGGGCTGTGGCTGGGCCGACCCGCGGCGCTGCCTTGGGCGTCGCCGGTCCTGCTCGGGCTGCTGCTGTCGATGCCGTTGACCAGGCTCTCCGGCAGCGTGCGCCTGGGCGTCCTGGCGCGGCGGCTGGGCCTGTTCCTCACCGAGGACGAGCTGACGCCCAGTGCCGAGCTCGCGGCGCTGCAGCGCGGACCGGGGCCGCCGTTTGCCGTCTCGCCGCGTCGGCCGACGCCGACCTGCTACCCGGCGCGCACGGTGCCAGACCCCGCGGCCGCGGAGTAGCAGCGGCTCCGCGCTGCCCGGTGCTCAACCCGGCGGGTTGAACCGCACCAGGTCGCTCGGCTGACGCAGGCGCACCACCAGGGTGTCGGCCATTACGTCGTGCAGCCCCTGCTTGCGCTGCGTCCAGGCTATCATCAGGAAGCCGATGCCGAGGATCAGGGCGGACACGAACTTGCCGAGGTAGCGCCCGAGCGCGCGCGGCAGGCTGATGCGCCGCCCGTCCGGCCGGGTCACGCGGAGCCGGCACACGCGCTTGCCGACCGTGGCCTGCCAGGGCGAGGACTCGAGCAGCGCGTAGTAGGCGATCGGCACCAGCAGGCCGATCAGGTTGACCGGGTTCGGCGCCCGCAGGTGCCAGTCGAGCTGCTGCGGCGCGTCGCCGAGGCTCGCGGCGCCACTGACATAGCCGACGTTGAGCACGCCGCCCGGCGACGGATGCACGCCGATGATCCCCAGCGCGCTGCCGCCGAGCAGCTGGTGCAGCAGCACCGCGACCGCCGACAGGATCGCGCTGTCGATCGACCAGGCCAGCACGCGCCACCAGAAGCCCGCGTAGCCCCACACCCGGTCCGGATGATCCCACCCCGGTCCGGGACCCGGTCCCGACGGCGAGGACGGCGCCTGCGCCTGATCGAATGCGTTGGTCGTCATCGTGCCTCAGCTGCGGTAGCTGCCGTTGATGTCGACGTAGCCGTGCGTCAGGTCGCAGGTCCAGGCGGTCGCGGCACCCTGGCCCAGGCCCAGGTCGATCGTGATCGCCACCTCGAAGCCCCTGAGGTGGGCCACCACAGGGCTCTCGTCGTAGCCGGCCACCACGGCACCGTGCCGCGCCATCCAGGTGCCCCCGATGCCGACCGACAGCAGGTCGCGATCGGCGGGCTCGCCGCTCTTGCCCACCGCCATCACGATCCGGCCCCAGTTCGCGTCCTCGCCGGCGATGGCGGTCTTGACCAGCGGCGAGTTGGCGACCGACAGCGCCACCCGCCCGGCGGACTCGTCGCCGGTGGCGCCGGCCACGTCGATCCGGATCAGCTTGGAGGCACCCTCGCCGTCGCGCACCACCAGCAGGGCGAGGTCGAGCAGCACAGCGTCGAGCGCCGCCGCGAACTCCTCCAGCTCGGCCTGCGCCTCGTCGTGCACCGCCGCGTGGCTCGCGCTCGCGGTGGCGAACAGCAGCACGGCGTCGCTGGTCGAGCTGTCGGAGTCCACCGTGGTGCGGTTGAAGCTGCGCCCGACCGCGCGCCGCAGCAGCGGCTGCAGCACCGCCGCGGGCAGTGCCGCGTCGGTGACGACGAAGCAGAGCATGGTGGCGAGGTCGGGCGCGATCATGCCGCTGCCCTTGGCGATGCCCTGGATCCGCACCTCCGCGCCGCCGATCCGGGCGCTGCGCGCGGCACCCTTGGGAAAGGTGTCGGTCGTCATGATGCCGCGCGCCGCCTCCTCCCAGCCGCAGTCCGACAGCCTGCCGTGCAGCGCCGGAAGTGCCGTGGTGATCTTCGCGTGCGGCAGCACCTCGCCGATCACTCCGGTCGAGGCCAGGAATATCTCCTCCGGGGCGCAGCCTAGCAGCGACGCGGCGGTGGCCGCGGTGGCGGTGGTCGCCTCGACGCGGGCGGGGCCGGTGAAGAGGTTGGCGTTGCCCGAATTGACCACCAGGCCGCGCGGGGTGCCGCCGACTGGTGCCGCGCGGCACCAGTCGATCGGCGCTCCCGGACACTTGTTGCGGGTGAACACGCCGGCGACGCGGGTGCCTGGCGAGAACGCCGCCAGCACCAGGTCGTGCCGGTCTGCGTAGCGTATTCCCGCGGCCCCGGTCGCGAGACGCACGCCCTCGATCCGGTGCATCGCCGGAAAAGGACGCGCGAGCGGCGAGACCGCCGTCGGCATCGTCGTCAGTCGGAGTTCGGCGCGCTGCCCGGGGTCGCGGGGGCACCCTGGGTTGGCACCGGTGAGGTCCCGCCCGATCCGCCGGCACCGGTCGCTGGCTGGTCGGCGGCCGTCACCCTGGTCCCGTCCGGCTTGAAGCGGACCACCTGTACTCCGGCCAGGGCGCGCTCGACCACGGCGCGCACGTTCTGCTGGATCAGCTTCTGGCGGATCTGGTCCTTGACGGAGTCGAAGGTGGGGGGGGTCGCGGTGCGGGTGTCGAGCACCTGGATCACGTGCCAGCCGTAGCGGGTCTGTATCGGCTTCTTGGAGACGTCGCCCTTGTTCATGGAGAACGCCGCGTTGGAGAACTCCGGCAGCATGTCGCCCTGCTTGAACCAGCCCAGGTCGCCGCCGTTCTGCGCCGCCGACGCCTTGTCCGTGGAAAGGCTCGAGGCGAGCTTGGCGAAGTCGGCACCGCCCTGCAGCTGCTTGATCACGTCGTTGGCCTGCGCCTGGCTGGCGAGCAGGATGTGGCGCGCATGCACCTCCTTGTCGCCCGGACGTCCGGCGATGGTCTTGTCGTAGACGTCGTGGATCGTCTGGTCGTTCACCTGCGGCGTGATCTGCCGGGTCAGGTAGACGTTCTGCAGCGCCGTGTCGGACGCGGTCTGCATGATCTTCGCGATCGCCGGGTCCTTCTGCAGCCCCTGCTTGCGCGCGGTGATCAGCAGCGCCCTCTGGTCGATCACCTGGTTTACGATCATCGGGAACAGCACCCCGGGCGGCATGTTGCGCATGTCGTCCGGCAGCGTCTGCGCCGCCGCGCGCACGTCGTCCAGATGCACCGGATCGCCGTTCACCGTCGCCACCACCGGGTTCGGGTTCGCGGGCAGGGCGGCCTTGCCCGAAGCACCTCCCGGGGCGTCCTGAGCGGCGTGGTGCGTGGTCTGCGCGACGACGGCGGTGCTGCCGAGTGCTGGAAAGAGCAGGGCGGCTGCCGCGAGGGCCGCCGCCGGGCTGGTGAGCCGCATGATAGGGGAACCCCGAAATTCGCGTTGGCCGGAACATGCCCGAACCCAAAAGCCAGGACAAGGCGAGCACCGGGTGGGCTCGGCCTGTGCTTGGCCCGACCCGCGCTTCGGTTGACCCGCCGGGACCCCAGTCTTATCTCAAGGCACCGCATGGACTTCATGCCCGCGCGTCGGGTCGGGTATCCCCGCCGCAAGCCCCGTCGCCCGCCCGGGCGCGTGCCACCGCCGGAAGGCCAACATGCTCGCAAGTCTCGCCCGTGCCCTGTTCGGCTCCGCCAACGACCGATCGCTGAAGTCGCATCAGCGCCGGGTGCCGGAGATCAACGCCCTGGAGCCGCGGATCCAGGCGCTGGACGACGCCGCGCTGGCCGCGAGCACGGTCGAGTTCCGCGCCCGCCTGCAGGGGGGCGCGAACCTGGACGAGCTGCTCCCCGAAGCCTTCGCGGTGGTGCGTGAGGCGTCGCGCCGGGTGCTCGGCATGCGTCATTTCGACGTGCAGCTGGTCGGCGGCATGGTGCTGCATTCCGGCCGCATCGCGGAGATGCGCACCGGCGAGGGCAAGACCCTGGTGGCGACGCTGCCGGTGTATCTCAACGCGCTGTCCGGCCGCGGCGTGCACGTGGTCACCGTGAACGACTACCTCGCCCGCCGCGACGCCGAGGAGATGGGCCACCTGTACAGCTTCCTCGGCCTCAGCACCGGCGTGATCGTGCCCAACCTGTCCGACGACGAGCGGCGCGCCGCCTACGGCTGCGACGTCACCTACGGCACCAACAACGAGTTCGGCTTCGACTACCTGCGCGACAACATGAAGTACCGGCTGGAGGACATG
>CAXTNV010000096.1:0-14364 GCA_964245755.1 uncultured Acetobacteraceae bacterium | reverse complement strand
TGTCTCAAACGCGATCTTCACATCGAACAAGGTGCTGGTCGCCATACCCCAAGTAGAGGAAGCAATCCTACGAGGGAATCTTTCCAGGGTTCGACTGGTGGGAGGCCAGGTTCTGGTAGAGCAGAACCAGGTAACCGAGCACATTTACTTCATCGAGAACGGAGTTGCGGCGCTGCTGGCGCAAAGCGCCCCTGCCCGGACACCCGTGCAGATTGCGATGATCGGCAGAGAGGGTCTGGTTGGGGCCCTTGCATTGCTAGGTGCTGATAGCCCCACGTTCGGCAAGGTCGTCATGCTACTACCTGGTACAGCATTACGGATACCGGTTGTGACTCTGCAGCGCGTATTCGCGACTGCGCCGGTCCTGCAGGCAATGTCTCTAAGTTGGGTGTCCTCGCTTACCCGCCAGCTGATGCACGCAGTAGCATCAAGTGCCACTGACGCACTGATGATACGGTGCGCGCGATGGCTGCTCATGACGCACTACCGCATTGAAGGCGATGATCTCGCTGTCAAACATGAGATGATTGCGACTGGACTGGGGACGCAGAGAGCGGGAGTGACACGTTGCCTTTTGTCTCTGCAGCAGGCAGGCCTGATCCGCACAGCGCGCGGGCGTATCAGGATCGTGAACCGGATAGGCTTAAAGCGGCTCCTTGAGCAGGATGACGGATCTATCAACAACTCCGAACTCAATGAGATGTCACCAACCGCGGAGCCGCTAGGCTTGCATGTTGACCCGCGGCTCCCACAGGTGCATGGCCTATACGAGGCTTCCCGCTGACAATGCGCTCGTCATACGAGATCCTTGGCGAAGCGGGCACGACAGGGGGAAGCGGAGACGATCTGGTTGTGACGGCAGCGGGGACGCGGGAGTTCTCGGGGTTCATCATGTTCACGGCAGAAGCGACCGACTGCCTGTCGGCTCTTGAAGCCGCACACGCATCGGACGCTGCCTTTGATGCCGCGATGCTCTTGCTCAACCTGGTTGTTCAAGTAGGCACTATATCGATGTCGGGCGGCCTTCCGCAGGATGCCCGTCCCCCGGATAGGAGCCACGGCCGTCAATCGTCAGGCCGTCGGGCCAGTCTGCCAAGGTCGCCCGCAACCGCTGTCGCGCTCAGTCGCCCGATACAGGCAGATGCAGCTTACCCAAAAAACTCTCGCTTAAGCCGTTCAGTAAGCCAGCCCAACCGAGCGAGCTGTCGAATTGCACGCAGAGGCCTTCTCGGTGTCAAACCATTAACTAGTGTCTGACGCACAGTAGGCGAATTGCTATGAGCACCTTCATGGCCCACACGATAGACGGCTCCGTAGAAGGGAAGTGGTTCAAGCGGTCTGCCTGTGGCTTCTAGGTGGCTCGCAATGAAGATATGGCTGCCAAACATGCGCTTCACAAAGGCTGCAACATCTCCGCCTGAGCGCTCCGGAAGAGACAGTAAGTCACTTCGAACGATGTGCGACGTACCGCAGAGTTGGGAGAAACTGTGGTTCCTCAATAAGAGGTGTCCACCCGGGCTCCAAATGTAACCGTTCTTTATGAACCATCCATTACCAGTTGAGTTTTGCGCCACGAACCCGGCAAGTCGATTGCTCACGAAATCATCGTCATCCACCAACATGACATGACCCTGTGGTTTGGTTTCAAGTAAACCAGCGAGAATGCGTTGTCCCTTATCGAGTCGTACCGCTTCGTAGACGTTCTCCAAAGCTGCTTTGCCTATCTCGTACTGAGGGTTCGGCGGGAGATCTACGCGCACCACGGTAAAGCCATTCGGAAAGCTAGGTAAGTCGGCTCCATGGTTTGCTACCACAACAGCTTGCCAGCGTGGGTCGACCTGCGCAGCGATCGATCGTGAGGTCTGCTCAAGATTCGACTTGAGAAGCGCCCAGCTTCTTGCATTTGCCTGATGACGAACCGGAATCAGAAAGGTCAGTAACGTTTTCGCCATGCGTCAAGGACTTCCTACTTCTTGGTTGGTTAAGGGTGAACGCTGTCGCCTGTCAGGGCTACGTTGGTTGAAGCTAGGTATGATCAGGCCGTAGATGAGCAAACTCAACAGCACATTGGCGCCTTCATGCAGGTCTCCTGCTACCAGGTAAGGAACACCTTGTCGCCTTACGGCTCGTGATTTGCGTCACCAGTACACAAACATCGCGGGCGGAAGTGGCCGTAGATAGCGCTGAGGGCGCAGAGGAAGGGCTGCGTCCAGTCGATCGACTTGAACCATCGCAAATGTCTCTTTCACCGACGCGACAAACGGCGCGAACTTCCGGCTAGGTTGCTGAGGTAGCGGCTCTACCTGTGCTCGATGTCGGGCTTGATGCCGCGGTGAGCAACACTGCATCTACGCTAGTGCCGATCTTGTCGCCGTGGAGCGGAACTACCATCGACATCGGCGACCTCCGCGATCCGCGGGTTGCGCTCCCGATGCCTCCGTCGCAGACGCCCGCGCCGGCTCCGGGACCTGCTCTGGAAACCTGTGAATACTTCTCCTTCCGTCACCTCGGCCCGGAGGCGATACCAATGACACGCCGCGTCGTCGTCTCGGCTCGCATTCAGTAGTTCGGGTTATCCAGCACATAGAAGATCAGGCCGGCGATCAGGATGGTCGCCGGGAGAGTGAACAGCCACGCCATCCCAATCCGGATGAGCATGTTGCGCTGCACGCCTTGGCCGCCGGCGATCATGGTGCCTGCGATGCCCGAGGTTATGATGTGCGTCGTGCTCACTGGCAACCCGGTGAAGCCAGCCGTGCCG
Organism: uncultured Acetobacteraceae bacterium; assembly: GCA_964245755.1. Lineage (GTDB taxonomy): Bacteria > Pseudomonadota > Alphaproteobacteria > Acetobacterales > Acetobacteraceae > Lichenicoccus. The sequence goes on along the minus strand of CAXTNV010000096.1, from coordinate 11,603 downwards.
ATCAGCACCGAGCCGACCAACTCAGCGCTCGCACCCTGACCTGGTGTCATGTGCGACTTGCCGAGCCGCTCACCCAGCGTGCGCACGACCCGCTTGTACCCGATCATCGTGCCGGCACCTAGACAGAGCGCGCTCAGCACGCGCACCCAGAGCGGTGCATAATGCACCGGCCGACCCATGCTGTTGCGCAGCCGGCTGGCTTCTGCCTTGTCCGCCTTGCTTGCGGCAGGGTTCTCAGTCACGTGCTTGAGTTGCGCCAGCACGGAGTACACCTCGCCGCGCCGCTGCGTGCGGACGCGCACTTGATCGGGCTTCGCGTCTCCGGTCGGTGTCGCATCCCGTGGATTGAACCTCTGCAACTCGGTCGCCGCAGCGATCCCCGTCTGCCTGCGGTCGTCGCCGTAGCGTTGGATCAGCGAGATGGAAGCTCCAGCATTGGCGTTGAGCTTCGTCAGCGTGTCTCCGGCATTTGGGTTCAGGGCATAGGCGGCTGGCAGCAGTCCGATAACGGTCAGCATGATCAGACCGATGCTCTTCTGCCCGTCGTTGGTGCCGTGCGAGAAGCTCACCGAGGTGCAGGTCAGGATGAGCAGGCCGCGCAGCCACCAGATCGGGGGCTCGCCCTCCTTGGGGGGCTCGAACAGATGACCGTGACGCACGGTCAGCCGGAGCAGGCCATACAGACCGCCTGCCAGAGCCAGGCCCAGGATCGGCGACAGCGCCAGACCTTCCAGCACCGTCCAGATCTGTTGCCAGTCCACTCCCTGAGACAGGTTACGCGACTGCAGGAAGGAGTCTGCGCAGGCAACACCGACCAGAGCGCCGATGACGCAGTGCGAGGACGAGTTGGGAATGCCGAAGGCCCAGGTCAGCACGTTCCAGAACAGCGCGGCGGCAAAGATTGCGATCAGCATGGGCAATGCCGGGGCCCCGTCCGGCGGCGTCAAAACGTCCGGCGGCAGGATCTCGACCAGCGCGTAGGCCACGGCGATTCCACCAACCAGCACCCCGATGAAGTTCATCAGGCCGGACCACATCACGGCCGGGATCGGCTTCAACGTGTTGGTGTAGATCACCGTGGCGACTGCGTTGGAGGTGTCGTGAAAACCGTTGGTGGCTTCGAATGCCAGCACCATGACGAAGCAGGCGATCAGCATCGCGACGACAAACCCGGATGCTGGCATGATATGGATTAGCATGTTCTTCTCAGATCCTGTGGCTACTTTTGCCGATGACGAACGGAAGCAGACACCCGGAGTAACCGAAACCGGCGACATCGACGTGTTACCAGAGCAAATCCATCGCCTCTCAGAGTCGATCCTGCTCTTGCTGGCAGGGCCGTGTCCACCGGCTCAAGAGGCAGATGCAGCGGCTTGGGTTGTCCGAGAAGGCGCCGCACTTCCTGTCCTTCATTACGGCCACCTCCGTCCACGACCTTATCTTATGACGGCGCACGACCATCGCCGCTCGCGCGAGGCGTTCCGCATCTGTCGCCCGAAGACGTGCGCCCGGTTGACGAGATCAAGTCGTTTGCTCACCCAATGCAGTCCGATTACGTTGATCCAAGACGGTGTGACGATGCTGCAGGCGCTGCCTCGTCAGCTGGCCTGACCGGTAGAACCACGCGGATACGACACAGTGCGCCTGACACGAATTCTACCGATCCCGCATGAGCCTGGGCGACCGCACGCACAATCGCCAAGCCGAGACCGCAGCCGGCCGAGCCGGACTCGCCCTTGCAGAACCGCTCGAACACGGCCTCGCGCCGGGCTGGGATCACGCCGGGCCCCTCGTCCGAAACTTCGAGCATCGCCGCCTCGCCCGATGGGCTGGCGAGCGACAGTGTAATGCGGCCTTTGCCGTGCTCGAGAGCATTGGCGACAAGGTTGCGCACCATGTCGCGCAGATCGTGCGGATCGCCTGCAATCCAGAAGGCGTCCGGCAGATCCACCTGCAGGATACGACCGGCCTGAAGCGTCAGGGGCTCGATCGCCGCAGCCGCTTCGCGCGCGATGCGGGACAAGTTGACCGTCTGCCTCGGCCGCGAGCGGACTTCCTTGCGCGCGAGATCAAGCAGATCTTCGATCAGTCGATGCATGGTCGCGAGGTCCGCTTCCACCGCTTGCCAGTTCGGCATTGTGTTATCGTTTCTGGCCCGCTGCAACCGCAGGCTCAGCACGGCAAGCGGCGTGCGCATCTCATGCGCCGCATCGGCGGTGAAGCGGCGTTGCGTGTCGAAGGCTGTAGCCAGTCGTCCAAGCGCCGCATTCACCGCCTCCACCAGCGGTATGACCTCGCCGGGCAGACCGGCGATGGCGATGCGGGCGTCGGGGTGGTGCGGACCGACGCGGCTCGCATGCTCGGAGGCGCGGCGCAGGCCGCGCAGGCTCCAGGCGGTAACCAGGCTGATCAGCACCAGCATAACCAAGGCGAACGGCAGCAGCACCGCGAGGTCCTGCCAGGGCTCCGGCAGCTCGTCGCCGAGCAGCAGGCGGCCGAGCCGCGCCACGATGCCCTGCTCGGACTCCAGTCCGTGCAGTGCCGAGACCAGCAGCAGGCCGCCGCAGAGCAGCAGCGTCATGGAAAACACCAGCCGCGCCTGCAGGCTGCGGAGCGCGCGCGAGCGCATCAGGTCAAGTCCGGAGACGCCGGTCGATGCGAGAGCCGGTAGCCGATGCCGCGGACGGCCTCCAGCAGCAGTCCGCTTCCCGCCGCCGCCAGGCGGCGACGCAGGCGCGACACCAACGCCTCGAGCGCGTTTCCGCTGACGGCATCGTCGAGCCCGTAGAGCCGCTCCTCCAGGACGTCGCGCACGACCGTGCGTCCGGCCTCGCGCAACAGCGCCTCCAGCAGGCCGACCTCGCGGCGGGTCAGGTCGAGAGGAAGATCACCGAGGCGAACCTCGCGTGCCTTGCAGTCAAGCGTCAGGTCGCCGCATCGCAGCATGTTCGATGCGGGCGCCACGTGGCGGCGCATGATCGCGCGAAGCCGGGCATCGAATTCCTGAAGATCGAACGGCTTCAGCAGATAGTCGTCCGCGCCCGCGTCGAGGCCGGCGACGCGGTCGTCCAGCGCATCACGCGCGGTCAGCACCAGCACCGGGACGGAGCGCAGCGCATCCGTGCGCAGGCGAGAGAGGACCAGCATGCCATCCATGTCTGGCAGTCCGAGATCCAGCACCACCGCGTCGTATAGGGTTGCTCGGGCGGCCGCGAGGCCGGCGCTGCCACATGCGACCGCGTCCACGACGAAGCCCTGCGCACGCAGATGCGCGGTCATGATGCTCCGCACGTCAGGATGGTCTTCCACCAGCAGCACCCGCATGCGCCTTCTCCTCACGCCGCATCCGGACGACGACGTGTCTCAGGTCGCGAGCGCTGAGAGCTCGCCCAGCCAAGGCTGGTAGCGGCGCCAGCCATTCTCGGGCATCGCCCGTATCGGCTGGCGGACCTGCCATTTGCTAGGCGTCTTGACGATGCGCGACTTGGCTTCGGGGCGCAGGCAGCCGTCGTGCCAAGGCAAGCCGCACGCCGCAAGGAGATCACGAACAGCCGGATCGGGCTGGTTCACCAGATGCTCGTAATCGACGCCCACGAAACGGTCGGCGGGCAGGACGGCACGCCAATGCGCGGCCAGCCGCTCGACCGCCCGGATCATCGCGACGAGGGCCGTCCCGCCGGTCGGGAAAGCCGCATGCTGGTTCAGATAGGTGCGATGTATCGACAAGGCCGTGTCGATAGGTCGCCGTCGGCAATGGATGATGGTCGCACGCGGCAAAGCCAGATGGATCAACCCGGCCCAGATTATGTTGAGCGGCATCTTGTCGATGACGCGCGCTGCCCTGGGTGCGGCCGCGCGCAGCAGCTGAACGTAGTCCGCCGCCGCCGCGCCGATGAACGAAGCCTCGACATCGTCCGCACAGGCTTGCTCCCACGGGGTGCCGCGCTTGGTCCAGAACGGCAGCTCGCCACAGGCACAAACATCCGGGTGACAAGCGAGGATCTGCTCGACCAGCGTGGTGCCGGATCGGGGAAGGCCGACGACGAGCACCGGCGTGGCATCGTCGCGGCCGAGCGCTGCGGCGCGTGCGACGAACGCGGGTGTGCATCGTGCGATCAGACGATCGACGCGAGCTTCGGCCTCGGCCGGATCGAACGAGCCGAGGCGACTGCGCAGGGCATCGGCGGCGCCAAAATGCAGCATCGCCGTGGCGGGATCTTCCAGGTCATCGGCGGCCTTGCCCAGTGCGAGATGAACTTTCAGCCTTGCCTCCGGCGGCGTCTCCACCGCGGCGACGGCGGTTCGCATCCGGTCGAGCAAACCCGCATCGGCTTCTGTGATCGGTCGGCAGCGAGCAAGGTCGTAGTAGCTGCCGGCGAGATGGGGCGCTGCCCACGTCGCCCGGTCGTAGCAGTCGCGGGCCTCGTCGAACCGGCCGGCATTGGCGAGCAGGGTCCCGAGCAGGTCGGTCGCCGTGGCATTGCCGGGATCCAGTGCGAGCAGCTGGCGCACCGCACGTTCCGCCTCCGCGTCGCGATCCTCGGCAACCAGCGCGCGGACGTTGCACAACCGTCCCAGGCTGCTCCTGGGGTCGGAGATCGCGGCGCGCCGGAACAGGGCGACCGCCTCCTCGCGGATCCCCAGGGTCTCGAGCAGCGCGCCGGCGCGGAAGCGTGCCTCGGTCAGGGAGGGCAGCAGTTCGGTAGCGCGCCGGTAGGCGGCCAGTGCCGCCGGGGCATTCCCCTGGGCCTGGCGCGCCACGCCGAGCCGCAGGCTGGCCATGGCGAAACGGGGGTTCGCCGCGAGTGCTGCCTCGAACGCCGTTACCGCCTCGGCGAGCAGCCCGATCTGCAGGCAGATGCAGCCCAGATCATGCTGGACCGCCGCGTCCGCCGGGTTGGTCCACGCCGCTTGACGCAGGAACGGAAGCGCCTCGGTGAAACGTCCGGCATTCACGCATTGCTCGGCCCGTGCGAGCAGCGGGTTCGCGGCAGGACGGACAGGGCGGTTCCTCGGCGCCATCGCGGCAGCACACGTGTCCCGAGCGGACGGGTTCAGTCGTCAGTATCGACCGACTTGTAGGCCGCGGCTTTGACGAAGGCGCCCGGCAGGCGGACCTTCGCGTCGCCGGGGTATGGGCGCTTCCAGTTGGTCGCGGAATACCAGATCGCGTGGTTCAGGAAATTCTCGTCCACCGAATCCGCCTTGCCCTGCTTTCCCTTGGTCATGAAGTTGGACGCCAGGTTCCACGCGCGCTGCATGCGCGTCATGTTCATGGTGTAGTTCGCGGCCCCGGTTCCGGGGATCGGCGCGCCGCCGGGCCCGATGTTCAGCGGCGTCGTCGCCGGCACATGAACGAACGGGGTCGTGTCCGGCGTGTTTTGGAAGCAGTCGAACATCGGCGTGGCGGTAAGGTCGAACTGGGTCAGCGGCGCCAGACCGAGGATGTTCTCGATCGTCCGGTTGATGTTTTCCTGAGTGTAGGTGGTGTGGATCACCTTGCCGACACCCGGTGTCTGCGGCGCCACGGCATAGGGGCTGATGATGTAGACCGGTTGGCGGTGACCGTCGACATGGTCGACCCCGTCCTGGCTGTCATCCTCCTCGACAAAGATCGCGGTGCTGGGCCAGGTCTTGGTGTTGCTGATCGCCTCCACCATGCGTCCGAGCGCGAGGTCATTGTCTGCCTCGTAGTTGTTCGGGAGCGGATAGCCGGTCGTTGTGCCGTTGGTGTGGTCGTCCGGCAGCCAGAGGATGGTGAGGACCGGTACTTGACCCGCGGCGTCCTGCGCCTGCAGCACCGGGATGTAGTAATCCATCCGGTACTGGTCCGGGATGCCGAGATTGAAGGACGGGTAGTGCGCGTCGAGGATCGCGGTCACCGAGGGGATCGTCGCCGACTCCGTGTCGGAGTTGTCCGGCACGATGTTGCTCCCTTGTCTGCCAGCGGTCTCTTTGAACAGCGATGTGTTGTAGAAGTCGGCCCAGCTGTAGCTGCTGCCGTCCGACTTCGGCGTGATCGTATAGCCGCCGCTCCACTCGCCGTACATCTTGACGTCGAGGCCTTTCCGCTCGGCTTCCGACCACAGGAAACCCTGCTGCGTGTAGGTGAGGGCGTCATTGCTGTTGCCGCCGGGATAGCTGCGGATCCAGTCGGGCGAGAGAATATCGTTCGAGTAGAACGAACCCGACTCGACGATCCAGGGGTGTCCGTCGGCGGATTGCCGGCTGGGCGCATACACGTTGTCGAGCAGCGGGAAGCGGGTCACCAGCGCATGCTGGTTCGGCACGTTCGCCGCGAACACCGCCAGCGACGGGTCACCGTTGCCCTGCGGCAGGTCGCCGAGCATCTGATCGTAGGTACGGTTCTCCTTGATGATCAGGAAGACGTGCTTGATCAGCGAGGGCTCGCCGATATGCGCCGGGATCGCGACCGCGTCGGCGGATGGATTGGCGTATTGCGGCCCGACCCGAATATTGTCGGAGTTCCAGTGGTTGTTGCTGATGACCTGCGCCGTCATCGTCGCGAGCCGGCTGCGCGTCGGCAACGGGATCAGGTTGACGGTGCCGGTTTCCTGATGGGTGTTGAAGGCGCTGACGCCATGCGCAGTGCCGATCGAACCCTGGGCACCGATGCCCTTGTCGTCGCAGACGACCAGCTGGTTGGTAGATTTGTCGTAGGCGATCGAGGTCGGAAAGTAGGCGGTCGGAATGTAGCCGAGCACCGCGTTCGCAGAGTCGTTGGTCAGATCCAGCACGGCGATCGCATTGGACTGCCCGAGCGTCACGTAGGCCGTGCTGCCGGCGATCGCGATCCCGTTGGCGCCGGCACCGAAGGCTCCGCCCTTGATCGGCACACCGACCTTGATGGTCCGGATGACTTGTTTCAGGCCGGTGTCGATCACCGAGATCGTGTCGGAATATGAGTTCGCGACATAGAGCATCGAGCCAGAAAGCGCCATGCCGGCGGGATGTAGACCGACCTCGATGGTCTCGGTGACCGCACCGGTGCGCAGGTCGATCACCGACACGGTGCCGTTGGTGGCGAACGCGTCCGCCTTGTCTACGACGATTGGGGTTCCATCGGAAAGATTGGTGAAGTCCGACGCTGTCGCCGGGCGGCCGCCCTCGTTGCTGATGTACGCGAAGTCGCCCTTGACGACGATGCTGTTCGGCGCGTTGCCTACGGGTATCTGCGACACCAGCGTATTGTTGAAGAGGTTGATCACGCCTACCGTGTTGTTCGCGTTCAGAGCGACGAGGCCGAGCGAGCCATCAGCGATGGCAAGGCCGGCGGCGTTGGCCGAGACGGCGTTGTAAAGGTTCGGATTGGCCGGCGGCGGTGGCAGCGGCACGCTCGAATTCGGCGTCAGTTCGCCGCTGAAGGGATCGACGTTGGCGATCGATACGAAGTTGTTGTCCTGGCTGAACAGCAGCTTCGACCCATCGCGGGAATAAGTGATGCCGGTGAAGGAGCCGGTGTTGTTGCTGGAGAATGTCCCGCCGCTCATCATCGAGGGGATGTAGCGCTGGATCGCCTGGCCGGTCTTCGTGTCGAACACGATGATGGGCTGGGCCGCGTCCATCAGCAGCACGGCGCCGGAGTGGGTGCGCCGCGCTGGATTGACGGCGACCGCCTTAGCGACCACCGGGGAGCCGAGATCGACGAGCGTTCCGGACGGTGTCAGCAGCTGATTGTCCGATGCCACGATGGAGCCGTCCGGCTGCGGACCCACCGTCCTGATCGCAGGATCGGCCTGGTTCGCACTGCCGGGCGCCCCCCAGGCGAAGCCGGGCGCGGCGAGCGTGAGCGCGAACAATCCGGCAAGCGGATAGTCTCGAAGCCAGCATTTCATCGTGCACTCGTCCGTTGGTTTGCAGCCATGTGCTGTCGACTTCAATTGCGAAGGTGACCGGAAGCAGCCGCAGGATCCTGCGACACCGATGCAGATCCTAACCCCTCCACACGGCGATGAGCAGGGCGCTTCGGTTACACTTTCATTAATGCTCGCAGCATGCTGCGAGAAGACATCGCGATCTGCGGTTTCTATCAATCAATGCGGTCGAGTTCTGTCAGCGTCTTGTCAGGTAGCTTGCCGATGCTGCTGCCGTATCGGCTCGTGCAGTACCTGCCCGCTCCGCGTCCCGCCCGCCTCGAGCCGCGGCGATGCCACGACCGACCCGCCAGCGAGGTCGGGCGCGTCGCTTTAATGAGAAGATCACAAATCTCACCTAGCTCGATCTCTACAAGGCAATGCGTCAGCGTCGCGTCAGGAATGAGATGCCGAGATCCCCGATGTCAGCACCGGTTCGTCCGGCAGCAGGCCTGCTGGCCGCTGTCGCTTGGATCGCGATCGGTCCTACCGCCGAGGCACAATCCGAGCCGTCGTTCGAGAGCGTGCAGGTGAACGGCCACCTGTTCCCCGGCGCCGCCGCCGATCAGGCGCCCTCGCAGGGCTCGCTCACGCAGATCGAGCCGACCGCGACCATCAACGGGCGCTTCATCCAGGAGAACGTGCCGGCAACCTCGAACTACGACGATATCATCCGCCTGACGCCGAGTGCCATGGACATCGATCCGAACGGCCCCGGGCTGCAGCAGGATTTCGGCCAGAGCATACGTGGGCTGCAATACACCCAGTTCAGCGTGCTGTTCGACGGCGTCCAGATCCCGGGCTCGCCAGGAAACCTGTCACCGCAGCCCGCAGCCTACTTCGTCGCGCACGATCTCGGCAGCATCGTGGTAAATCGTGGTCCGGGACCGGCCTCGACGGTGGGCTCCGCCACCTTCGGCGGGGACGTCGAGCTGAGCTCGCGCGAGCCGTCGCCTACGGTTCGCTTCAACCCCTACGGGACCTTCGGCAGCTTCGGCACCAAGCTCTACGGTCTTCAGGCGGAGACCGGAAACCTCGGCGGCCTGTTCGGCGACGGCCGCATCCTGATCGACATCCAGCGCAACGAGAGCCGCGGCGCCTCGACCGGCACGTCGGACGAGCGGCGCAACCTGTTCCTCAAGTACGTGCAGCCGCTCGGCGCTAACAGCAAGCTGACGGCGGCGGTCAATCTCGACAACGCGGTCACCGACACACCCTACGGCACCCCGCTCGGCCTGATCGAGCGGTTCGGCCGCAACTATTCGTTGAACGACGACCCGCGGTCGCAGGATTACGGTCCATACAACCGTGACGCCTACACCACGGATTTCGAGTACATCAAGATCGATCATGATTTTGGCGGCGGCTTCGCGATTTCCGACCAAGCTTATACCACGGCGTTCTACCATCGCGGGACGCAGACCTCCGATACCTCGCTCTCCACCCCGAACCTGACCAGCACGCCGACGAAGACCTATTACCTGAACGGCGTCGAGACAACGCTGGACAACGACGTCCCGGGTGCTGCGTACAAGAACGACTACCGCGCCTGGGGCGACATCCTGCGGCTGACTCAGGATAGCAGCTTCGGTCAAGGTCGCGCTGGCATCTGGGTTGAAAGCGAGGACAACCCGCTCTACAAGGCGAACGTCGTGCTCACGCGTGGCGCCACCCAATACACCACGTCGCCGACTGCATCGCCTTTCCAGTACGACTACTTCGACCGGCTCACCACGGTGCAGCCCTATGTCGAGTTTGCCTGGAAGCCGACGCCGCGCCTGACGATTACCATCGGCGTGAAGTACAGCTCGGTCACGCGCGGCCTCAAGGGACCGCTGGTTCGGACCATCAAGGGTCCGGCGAGGGAGAATGCGACCTACAACAAGGCATTGCCGTCGCTCGATGTGAACTACCGCATCGCCGCCGGACTGTCGGTCTATGCGCAGGCTGCGAAGGGCTACCTGACGCCGCCGCTCAACGTGTTCTACGCGCAGATCCTCAACAGCGTGCAGCCGTCCACTACGGACAACTACCAGGTCGGCACCGTGTATCAACACCGTTGGCTATCTGCCGACGCCGATCTCTACTACATCCGCTACCAGAACTACATTGCCAGCACCACGCTCGGCACCGATACGCTCTACACCAACCAGGGCAGCGCGCACTTCAAGGGAATCGAGCTGGAAGCTACGGCTCAGCTCGGGCTGGGTTTAGCATTGTATGCGAACGGTTCGCTCAACGATGCCAATTACGAGAACGGTGCGACGGTCGCGCAGGCGCCGCGTCGCACCGCGGTGGCCGGGTTCCTGTTCGACCACGCCAATCTCGTGCTCGATCGCGACCGTCTGGGCTTCTCGCTGCTGGACAAGGATGTCGGCCCGCAATATGGCGTCGACACCGGCTTCGTGAACAAATACCCAATCAAGTCCTACGATACCCTCGACTTGTCGCTGCATTACGTGCTGCCGGTGCTGCGCGACCGTCATCTCGAGTTGGGGATGCAGGTCACCAACCTGCTCAACAACCTGAGCCTGATCGGCTATGCCGGCACTGCCGCCGGCAACGGCGAGCCGCTCTACTGGGTCAATCCTGGCCGTGGTCTATTCTTCAACGTCTCGGCGGTGCTGTAGGCACGCCAACGCTTCTAGACCGAACCGCCTGGCGGAGGATCGCCTGGCGTGGGAAGCACCGGTGGTGTCAGGAGCACGTCGTCAGCGTCCACGCGCGCGCATCCCGACCGTGATGATGACGAGCAGGCCTGCGAACAGGATCGGTCCCGACCAGGCTCCAACCGGCAGCTGGCGCGGTACCAGGCAGGCGACGGCGAGCCATCCGACGACTGCGACGGCGGCCGCGCGATCATCCACAAACAGCGACCAGAGCTTGCGCAGGCAACTAAGCAGCAGCCTCACGAGGAGAGCGCCGCGACTGCGCGGCGGAGCCAGGCAGCGACCGCCAGCGAAGCGAGCAGGTAGCCGAGCGTCATCAGGAAGATCCAGGCATCGCCGCCCGGCCACACCAGTCCGGCACCCTCGCCTACCCAAAACGTGCCGAAGCCGGAAAGCATCGCCCCGACCAGGCGCTTGAGCGTGTTCTCTGGGACCCGCGTGATCGGGCGATGTAGCAGCGCCGCGAGAACCGCGACCAGCGCCAGCGCCAGCGCCGCGCCGAGAGCGGCGGCGCCGAGCACTCCGCGCTGGCCGGCGCCGATCGCGACCACGATGAAGACGACCTCGACGCCCTCGACGAAGGTGGCCTGGAACGACATGGCGAGCGCCGGTCCATCCCAGCGTGCGACCGGGTGCAGGAGGGCGTCGATGCGATCGCGCTGGCGGCGGAACGCCACCGCCTCGTCGCGTAGCGGGATGATGCCGGCCGCGCGTCGCGTTGCCTTGCGCAGCCAGCGGGTGCCGAACAGCACCAGCAGCGTGCCCAGCACCAGCCGCAATGGTGCGAGCGGCAGCAGGCGCAGCGCCGGACCGAACACCGTCACCAGTATGGCCAGGAAAAGCAGCCCAGCTCCGACGCCAGCGAAGGCCGAACGCCAACCGCGGCTCGCGCCGATGGCGAGCACGACAGTGCACGCTTCGATGAACTCGACGAGCGAGGCCATCCCGGCGGTGATCAGTGCCGATGCGGCCTGAGAGATCATCAGGGACAAAAAGCACGGTTACGGCAGTCATGCCAGCAAGGCCGCCTGGGGGAGCTATGGTCTTAAACAATCGTCAC
>CAXTNV010000095.1:0-14455 GCA_964245755.1 uncultured Acetobacteraceae bacterium | reverse complement strand
CCAGCACCACCGCGGCGATCTCGAGCAAGCTAGGGGAGCGTACCCGCGGCATCGGCCAGCGCTCGGCCAGCTCGTAGCAGAGCGTGCCGGCGAAGAAGCCGGCGAGGCAGCGGAAGATGCCGTAATCGAAGGTGGAGCGCATGCCGTAGGGAGCGACGAGTGCGAGGATCGCGATCGAGGCGACGATCGTCGCGACGCTCATCGCGCGGCGCAGGTTGGGCGTCATCAGGCAGAAGAGAGCGAAGGCCACGTAGGTCGCGAACTCGACGCTGAGGCTCCAGCTCGGGAAATTCCAGGTCTCACGGTCGTGAAGGCCGAGCGACTGGAGCATCAGCAGGTTCGTCGGGATGGCCTCGACGAGCGAGATGCCGTCGCGCGAAAAGCCCGGCGAGGAGAAGTGCCCGTGGCCGGACGCCTCGATCGCCCACTTGAGAGTCTCGTAGCCGACGAGCAGGGCTAGGGTCGCCGCCTGCACCGGCCAGATGCGGCCGAAGCGGCGGATCACGTATTCCGGGATGTTCGCCGCCTTCGAGAGCTTTGTCGCGTAGGCTTGCGCGATGACGAGGCCGCTGAGCACGAAGAAGAGATCCACCAGGAGCGCCACGGGAAAGAGGTAGCGGGCGGAGATCGCATCCGTCGCGATCCCGAGGTGGGCCAGCGCGATCGCGATCGCGCCGGGGCCGCGCCCGCCGGGGACCCCGGCCCCCCGCCCCCGGGCCCCGCGCCCGGCCGCGGTGGGGGTGGGGGGGCGGGCGGGCGGCTGGGGCAGGGGGGTGGTGGGGCTGAGCGGGGGGTGGAGGCGCCCCCCCCGCCACGTCGGCGTCATACCGGTGATCGAGGCGCCGATCGGGGCGGTGCGGTTCAAGCCGATCGACCCTGGGGGCATGCAGGCGCTCGGGGCGCAGGCGCCGTCGATGCCGGAGCAGCCGCCGGCCGCCGGATCGGACGCGTCGCAGCTGCTGCTGCCGCGCCCGGAGGCCGCCCGACCGGACGCGCTGCGGGCGGAGATGGACGCGGTGCGGCCGACCGTCCACGGGCAGCCGGCGCAGCTTCCGTTGCCGACTGCCGCGGCCCCGACACCGGCCCCGACACCGGCAGCGCCGGCACCGGCGCCGCCGACGCAAGCTCCGGTACTGCCGGCCCCGGCGCCCTCGGACGCACCGGGGCTGGTTCCGGCCGACAAGCTGCTGCGCACCGATACCGATCCCGCCGCTGCGAGGTGGCGGATCGGCGGTCCGGCGGTGCAGCTTGCGGCGTTCGGCAGCGCCGCGGCGGCACAGACGGAGTGGAGCCGGCTCTGCCGCAGCCATCCGGCGTTGTTCTCCGGCCGCAGCCCCGAGATCGACCAGGCCGACCACGAAGGGCACACGATCTACCGCCTGCGCACCCGCGGCTTCGCCCGCAGCGCCGAGGCGACCTCGTTCTGCGAGCAGGCGCGGGCCCAGCACGTCGCCTGCACCCTTGCCGCGTTCTAGAGCATGATCCGCCCTCCGCTTGCCGCCATCATCGGCATCGCCGGGGAGACGCTGGATGGTGCGGAAGCGGCGCTGATCCGGGCGCGTCCGCCGCTCGGCGTGATCCTGTTCGCGCGCAACATCGCCTCGCCCGGCCAGCTCGCGGCACTGGTCTCCGCACTCCGCGCGGCGCTGCCGGACGGAGCTCTGCTGCTGGTCGATCAGGAGGGCGGGCGGGTCGCGCGGCTGCGGCCGCCGCACTGGCGGCGGCATCCGCCGGCGGCCGTACTCGGCCGGCTGCATGCGCGCGATCCAGCGGCTGGCCGGCGCGCGGCGTGGCTCACCGGCGCCCTGATCGGCGGCGACTGCGCCGGCGCCGGCTTCGACGTCGCCTGCGCCCCGGTGCTCGACCGTGCCCTGCCGGACGCGCACGACGTCATCGGCGACCGCGCCTACGCCGCCGACGCGCAGTCGATCGCGACCCTCGCCGGTGCCTTCGCCGAGGGAATGCTGTCTGCCGGCGTGCAGCCGGTCGGCAAGCACCTGCCGGGCCACGGTCGCGCCGGTGTCGACAGTCACCTGTCGCTGCCGGAGCTGTCCGGGATCGAGGCCGAGGACCTCGCGCCGTTCGCCAGCCTCGCCTGGCTGCCCTGGATGATGACGGCGCATATCCGCTACCGCGACGACGATCCGCTGCTGCCGGCGACCCTGTCCCCGTCCATCCTGCGCCGGGTGGTGCGCGAGAGGCTCGGCTTCGACAACCTGCTGATCTCCGACGACCTGGCGATGCAGGCGCTGAGCGGCACCGCCGGCGGCCGTGCCGCACAGGCGCTGGCCGCGGGGTGCGACGTGGCGCTGCACTGCTCGGGGCGGATCGAGGACAGCGCCGACGTGCTCGACAGCGCCATCCCGCTGCGCGAAGCCACGCGGGCCCGGCTCGACCGGGCGCGCAGTCTCGCACGGTCGCGGCGCCACCGGCTCGAGCTCGACGCGCTGTTCGAAGAGCGGGAGCGCCTTGTGTGCTGAGCCCGCCTGATCCGGCGCCTGCATCGGACGCCGTGCCGCTGCTGCAACTCGACGGCTTCGAAGGGCCGCTCGACCTGCTGCTGGAGCTGGCACGGGCGCAGAAGGTCGACCTCGCGCGCATCTCCATCCTGCGGCTTGTCGAGCAGTACCTGGCGGTGGTGGAGGCGAGGCGTCAGCTGCGGCTCGAACTCGCCGCCGACTGGCTGGTGATGGCGGCCTGGCTGACCTGGCTGAAATCGAGGCTGCTGCTGCCGCAGGAACCCGGCGCACCCGACGCGGGCGAGGCGGCGGCCGAACTGCTGGCCGCGCGGCTGGCCGAGCTCGCCCATGTCGCACGCGCCGCTGCCTGGCTGGAGCGGCGCGACCGCCTCGGCCACACGGTGTTCGCCCGCGGTGCCGCAGAGGCGCTGATCGAGATCGACCGCTCCGGCCTGTCGCTGGAGCTGCCGCAGCTGCTCGGCGGCTACCTGACGGCGATGCGCCGCACCGCGAGGAAGCGCCGCTACCGGCCGCAGCCGCCGGCCTTCTGGACGGTGCGGCACGCCCTGGCGCGGCTGCGCCTGCTGCTCGGCGAGCCGGTGGCGGAGTGGTGCGCGCTGGAGCGGTTCCTGCCGGAATGGATGGAGGTCGCGGACGCGACAGGCGGCCGGGAAAGGCGCGCGGCACTCGCCGGCACCCTGCTCGCCGGGCTGGAGCTCGCCCGCAGCGGCATGCTGGAGCTGCACCAGGAGACGCAGTTCGGCGCCATCCTGCTGCGGCGCAGCCTGTCGCCGCCGGCGGCCGAGCCGGTGCTGCAGGAGGCCGCCGAATGAGTGCCGCGCCGTTCGCGGTGCGGCTGGCCGAGGCGCTGCTGTTCGCCAGCAGCGAGCCGGTGCGCGAGCAGGCGCTGCTGCAGCTGCTGCGCACCCACGACGCGGTGCCGCAGGGCGACGAGGAGGGGATTGGCACGGTGCGGGCGACGCTTGACGCGCTGCAGACGCTTTACGCCGGTCGCGGCGTGCAGCCGGTCGAGGTCGGCGGCGGCTGGCAGTTCCGCACCGCCCCGGACCTCGCGCCGCATCTGACGCGAGTGCTGCAGCGGCCGCGCCGGCTGGCGCGGGCGGCGATGGAGACGCTCTCGGTGATCGCCTACCACCAGCCCTGCACCCGGACCGAGGTCGAGCAGATACGCGGTGTCTCGCTCGGCCAGTCGACGCTGGACGCGCTGCTGGAGGCGGCGCTGATCGTGCCGCGCGGCCGCAAGCAGGTGCCGGGACGCCCGGTGCTGTGGGGTACGTCGCCGAGCTTCCTGAGCCACTTCGGCCTGCGCGACCTCCGCGAGCTGCCGCGCCGCGACGAGCTGCTGCTCGACCCGGGCGGCGCGGATGCGCCGGAGTTGCCGGGAAGCGATCCAGGTCGCCACCCCGGGCTCGATCCTGGGCGCGACCCCGAGGCCGGGCCTCGCCAGGAGGCCGCAGTTTCGGCTTCCCCGGAGCCGTGCTAGCTAGCCGCATCGAGGCATCATTCTGCAGGGCGGCCGCGCGTGCCGCCGGAGATCCCGGGTCCGCATGTTCGACTTCGCCTGGTCCGAGATCATGCTGATCGGCATCGTCGGACTGATCTTCATCGGGCCGAAGGACATGCCGACGGCGATACGCGCGATCACCGACCTGCTGAAAAAGGGCCGCAAGCTCGCCGGCGAGTTCCAGACCCACGTCGACGAGATGGTGCGCGACGCGGACCTGGGGGAGGCCCGCGATTCGATCCGCCAGCTGCGCAGCATGAACCTGCGCGGGCAGGTGATGAAGGCGCTCGACGGCGACGGGTCGATCCGGCGCACCCTGGTCGAGAACCCGCTGAGCCCGATCCCGGCCGCCTCGTCGACGGCGATACCCGGCGCCCCTGCGACGCCGGCGATCACCGGCGGCGATGCCAGGGTCTCGGGGAGGCAGCTGCTGCACGGCGGCCACGCCGGCTACGCGAGCGCCCAGGAACCCCAGGGTCGCGTCGACGACGACGCGCTCGCCGAGATCGACGATCCGGCGCCGAACCTGATCCCGCCGGAAGCGGCACGACGCCTGCGCCGCCTGCGCGCGGCGGATCCCGCACCCGCCTTCCTGCCGCCCGGCACGATGCGTCCTGCCTCGCATATCTACTGAGCGACGGCCCATGCCGGCGGAGAAAGCCTTGGACGAGGATCCGATCAACGACCAGCCGATGCCGCTGCTCGCGCACCTGGTCGAGCTGCGCCGGCGGCTGCTCTGGTCTTCGGTGTCGTTCGGCCTGTGCTTCCTGCTCTGCTACCACTTCTCGGCGCGCATCTACCTGTTCCTGGCGCATCCGCTGGCCGAGATCATGCGCCAGAAGGGCGAGCAGCCGCATCTCATCTACACGGCGCTGTACGAGGCGTTCTTCACCTACCTGAAGGTGGCGATGTTCGGCGCCGGTTTCCTTTCGTTCCCGGTGGTTGCGAGCCAGGTCTGGATCTTCGTCGCACCCGGCCTGTATCGCAGCGAGAAGCGCGCCTTCGTGCCGTTCCTGGTCGCCACCCCGGTGCTGTTCCTGGCCGGCGCAGCACTCGCGTACTATTTCGTGTTTCCATTCGCCTGGAGGTTCTTCCTTAGCTTCCAGACGAACAACGGCGCCGATGGCCTGCAGATCCAGCTGCAGGCCAAGGTGAGCGAATACCTCACTCTCGTGATGAAGCTGATCATGGGCTTCGGCATCGCCTTCGAGCTGCCCGTGGTGCTGACCCTGTGCGCCAAGGTCGGCATCGTCAGCTCCAAGGGCCTGAAGAAGATGCGCCGCTACGCCTATGTCGGCGCCTTCGTCGTCGCGGCCCTGCTCACCCCGCCCGACGTCATCACCCAGACCGGCCTCGCGGTGCCGCTGATCCTGCTCTACGAGGTGTCGATCTTCACCGCGAAGCTGGTGGAACCCAAGCCGGTGGAAGAGGCCGCCTGATGCACGACCTGGGGGCGCTGCGCGCCGATCCGGCGGGCTTCGACGCCGACCTGGCGCGGCGCGGCCTGGCGGCCGTCGCGGGCGAGCTGCGCGGGCTCGACGAGGCACGACGGGCATCGCTGACGTCGCTGCAGCAGAAGCAGTCGCTGCGCAAGACGCTCGCCACCCAGATCGGCGTCATGAAGCGCAGCCGCGGTGACAGCACGGCACTGGAAGCCCAGGCGGTGGCGCTGCGTGGCGAGATCGACTGCCTCGACCAGGAGGCCGAGCGGCTAGACGCGCTGATCCGCGGCAGGCTCGCGGAACTGCCCAACCGGCTCGATGCCGCGGTGCCCGACGGCGATGACGAACAGGCCAACGTCGTGGTGCATGAGCGCGGGGCGCTGCGAAACTTCGACTTCGCGCCGAAGCAGCATTTCGAGCTCGGCGAAGCGCTCGGCCTGATGGATTTCGAGGCGGCCGGCAAGCTCGCCGGCAGCCGCTTCGTGGTGCTGCGCGGCGCGCTGGCGCGGCTCGAGCGCGGGCTCGGCCAGTTCATGCTCGACCTGCACACGCGCGAGCACGGCTACCTCGAGCATGCGGTGCCGCTGCTGGTCAACGAGGCGGCGATGTACGGCACCGACAAGCTGCCCAAGTTCGCCGACCAGTCCTTCGCCACCACCGACGGGCGCTGGCTGATCCCGACCGCGGAAGTGCCGCTGACCAGCCTGGTCGCGGGCGAGATCCTCGCCGCCGACCGCCTGCCGATCCGCCTCGCGGCACTCTCGGCCTGCTTTCGCAGCGAAGCCGGAGCCGCCGGCCGCGACACCCGCGGCATGCTGCGCCAGCACCAGTTCTACAAGGTCGAGCTGGTCTCCGTCACCGCGCCGGAGCACAGCGAGGCCGAGCACGAGCGCATGACCGGCTGTGCCGAGCGGGTGCTCGAGATGCTGGAGATCCCCTATCGCCGGGTCCTGCTCTGCGCCGGCGACACCGGCTTCGGCGCCGCCCGCACCTACGATCTCGAGGCCTGGCTGCCGGGCCAGCAGGCGTGGCGGGAGATCTCGTCCTGCTCCAACACGCGCGACTTCCAGGCAAGGCGGATGAACGCGCGGTTCCGCGCGGCGGGCGGTCCCGCCTTCGTGCACACCCTGAACGGCTCCGCGCTGGCGGTCGGCCGCACCATGATCGCGCTGATGGAGAACTTCCAGCGGCAGGACGGCTCGATCCTGCTGCCGCAGTGCCTGCGTCCCTATCTCGGCGGCCTGCAGAGCATCCCCGGCTAGACGCGCCGCCGGCGGCCACATCGCGCTTGACACCGCGAGGCAACGGCAGAGCATCGAGGCCATGCAACAGGTAAGTCTCTCGTTCGGGCGCGGTCATCTGCAGGTCGCTGCATCCGACGACGCCACCGTGATACGCAAGCGCCGGCTCGCCAAGCTCGCGGATCCCGCCGCGGCCATCGAGGCGGCTTTCGAGCATCCGCTCGGCAGTGCTCCGCTGCGCGATCGGGTACGCGGGCGCGGCAGCGCCTGCATCCTGATCTGCGACATCACCCGCCCGGTGCCGAACCGGCTGTTCCTGCGCCCGATGATCGAGACGATGATCGCCGGCGGCATTCCGCGGGAGGCGATCACCGTGCTCGTCGCCACGGGCCTGCACCGCCCCAACCAGGGAGCCGAGCTCGCCGAGCTAATCGGCGACGACTGGGTGCTGGCCAGGGTCCGCGTCGAGAACCACTTCGCGCGCGACGACGCCGCCCATGCCGACCTCGGTTTCACCGAGGCGCGGGGCACGCCGATCCGCATCGACCGTCGCTTCGTGGATGCCGACCTGCGCATCGCCACCGGACTGGTCGAGCCGCATTTCATGGCCGGCTGGTCGGGCGGACGCAAGGTGGTCGCACCGGGTGTCGCGCACCACACGACCATACGCACCTTCCACTCGGCGCGCTTCATGGAGGATCCGCTCGCCGTCCAGTGCAACCTGGTCGGCAACCCGCTGCACGACGAGCAGCTGGAGATCGTGCGGCGCATCGGCGAGATCTACGCCCTCAACACGGTGCTGGACGAGGATCGCGATCTCGCCCGCGTCACCTTCGGCGAGATCATCGCGAGCCACCTCGCGGCGGTCGAGTTCGTGGCCGAGGCGACCCAGGTCGAGGTGCCCCGCCGCTTCCACACCGTGGTGACCTCCTCGGCCGGATACCCGCTCGACAAGACTTACTACCAGACGGTCAAGGGCATGGTGACGCCGCTGGACATCCTGATGCCGGGGGGCACGCTGATCATGCTGTCGGAGTGCTCTGAGGGGTTCGGCAGTGCCGAGTTCCGTCGCTCGCAGGCGCGCATGGTCGAGATCGGCCACGAACGCTTCCTCGCCACGCTGAACGCGAAGTCGCTCGCCGACATCGACGAGTGGCAGACCGAGATGCAGCTCAAGCCGATGCGCCTCGGCCGGGTGCAGCTGTACGCCTCGGGACTGGACGACGAGGAGCGGCGCCTCACCGGCGTCAGCATGATCGACGACGTCCCGGCGGCGATCGACGACAGCATCCGCCGCAGCGGCGACCCGCAGGTCGCCTTCATTCCCGAAGGGCCGTACGTCGTGCCGGTCTGCGGGCGCGTGCAGCAGGCGCATCCGCCGGGCTGAGCGACCCGTCGCGGGCGTCGCGAGCGGCCCGGCATCGAGCACAGGAGGGGGCATGAGGGCGCACTACCTACCGGCGGTGCTTCGCGTGGGCGGCGGTGCGCTCGCCGGTGTTCCGGAGGCGCTGCGTCAGCTCGGCCTCGATGCCCCGCTGATCGTCACCGACCGGTTCATGGCGACGAGCGGCGTGCTCGACCGGGTGCGCGATACCCTCGGCGCGGCCGGGATCGCGTCGCGCGTCTTCGCCGGCGTGGTGCCGGACCCGACGGTCGCCTCGGTGGACGCAGCGCTCGCCGCCCTGCGCGGCGGGGAGCATGACTGCGTGATCGGCCTCGGCGGCGGCAGTCCGATCGACACCGCGAAGATGGTCGCGGTGCTGGCACGGCACGAGGTGACGCCACGGGCGCTGAAGTTCCCGCACCTGCAGGATGCGGCGGGCCTGCCGATCATCGCCATCCCGACCACGGCCGGAACCGGCTCGGAGGCGACGCGGGTGACGGTGATCACCGACGAGGCGAGCCAGGAGAAGATGATGTGCATGGGCCTGGCCTACCTGCCGCGCATCGCGATCGTCGATTTCGAGCTGACCCTGTCCAAGCCCTGGCGCCTGACCGCCGATACCGGGCTGGACGCGCTGACCCACGCGATCGAGGCCTTTGTCTCGAAGCAGGCGAGCCCGTTCACCGACGCCCTGGCGCTGGCCGCGATGCGGGCACTCTGGGGCAACGTCGCTCTCGCCTGCACCGAGCCGTCGAACCGCGTCGCGCGCGAGGCGATGATGCTCGGCGCGCTGCAGGCCGGGATGGCGTTCTCCAACGCCTCGGTGGCGCTGGTGCACGGCATGAGCCGTCCGATCGGCGCCCACTTCCACGTGGCGCACGGCCTGTCGAACGCGATGCTGCTTCCCGTCGTCACCGCCTGGTCGGTGCCGGGGGCGGAAGCCCGCTACGCCGCCTGCGCCCGGGCGATGGGGATCGCGTCGCCCGAGGATGCGGACGTCGACGCCGCCCACGCCCTGGTCGCGGCGCTGCGGGCGAAGAATGCCGAGCTCGACGTGCCGTCGCCGCGGCGATACGGAATCGACGCCGAGCGCTGGACGGCGCTGCTGCCGCTGATGGCGGAGCAGGCGATCGCGTCGGGCTCGCCCGCCAACAACCCGCGGGTGCCGGATGCGGCTGCGATCACCGAGCTGTACCGGCGGGTGTGGCGGGACTAGGCCGGACGCGCCCGCCGCTCAGTGCGCGATCATCCACGGGAACAGGTACTGCTGGCACACCGTGATCACGGCGACCAGCAGCGTCAGGATGACGCTGTGCTTGAAGGTGCGCGAGAACACCAGGCCTTCCTGGCCCTTCAGCGTGGTGACCGAGACGCCGGTGGAGATGTTCTGCGGCGAGATCATCTTGCCCATCACCCCGCCCGAGGAGTTGGTGGCGGCGAACAGGATCGGGTTCAGGCCGAGCTGGTGCGCCGCGACCACCTGCAGGTTGCCGAACAGCGCGTTGCCGGAGGTGTCGCTGCCGGAGAGCGCCACCGCGATCCAGCCCAGGAAGGCGGAGGCGACGGTGAACAGCACGCCGAGATGGGCTGCCGCGTCGCCGAGCGTGTAGGTCATGCCCGCGTAGTTCATCAGGTAGGCAAGGCCCATGATCAGCGAGACCGTCATCACCGCGAGCCGCACCTGCCGCCAGGTCACCGCGACACAGCCGAGGAAGGCGCGCGGGCTGAGGCCGAACAGCGCGGCGGTGAGTGCTGCCGCGAGCAGGATGGCGGTGCCGGTCGCGAGCGGCTGGAACGTCCACACCGCGGCGTAGGGCTTGTGGTACAGCGTCACGAACACCGCGTTGTCCAGGCCGGGCCAGTGGATCTGGGTCTGGCCGATCGAGGCGACCTTGAGCTGCGTCCAGACGATGACGACGAGGCTGACGACGATCCAGGGTATCCAGCCCTGCCAGGGCGAGATCCGTGGCGATGCCGGGCCGCGCGACGCGGCTCCGGGAACCGCCGCGATCTGCAGGCTGGCGGCGAAGCGCGGGTCGGGCGCAGGCCGCCAGACCTGCAGGAAGCCGATCGTGATCAGCAGCGAGCCGAGTGAGGCGAACACGTCGGTGAGCCGGTACTCGGCGAAGTTGGAGACGCCGAACTGGATCGCGGCGAAGCTGCTGCCGGCGACCAGCAGCAGCGGCCAGAGTGCCGCCACCGACCGCCGGCCGCCGAACACCCCCATCACGTAGAACGGCAGCAGCAGCGCCAGGAACGGCAGCTGCCGGCCGATCATCGCCCCGAGCACGGTGTCTGACTGGTGCGTCACGACGCCGAGCACGGTGACCGGGATGCCGAGCGCGCCGTAGGCGACGGGGGCGGTGTCGAAGATGAGGGTATAGGTCAGCGCCTCAAGCGGACTCCAGCCGATCAGGATCAGCAGCGAACTGGTGATCGCGATGGTCGAGCCGAAGCCGGCGATGCCCTCGAGCAGCGCACCGAAGCAGAAGCCGATCACGATCAGCACGACGCGACGGTCGGCCGGGAGGTTCTCGAGCACCCAGGCGCGGAACGCATCGAAGCGTCCGGAGACGACCGCCACGTTGTACAGGATGAGCGCGTTGAAGGCGATCCACATCACCGGCCAGAGCGCGAACACGACGCCGGCGGCGACGCTGTCCAGCGCCAGGCCGACCGGCATGTGCCAGGGCAGCACCGCCATCACGAGGCCGACCACGAGGCCTCCCAGCGACGCCTGCCAGGCGGGTCGACGCAGGACGCCGAGCATGACCAGCACGGTCACGATCGGCAGGCTCGCGACCAGGAACGACAGCAGCAGGCTGTCCCCGATCGGCGTCAAGGATTGATGGAACACGGTTTCTCCCAGAGCTTGGCTTTCTTGTCCGGTACCCGTCTCGCAACGCGGCCGCCGCGACGGCGGCTGCGACGGGAGGTTCCGGAAGCTGGACAGCATGACAGACCGCGCCGCGCCGCAAGCGATTTCTCGCGGCCGGTCCGGGGTGCGGCAGCACCGCGGGCGCGAGCTGGATCAGTTCGGAGCTGCGGTCGCCTGGCGCCGCGCCTCGGCCGGCAGGACGCCCGGCGCCTTCAGCGTCGCCTGCACCGCTTCGATCGGCAGGGTTCGCGGCTCCGCGCCCAGCGAGCCGGCGAGCGTGCCGACGTCCAGCCGCACCGCGTTGTCCCGCGGGTATTTCATCTCGCGGAGCTCCCGCAGCGTCCGGTTGAACGGGGAGACCAGCTTCATCGGCAGTCAGGGCATTGCCGCGACCTTCAGCTTCGGCGTCCCGGCGGCCTGGCGTACCGCCTCGATCATCTCCGCGCCGCCGGGGTCGAAGAAACCCTCGAGATGCAGGCGCCCGAACGCGGCCAGTCCCGCCTGCCGCCCCAGCAGGCGCGCGAAGGTCTGACCGGCGTCGGGCAGGTAGCACCGAGCGCGGTCGGGCCCGGCCGGCCCGGGCAGGTCACGACGGCGAGCGGCCGCCCCGGCTTCACCAGGCGCTGCGAGAACCGGTTGTTGCCCGGCGCCGGCCCGAGGAGATCTCCTCCGGATCGCACGATCAGCGGCGCCGCTCCCTGCGTCGCCGCCGCCTCGGGCCGGCGCTCCAGCTCGACCCGGATCGCGCCTTTGCGCGTGGGCGGGTGCTGCGGCGACGGCGCGCCCTAGTCGCTCTCGGCGAGCCTCGCGGTCAGGTCCTCGATGAACTGCCAGGCAACGCGACCGGATCGGCCGCCCCGGGTGATCGACCACTGGTTGGCCGCGGCGTGCAGCGCCTCGCGGTCGATCGGCAGCCTGCGTTCGTCAGCGTAGCCGTCCACCATCGACAGGTACCCCGGCTGGTCGCAGTTGTGGAAGCCGATCCAGAGCCCGAAGCGGTCCGACAGCGAGACCTTCTCCTCGGTGGCCTCGTTCGGGTTGATCGCGGTGGCGCGCTCGTTCTCGATCATCTCGCGCGGCATCAGGTGGCGGCGGTTGCTGGTGGCGTAGAACAGCACGTTCGCCGGGCGCCCCTCGATGCCCCCGTCGAGCACCGACTTCAGCGCCTTGTAGTCGGCATCCTCCCGCTCGAACGACAGGTCGTCGCAGAACAGCAGGAAACGCCGGCTCGACGGCCGCAGCAGGCCGAGCAGGACCGGCAGGCTCGCGAGGTCGTCGCGCTGGATCTCGACCAGCAGCGGCGGCGCGCCGCTGCGCGCGCCCACGATGGCGTGGTGCACCGCCTTGACCAGCGACGACTTGCCCATGCCGCGCGCGCCCCACAGCATGACGTTGTTGGCGGACAGGCCGCGCGCGAACCGCTCGGTGTTCTCCAGCACCAGCCCGCGCTGCCGTTCGATGCCCTGCAGCAGCTTCAGGCTCACTTGGCTGACCTGCGCCACCGGCGTCAGCCCGCCGCCGTGCGGATGCCAGACATAGGCGGTGGCGGCGTCCAGCGCCGGCAGCGCCACAGGCGGTGGCGACATCCGCTCCAGCGCGGCGGCGATCCGCTGCAGCAGCCGGTCGGTCGCATCGCTCATCGGCAGCATCCCGGATCTGGCACCCGGCTTGACGGGCGGACTGCGAAAACTATGGTCCCCGACCAGACCCGGCAAGGCGCCGCCTCGCCCGCGGATCCCCGAGCCTGGAAGCAGCACGATGAACCTGTTCTCGACCCCCGCCTATGCCCAGGATGCGGCCGGAGGACTGCTCGGCAGCCTGGCCGGGTTCAGCCAGTTCCTGCCGATCGTGCTGATCTTCGTGGTGTTCTATTTCCTGCTGATCCGGCCGCAGCAGCAGCGTCAGAAGGCGCTGAAGTCGATGGTCGCGGCACTGAAGCGCGGCGACCGGGTCGTGACCGCCGGCGGCATCGTCGGCGTGGTGCAGCGGGTGCGCGACGGAAGCGACGAGGTGGAGGTGGAGATCGCGCCGAACGTGCGGGTGCAGATCGTGCGCGACACCATCTCCACCGTGCTCAAGCCGCCGAGTGCCGCCAACGACACCGGGCCGGTGGCAGTGAAGAAGGACTGAGCCGGGATCGCAGACCGGACCCGCGATCCCGAACCTTGCGCTCAGGCCGCCTTGAGCTGCGCCTCGGCGAACTCGTAGTTGGCGATCTTGTCCAGCCAGTTGGTCACGTAGTCCGGCCGCCGGTTGCGGAAGTCGACGTAGTAGCTGTGCTCCCAGACGTCGATCCCGAGCAGCACGCGGCCCTCGCCGGTGGCGACCGGGTTGGAGCCGTTGGCGGTCTTGGTCACCTTGAGCTTGCCGTCGGAGGCGGCGACCAGCCAGGCCCAGCCGGAGCCGAACTGGGTGGTGGCGGCGGTCTTGAACGCCTCCTTGAACTTGTCGACGCCGCCGAAATCCTCGGTCAGCTGCTTCTCCAGCGTCGGTGGGACGCTGCCGCCGCTCGGCGACATCGCCTGCCAGAACACGATGTGGTTCCAATGCTGGCCGGCGTTGTTGAACACCGGCGCCAGCTCCGGGTTGCCGTGGCTGTGCTGGATGATCTCCTCAAGCGATTTGCCGGCGAGCGCCTCGTTCTTCTCGACGAACCCGTTCAAGGCGGTGACGTAGGCCTGGTGGTGCTTGTCGTGGTGCAGCTCCAGCGTCTCCTGGCTCATGCCGCGGGCGGCCAGCGCGTTGTGCTGGTACGGAAGTGCGGGAAGTTCGAACGCCATGTCGGATTCTCCTGGTTCTCATTATTGAGCTATGATCGGAGTGGTGCTCCGTCAAGCGAGCCCGGCTCGGGCCCCACGGGAGACCATCTGCCGGCATGACGTCGACGAACCCGCTCTCGTCGGCCGGCCGCACCGCCAGGGCGCAGGATCCCGACCGCTTCCTGGCCAGCCTGTTCGCGCCGTCCTCGGCACGCGAGACGCTGTTCCTGTTGATCGCCTTCAACCACGAGCTGGTGCGCGCCCTGGAGACCGGCGCGGGGAGCCGCGGCATGGGCCCGATCGGCGCCCTGATCCGCCTGCAATGGTGGCGCGAGGTGGTGCAGGGCCAGCGGCGCCGCCACGAGCTCGCCGAACCGCTGGCCGCGGCGCTGCGCGAGGGCGCGCTGCAGCCGGCGAGCCTGTTGTCGATCATCGAGGCGCGCGAGGCGGAGGCGGAGGGCATCGAGACGATGCGGCAGTGGGAGGCGATCCAGCTCGACGGCGCGGGCGGCATGCAGGTGGCGTGCGCCGAGGCACTCGGCGAGCGTGATCCGGCGGTGCTGCAGCTGCTGCGATGCGGCGGCGCCGCCTACGGCGCGGGCGGGATCTGGCGGCACCACCGGGCGATCCTGCGCGCCGGGCGGTGCCCGTTCCCCGACGAGTTGCTGCAGCGCAACGGCCAGAGCCGCGAGGCGGTGCTCGCGACGGCGACGGCGCTGGACCCGGCGATCCTGGCGCCGCTGCGCCAGGCCGGCATGCGCTGGCTG
>CAXTNV010000094.1:14166-14619 GCA_964245755.1 uncultured Acetobacteraceae bacterium | reverse complement strand
CGCTCGTTCTGATAAACCCCGGCGGGGGCGGCGCCCGGCGCGCTCACAAGCGTCGCACCCGGCACCGCGCCCTGCGGCCCGGGGTTGGCGGTGGTCGGGAAGGCGCCGGACTTGGCGAGCTCCTCCGGATCGACGCCCTCGCCGGGGATGAACACCGAGTTCAGCGCCGAGTTGAGCTGGTTCGCCACCTGGACGGTGATGTCGAAGTCGTTGATGTTCAGCGCCACCTGCTCGCGATGCAGCACCAGGTTCATGCCGCGCGCCGAGGCCACCTGGCGGATCACCTGCACCAGCTCGCGCTCCACCTGGCCGAGCGAGACCTGTGCCGACTCCTGCAGGATGCGGTTGCGGCTGCGGAAGTCGCGCTGCGCCTGCACCACGCGCTGCTGCAGCGCCAGCTTGCGCGACTGCAGCAGATCCTGAACTCCAAGGCGAGCCCGGATCAGCTGCAGT
>CAXTNV010000094.1:0-14156 GCA_964245755.1 uncultured Acetobacteraceae bacterium | reverse complement strand
GCTGAAGAGCCAGCTTGCGCGACTGCAGCTGGTCGGGGCTGGCCTTGGAATTCAGGATCTGCTGCTGCAGGTCGCGCCAGCTCTGCTGCTCCTTCTGCGCCTCCTGGTTGAGCTTGTCGCGCCGGGCGCCGAGGATGCGCTCGACCTGCTGCGCCGCCGTCGATTGCCGCATCACGTCCTGCACGCTGAGCACGCCCACCACCGACGTCGGCGGCGCGATGCCCTTCGGCAGGTCCGGCAGCGCCGGTATCGGCGGCAGCGGCAGCACTGGTGCGACCTGCGGCCCCTGCGGCGGCTGACCCTGCGCCTGGTCCTGTCCTGCCCCGCCCTGGTCGGCCGCGGGATCGAGCATCGGCGGCGGCGGCGCCGCGCGGTGGCGGCCGGCGCCGGCCGGCGCCGGCGCGGCCGACTGGCTCTTGGGCACGAACCAGCCGGAACCGGTGCTCTGCGCCTGAGCCGCACCGGCCAGCGGGAGCGAGAGGACGGCCGCGAGCAGCGTCGCAGCGGCGGGAGGATGGGACATCGTCACCTCAGAAGTTCGAGCCGAAGCCGAAACGGAAGACCTGCGTCTGGTCGAGATGCTGCTTGATGATCGGGACGCCGATATCGACGTTGATCAGGCCGAACGGGCTTTTCCACGACACGCCGACGCCGGTGCTGACCCGCGGCGCGAGATTGTTGCCGCCGATATGCTGGCCCTGCGAATTGGCGAAGCTGCTGAAGTTGGTGCTGATCACGCGCTGGCCGCCGAGGCCGCCGGCGTCGACGAAGTAGCGCCCGGACAGGCCGAGATCCGGACCGAGCGGCAGCGGGAAGTTCAGCGTGGTGGACTGGCTGTAGATGAAGCGGCCGCCGACCGCGTCGCTCGCCGGATAGGAATCCGTCGGCACCGAATGCGGGCCGACACCGCCGTCCAGGAAGCCGCGCAGGTTGTCGCCGCCGAGGTAGAAATTGTCGACGATGTCCTGTCGGCCGCCGCTGTAGTCGGCGATGTAGCCGGTGCCGGCGGTCAGCGCCAGCGTCCAGTCGTGGTTGTTGGTGAAGCGGTCGAGCGGGATGTAGTACGCGGTGTCGAGCTTGCCGCGCACGTATTTCTCGTTGCCGCCGAGGCCGGAGAGGTCGCCGCCGACGCGCACCAGGTAGCCGGTGTGCGGCTGCAGCCGGCTGTCGCGCCGGTCGTAGGCGAGCGTGGTGCCGATCTGCGACAGCAGCGAGTGGCCGGACTCCTCCTGGATGAACAGGCTCGCGGCGGTGTTGATGTTGCTGACGTCGCGGTCGATCAGCGAGTAGTTCCAGGATTGCGACAGGAACCGGTTGTAGGCGTAGCCGATCCGCGCGGTGCCGCCGACCCGGGTCTCGTAGTAGTTCGAGACGTTCAGGTTGTCGGTCTGGATGCTGAACAGGTCGATGCCGGCGACCAGGTTGCGACCGAGGAAGTACGGGTCGGTCAGCGAGAAGTCGACCTGGTTCTCGTACTGCGCGAGCGTGCCCTGCAGGCTGGCGTCGATGCCGGTGCCGACGAGGTTCTTCTGCCGCAGCCCGGCATTGCCGAGGATGCCGGCGTCGGTCGAGTAGCCGCCGCCGAGCGTGAGCTCGCCGGTCGGCTTCTCCACCAGCGCGGTGTTGACCACCACGCGGTCGGCGGCCGAGCCGTTGGCGGTATCGACGCTGGCCGAGCTGAAGAAGCCGAGATCCTCCAGCGACTGCTTGGTGCGGCGCTGCTGGGTCGGCGTGAACGGATCGCCCTCGGCCATGTCGAACTGGCGCCGGATGACGTGATCCTGGGTGATCGTGTTGCCGGTGATGTCGATGCGCTCGACGTAGACGCGCGGTCCCTCGCTGACGTCGAACAGCAGGTCGACGGTGTGGGTGTCGGTGTTGCGCGCGATTTCCGGCTTGACCTGGGTGAACGGAAAGCCGGTGGCCTGAAGCCCGTCCTGCATCGCGTCGGACAGGCGCTGCACCTCGTCGCCGTCGTACCACTGATGTTCGAGCGAGCTGATCTGCGGACGCAGCCTCTCGGCGGCGACGTGGCGCAGGCTCGAGCGCACATCCAGCTTGCCGATGCGGTAGCGCGGCCCCTCGTTGATGGTGAAGGTGATGTAGAACGACTTGCGATCGGGCGACAGCTCGGCGGTCGCGTCCGAGACGTCGAAATCGACGTAGCCGTTGCGCAGGTAGAAGCGCCGCAGCAGCTCCCGGTCGTATTGGATACGTTCCGGATTATACTCGTCCGAGGACGAGAAGAAGCGATACCAGGCGGTCTCCTTGGAGGTCACCACCTGCGCCAGCCGCGCCTCCGAGAACGCCTTGTTGCCGACGAAGCTGATCTTCTCGATCAGCGTCAGCGCGCCCTCGCTGATCTGGAACACCACGTCGACCCGGTTGTGCGACAGGCGGATGATCTGCGGCGTCACGCTGACCGCGTAGCGTCCCTTGCCGGCGTACTGGTCGAGGATCTTCTGCCGGTCGCGCTGCGCCATCTCCGGCGTGTACACCGCGCGCGGCCGCAGCATCAGCACCTTGCGCAGGTCGTCATCCTTGGAGGAATGGTTGCCCTCGAAGGCGATGCGGTTGACGATCGGGTTCTCCGCGACCGTCACCAGCAGCGTCGCACCCTGCCGCTGCAGGCTCACGTCGCGGAACAGGCCGGTCGCGTACAGCGTCTTCAGCGAACGGTCGAGCTCGTCCTGGTTGAAGCTGTCGCCGGGCCGCACCAGCAGGTACGACAGCACCGTGCTGGTCTCGATCCGCGCGTTGCCCCGCACCTCGATGCTCTCGATGTTGCCGCCCGACGCCACCGTGAGCCCGACGGCACGCGCCTGGTGGCCGGCCGGTGCCCGATGCCGCGTCAGCTTGGGGATCGGTCTTGGCGCCGGCTGGGGGGTCGGCTGGGGTGTCGGCTCGGGCGCCGTCTGGGAAGCGGCCTGCGCCTGAGCCGAGCCGTCGAGGATGAACGGGATGAGGCAGACGGAGGACAGCAGTGCGGAACGTGAACCGAACAAGAGCAGCCATCCCCTACAGCTCGGGCCGGCGCGCCTGTCCGGTCGGACCGGAGCCTGCGTGACGATGCCCGCGCGGAGCTAGCCGAATTGGCCGTGACTACGCAAGCGCCGCCCCGGACGCCCTCGCCCCGTCGCCGCTCAATCGACCAGGCCGGCCACCCACTGGAACAGGCCGAGATGCGACAGGTCGTTGATGGTGACAAATAGAAACAGGCAGGCGATCAGCGCGAAGCCGGCGCGGAAGCCGTACTCCTGCAGCCGCCGCGGCACCGGACGCCCGCGCACCGCCTCCACCGCGTAGAACAGCAGCCGGCCGCCATCCAGGATCGGGATCGGGAACAGGTTGATCAGGCCGAGATTGATCGAGAGCAGCGCGATGAAGCCGACCATGCTGGCCACGCCGAGCTGCGCCACCTGTCCGGAGAGCTGGGCGATGCGCAACGGGCCGCCGAGCTGATCGGCACTCTGCCGGCCGGTGATCATCTGCCAGATGCCGCCCAGCGTCTGCACGGTCACCTGCCAGGTCTCCTGGCCGGCCGCGACCAGGGCCCGCCCGGGCGACAGCGGCGTCGCAGGGGGCGCCATGAACAGCACGCCGATGACGCCCCGGTGCGCGGCGCCGCCGCCGCCGACGATCACCGGCACGGTCAGCGCCTGCCCGTGGCGGAGCAGCCGCAGCGTCACCGGCCGGCCGGGCGATGCGCCGATGCGCTTCTGCACATCCGCGATCGTGGCCGCGGGCGCGCCGTCGATCTGCTCGATGCGGTCGCCCGGCTGCAGCCCGGCCGCGGCGGCGGCTCCGTGCGCCACCAGCTCGCCCACCACCGGCGGCATGGTCGCGACCGGCGCCGCGCTGGGGCGCCCGGTGACCGCGAACAGGCCCCAGAACAGCACGATGGCGAGCAGGAAGTTGAACACAGGGCCGGCCAGGATGACGATCGCGCGCGAGCCGACCGGCTTGTCGTGGAAGGTGCGGCCGGGCTGCCAGGCGGCGCGTGTCTCGGCTGTCGCCTCCTCCGGCCCCTCGAAGCCGTGCGGCTTGACGTAGCCGCCGAGCGGCAGCACGCAGAGCCGCCACTCGGTGCCGACGCGGTCGTGCCAGCGCAGCAGCGGCGGGCCGAAGCCGATCGAGAAGATCTCGACATGCACGCCGCGCCAGCGCGCCGCCAGGTAGTGGCCGAGCTCGTGGATGAACACCAGCACGCCCAGCACCAGGGCGAAGGCGAGCGGGGTGCGAAGCAGATGGGCCAGCATCGGGTCGATGTCCTCGGCGGCGCGGCGTCGGTCGGTCAGGCGGCCCGGGAGCTGGCAGCCAGGCGCGTCGCGTGCAGCCCCGCCACCCTGCGCGCCTCCTCGTCCCAATATAGGACGGATTCCAGCGTATCCGCGGCCTGATCGCCGATTTCCTGCAAGGTTCGCTCCACCAGCCGGGCGATGTCCAGAAAGCCGATGCGCAGCAGCAGGAACGCCTCCACGGCGATCTCGTTGGCGGCCGACAGGATCGCCGGCGCGGCACCTCCCGCGCGGAGTGCCGCCCGCGCCAGCCGCAGCGCCGGGAAGCGCACCGGATCGGGTGCCTCGAACTCGAGCCGCGCCAGTCTCGCCAGGTCCAGCCGCGGCGAGCGCGTCGGCATGCGCTGCGGCCAGGCCAGGGCGTGGGCGATGGGGATCCGCATGTCCGGGGCGCCGAGCTGCGCCAGCACGCTTCCGTCGCTGTAGTGCACCATGCCGTGCACCACCGATTGCGGATGCACCAGCACCTCGATGCGCTCCTCCGGCAGGGCGAACAGCCGCGCCGCCTCGATCACCTCCAGCCCCTTGTTGAACATGCTGGCGGAGTCGATGCTGATCTTGGCGCCCATCGACCATACCGGGTGGCGCAGCGCCGCCTCCGGCCGGACGTGCTCCATCTCGTCGCTGCTGGCCTCCCGGAACGGGCCGCCCGAGGCGGTCAGGGTGATGCGCTCGATCTCGGAACGCTGGCGATCCGCCATCGCCTGGAAGATAGCGTTGTGCTCGGAGTCGACCGGCAGCAGCGTGGCGCCTGCGTCACGGACGGCCCGCAGCATGACGTCGCCGGCGCACACCAGCGCCTCCTTGTTGGCCAGCGCCACAGCACCACCGCCACGTATCGCCGCGAGGGTCGGCGCCAGCCCCGCGGCGCCGGTGATCGCCGACATGGTCCAGTCCACCGGGTGTGCCGCGGCCTCGCACACCGCCTCGCGGCCGCACGACACCGCGATGCCGCTGCCGGCGAGGCGCGCGCGCAGCTCCTCGACGGCCTGCGGATCGGCGATCGCCACCTGCGCCGGGCGCAGCGCCAGCGCCTGCCGCGCCAGCAGGCCGGCGTTGCGGCCGCCGACCAGGACCTCGACCCGGAACCGCTCGGGCGCCTGCGCCAGCAGGTCGATGGTGCTGCAGCCGATGCTTCCGGTGCTGCCCAGAACGGAGACGGTCTTCATGGCTGCCTGTCCCTTGCCGGAGCCGCGCGCGGGATCGCCAGCCCTTCGAGCCAGCCCGGCGGGATGTGCCGGGCGGCGATGTCGATCGGCTGCGGATGCAGCGGGTCCAGCTGCCAGAACGCCTGCCCCGGCGCGCAGCCGAGCGAGAACAGCACCGCCAGCGGCGCTGCCGCCATCAGGCCGTCCAGCCGGTCCAGCAGGCCGCCGTGGCCGGGGATCAGCCGGCCGGAATCCTTGACGCCGCAGCGTCGCTTCAGCACGCTCTCGCCGAGGTCGCCCGCCTGCGCGGCGAGACCGAGCAGGCCGCCGAACAGCACGCCGCGCAGCAACCGCTCGAACCACGCCGTGCTCCAGGCCTCGGCCGGTGGCACCAGCAGCGCCACCGCGGCACCCGCGAGCATGGCGCCGAGCAGGCCGCCGGTCGCCCCCGACCAGGTCTTTCCCGGCGAGATGCGCGGCGCCAGCCTGGCCCCGCCGACCGCGCGGCCGACCAGGTAGGCCAGACTGTCGCTGGTCCACACCGCCAGCACCACGAACAGCAGCGAGGCCGCTCCGGTGCCGGTCATACCGCGCAGCCAGACCAGGGCGAAGCCGCCCAGCCCGATCAGCACCACCGCGGTGCCGCGCGAGGCGCCGAGCAGGAAGCCGCACAGCAGCACGCGCAGGCCGGTCAGCCAGTCGAGGCCGACCGCGGCCAGCAACGACAGGCCGGGCCAGAGCAGCAGCATCAGGCGGGACGGCGAGCCGGAGGGTAGCCGCGCCAGTGCCGCCGCCTCCACCCCGAGGCCGACCAGCGCCAGCAGCACCAGCACGGTGAACACCCAGCCGCCGTTGAACAGGCAGGCAAGCCCCAGAGGCGCCAGCAACCCCGCCGAGATCAGCCGGGTCCGCAGGTCGCGCCAGGCGGATGCGGAGGGATCGGCGGTGCGCAGCTCGGGGGAGATGCCGGCCTCAGCCAGGGCGCGCACCGAAGCGACGGTCGCGGCGGGCGTAGCGGTCCAGCGCGTCGGCGAAGTGGGTCGGCCCGAAATCCGGCCACAGAACGTCCAGGAACACCAGCTCGGCGTAGGCGGCCTGCCAGAGCAGGAAGTTCGACAGCCGGAACTCGCCGCTGGTGCGCACCATCAGGTCGGGATCGGGAATGCCGTCGGTGCTGAGGAAGCGGGCGAAGCCGGCCTCGTCGGTGGCATCGGGGTCGATCAGCCCGGCGCGCACCGCCTCGGCCAGCCGCAGCGAGGCGCGCAGGATGTCGGAGCGGCCGCCGTAGGACAGCGCCACCATCAGGTTGAGCCGGGTGTTGCCGACGGTTAGCCGCTCGGCGCGCTCGAACTCGGCGCGCATGTCGCCGTCGAAGCGCTCGCGCTCGCCGATCACGCGCAGCCGCACGCCCTCGCGGTGCAGCTCGGCCAGTTCGTGACGCAGGTAGTGCCGCAGCAGCCCGGTGAGGTCGGTCACCTCCTCGGCCGGCCGGCGCCAGTTCTCCGACGAGAACGCGTACAGGGTCAGCCACTCGACGCCGTTCTGCATCGCCGCCTGGATGCAGCGCCGCACCGCCTGCGCGCCGGCACGGTGCCCGGCGAGGCGAGGCAGCCGCCGTGCCGCTGCCCAGCGCCCGTTGCCGTCCATGATCACGGCAACATGACGCGGGGGCGCCTGCCGCTGCAGTTCGGGCAGCCGAAGCTTGGGCTGATCGCCGCTCCGCAACCGATCCTCGTCGGCGCGGAGGCTGTTCAGTCGCTCGACCTCGATGGGTTCGCTGTTGTCCAAGACCTCAGACCTGCTTGATTTCTCGTTCCTTGTCCGCAAAGTTATCATCAATACGCTTGACGTAGGAGTCCGTAAGCTTCTGCACCTCGCCCGACCAGTCGACGACGTCGTCCTCGCTGATCTCGCCCTTCTTCTCGAACCCCTTGATCTGGTCCATCCCGTCGCGCCGAACGCCGCGCACCGAGATCTTCGCGTTCTCGGCGTAGCGGCCGGCGGCCCGGGCCAGCTCGACGCGACGCTCGGCGGTGAGCTGCGGGATCGGCACCCGCACCACCTGGCCGTCCGCCGACGGGTTCAAGCCGAGGCCGGAGTCGCGGATCGCCCGCTCCACCGCGCCGGTCAGCGAGCGATCCCAGACCTGCACCGTGATCATCCGGCTTTCCGGCACGGCGATGGTGCCGACCTGGGTGATCGGCACCTCGCCACCGTAGGCCTCGACCCGCACCGGCTCGAGCAGGGCGGGGCTGGCGCGGCCGGAGCGCAGCCCGGTGAAGTCGCGACGCAGCGTCTCCAGCGCGCCGTCCATGCGCCGGGTCAGGTCTTCCTTCAGGGTCGTCAAGTCTGCGGCCAAGGCCTACCTCCTACGGTTCCGGCCGCGCGCGTGACCGCCGCGGCGCTCGTCTTGCCGGAACTGCCGCTGCACCGGTGCCCGCTCCACTTGTCCCGCGTTCACTGGCGCTCGACAATGCGCGTGAACGGTCCCTGCCCGCGCATCACCTGGGCAAAGGCACCAGGCGCGTGGATGTTGAAGACGATGATCGGCAGCTTGTTCTCGCGCGCCAGGCTAATTGCCGAGGCGTCCATGACGTTCAGGTCCTGCGACAGCACGTCGAGGTAGGACAGCTCCTCGTAGCGGATCGCGTCCGGCTGCAGACGCGGGTCGGCGGAGTACACCCCGTCCACCTGGGTGCCCTTGAACAGCGCGTCGCACTCCATCTCGGCAGCGCGGAGTGCAGCCGCGGTGTCGGTGGTGAAGAACGGGTTGCCGGTGCCGGCGGCGAAGATCACGAGGCGGCGCTTCTCCATGTGCCGCATCGCACGCCTGCGTATGTACGGCTCGGCGATGCTCGACATCTGGATCGCCGACATAACGCGGGTCGGCACGCCGATGCGCTCCAGCGTGCTCTGCATCGACAGCGCGTTGATCACGGTGGCCAGCATGCCGGCGTAGTCGCCCTGGGCACGGTCCATGCCGCGCGCCGCCGCGGCGATGCCGCGGAAGATGTTGCCGCCGCCGACCACCAGGCAGACCTCCGCGCCGAGCTCGAAGACGTCGCGCACGTCGGCGGCGATCGCGCTCAGGGTCTGCGGGTCGAGCCCGTAGGTGCCGGATCCCATCAGCGCCTCGCCGGAGACCTTGAGCAGCACGCGCTTGTAGAGGTTCTCCGCCATGCGCCCGGCCTTCCCGCTGTGCCGCGGCCTGTCATAATGCGCGCACCCGGGCCGGACAAGGGCGGCGCGTCGCGTCCGCCACGCCCCGACGGCCACGGGCGAGGTCCGGCCGACGCGCCGCTACGACGGCTCGTCGAGCCCGATCGCTCGCAGCCGCGCCCGCTCCTCGTCCCAGCCGGCGCGCTCCTTGACGTTGAGGAACAGGTGGCAGGGTCGCTCCAGCAGGGCGGCGAGCCCGTGCCGCGCCCGCTCGCCGATCATCTTGATGCGGGCACCGCGGTCACCGATCAGGATGCCCTTGTGGCCGGCGCGCGAGACGTAGATCGTGGCCTCGATGCGCACCGAGCCGTCGGGCTGCTCGCGGAAGCTCTCGGTCTCGACGGTGGCGGCGTAGGGCACCTCCTCGTGGGTCTGCAGGAAGATCTGCTCGCGCACCATCTCGGCCGCCAGCAGCCGGTCCGGCAGGTCGGTGAGGTCGTCCTCGGGATAGAGAAAGGGACCACGCGGCACGGCAGCCGCCAGCCCGTCCAGCAGGTCGTCCAGCCCCTCGCCGGAGCGCGCGCTGACCATCAGCGTGCGTTCGGCCGCCAGCAGCCCGGTCAGCGACGCGGTCAGCGGCAGCAGGCGCGGGCGCGGCACCAGGTCGGTCTTGTTCAGCACCAGCCACAGCCGGCGCGCCCCTGCGGCCTGTTCGCCAAGGCGCGCGGCGATCTCGCGCACCCCCTCGGTGAGGCCGGCGCGGGCATCGACCAGCACCAGGGTGAGGTCGGCATCGTCCGAGCCGGTCCAGGCGGCCGCGACCATCGCGCGGTCCAGCTTGCGCTTCGGCCGGAAGATGCCCGGGGTGTCGACCAGCAGGATCTGCGCGCGCTCGGCCGCGGCACCGGAGGCGGCGTCGTGCATCAGGATGCCGATGACGCGGAAGCGCGTGGTCTGCGCCTTCGGGCTGACGATTGACAGCTTGGCGCCGGCCAGCCGGTTCAGCAGCGTCGACTTGCCGGCATTCGGAGCGCCGACGATGGCGACGAAGCCGCAGCGCGTGGCGCCCGAGCCGGTGACGCTCACGGCAGCTGACGCAGCAGCGCCGCGGCGGCGGCGCTCTCGGCCGCGCGCTTGCTGCCGGCGGCACCGCTGCCGGTCCTGCCGCACGCCTCCACCCGGATCACGAAGCGCGGTGCGTGCGACGGCCCGTCGGCGGACTCCACCGCGTAGGAGGGGAGCGGCATGCCGCGGGCGAGAAGCCACTCCTGCAGCGCGGTCTTGGGATCCTTCGGCGGCAGCGCCTGGCCGACCATGGCCTCGCGCCAGGCCTCGCGGACGAAGTGCCGCGCCGCTTCCAGCCCGCCGTCGAGATAGGCTGCCCCCAGCACCGCCTCGATCGCGTCGGCCAGCACGTTGGCGGCCTGCCGGATGCCGGCGCGTGCCTCGTGCGGCGCCACCTCGAGCGCGGCGGCCAGCCCGACCTGCTCGGCGATGCGGGCCAGCACCGGGCGAGAGACCAGGTGGGCGTGGCGCGGGCCGAGCTCGCCCTCCTGCTCGTCCGGGAAGCGCTCGATCAGCCACTCCGCCATCAGCAGGCCGAGCACGCGGTCGCCGATGAACTCGAGCCGCTCGTTCGACCGGCTAGCAGTGGGCGACGTGCCGCGTGATGCCGCCGATCTGGGTCGCTGGCGACCCTCGTGCGCCGCCGAGCGGTGGGTCAGCGCCTCGCGCAGCAGCTCCGGCCGGGTGAAACGCCGGCCGAGCAGCGCCTCGATCCTCCGGCAGGGATCATCCTGGCGCGGATCATCTGCCGCCTGCACGGCTAGCGCACCCATTCGAGGATGCGCTGCCAGCGTACTTCCTGCGGCCACTGCCAGATCTCCCACAGCGGGTGCGTCGCATCGACCGAGAAGAAGATGAACTTGGCGTGCCCGACCAGGTTCTGTATCGGCACGAAGCCGAGATCGTCGGACTCCGTGCCCATGAACCGGCTGTCGGCGCTGTCGTCGCGGTTGTCGCCCATGGCGAAGAAGTAGCCGCTCGGCACCACGTAGTCCGGGGTGTTGTTGTACTGGCCCTCGCTGGTCAGCGGCATGCTCTGGTGCGCGACCGGGCCGCGGCCGGCGCTGCCCGGGAGGCGCTCCAGGTAGCGCCGACCCTGCATGCGGGTGCCGTTCTCGTCGGAGGCCACCGTGTCGCCGAGGTCGTCGCGCGGCACCAGGGCGCCGTTGACCCAGAGCTCGCCGCCCTGCATGCGCACGTGGTCGCCCGGCAGGCCGACGATGCGCTTGATGTAGTCGATCGAGGTGTCCTGGGTGAAGCGGAACACCGCCACGTCGCCGCGGTGCGGCAGATGGCCGAGCACTCGACCCTCGAACAGGTCCGGCGCCAGCGGCAGCGAGAAGCGCGAGTATCCGTACTCATACTTCGAAACGAACAGGTAATCGCCGACCAGCAGCGTCGGGATCATCGATCCGGAAGGGATGTTGAAGGATTCGAACAGGAAGGTCCGTACGACGATGGCGATGAGGCCGGCATAGACCAGGGTGCGCAGCAGCTCCCAGATACCGGAGCGCGCGCCTGCCGCCTTGCCGGCCTTCGCCGCCCGCTTGCTGTCGGAAGACTTGCCGATCGTCATGACTCGCCTCGGGTCATCGTGCTGCTGTCCGGTTCATGAGCCGGTGGCGAGCCGGGGGATGGGCTGCGGAAGGTCCGCAGCGCCGGCGGATCAAGCCGACCGGGCCATGGCGTGTCAAGCGCGGGCTTGGGGCGCCCAGGCTAGGAGATGGGCCGCCCGTCCGGCAACGCGGTGATGATCACCTGGGCGAACGCATACGGATGCTCGTCGCTGATGCTGACCAGCAGCGCCGGATGCATCCCGGCCGGCATCAGCGCGCGCAGGCGCAGCAGCGCGCCGCCCGTGAGCACCAGGGTGGGCTGCCCGCCCGGCAGGTTCACCACCCCCATGTCGGAGTGGAACACGCCGTGCGCGAAGCCGGTGCCGAGCGCCTTGGCGCAGGCCTCCTTGGCGGCCCATCGCTTGGCGTAGGTCGCCGGACGCTGCGCCCGGGCACGGCGCTCGGCGCGGGCGCGCTCCTCGGCGGTGAACACGCGGTGCAGGAAGCGCTCGCCGTGCGCCGCCAGCACCTTCTCGATCCGCCTGATGTCGCACAGGTCGGAGCCGAGCCCGATCATCATCGGTCGCGAGCCCGGTCCGGCGCGGTCACGCCTTCGCCCGCTCCACCTGGGTGATGCCGCTGGCGCCGCGCAGGCCGGCGATCACGGTGGAGAGGTGGCGCAGGTCGCGTACCTCGACGTCTACCAGGATCTCCATGAAGTCCAGCTGCCGGTTGACGATCTTCAGGTTGACCACGGTGCCGTCATGCTTGGCCGCGGTGTTGGTCAGCGTCGCCAGGATCGAGGGCTCGTTGGCGGCGATCACGCTGACCCGCCCGACATGGCTCTCGGTGCCGGCGCCGCGGCCGATCGAGTCGTAGTCCCAGTCGACGTCCATGAAGCGCTCGGGAGTGGCGGCGAAGTTGTCGAGCGTCTGGCAGCCGGCGGTATGCACGGTGATGCCCTTGCCCTGGGCGACGATGCCCAGGATCTTGTCCCCCGGCAGGGGATGGCAGCAGCCGGCGAAGTGCACCGAGATGCCGGAGCCCAGCCCGACCAGCGCCATCCCGCCGGTGCCCTCGGAAGGCGCGCCGCGTGCGTGCGGCGCGCGCGGCATGCTCGGGATCATGCGCGGCGCGCGTGCCCCGTGGCGCAGCTCGGGGTAGGCGGCCTGCACCACGTCGCGAGGGGCCAGGTTGCCATTGCCGACCGCGACGTAGAGATCGTCCCGGCTTGCGTGTTTCAGCCCCTTCAGGGCGCCGTCGAGCACCTTCTCGGAGCCGTCGACGCCCTCCTGTCGGAACGCCTTGGCGAGTGCGGCGCGTCCGGCATCGAGATGGGTCTCGCGCTGCTGCTGGGCGAGGTGCCGGCGGATGCGCGCGCGCGCCTTGCCGGTGACGACGAAGCGCTCCCACGACGGCGACGGCGTGCCGCCGCGCGCGGTCATGATCTCGACCTGGTCGCCGTTCTGCAGCTCGTGCCGCAGCGGCATCAGCCGGCCGTTCACCTTGGCGCCGACGCAGGCATCGCCGACCTGGCTGTGCACGGCGTAGGCGAAGTCGACCGGGGTGGCGCCGCGCGGCAGCTGGATCAGCTGGCCCTTGGGCGTGAAGCAGAACACCTGGTCCTGGTAGAGCTCGAGCTTGGTGTTCTCGAGGAACTCGTCGGGAGCTGCGGAATTCTCGATGATCTCGAGCAGGTCCTGCACCCAGCGCATCCGGCGCAGGCTGCTGACCACGGAGCCGATGCCCGAGCTGCCGGGAATGTCCTGCTCGCCGGGGCTCTCCTTGTAGACCCAGTGCGAGGCGACGCCGTTCTCGGCGACGTCATGCATCTCCGGCGTGCGGATCTGCACCTCGATCTTCTGGTTGCGCGGATGGCGCAGGGTGACGCCCGTATGCAGGCTCTGGTAGCCGTTCGCCTTGGGCGTCGAGATGTAGTCCTTGAAGCGGCCGGCGATCACGGAATACGCGCCGTGCACCGCGCCGAGCGAGACGTAGCAGGCCTCCCGGGTCGGCACCAGGATGCGGAACGCCATGATGTCGGAGAGCTGCTCGAAGGCGACGTTGCGCTTCTGCATCTTCTCCCAGATCGAGAACGACGACTTCTCCCGGCCCAGCACCTCGATGGGCGCGACCTCGGCGTCGCGGCACAGCCGCGCCAGCTCCAGCCGCACCTCCTCGATCACGTCGGCGCCCTGTCCGCGCAGGTAGTTCAGGCGCGCCTGTATGGTGGAGTTGGCTTCCGGCTCCAGCTCGGCGAAGGAGCGGTTCTGCAGCTCGGTCTTGACCTTGTCCATGCCGATGCGCCCGGCCAGCGGGGCGTAGATGTCCATGGTCTCGTGCGCGATGCGGTCGCGGCGATCCTCGCGCTGCACGTGGTGCAGCGTGCGCATGTTGTGCAGCCGGTCGGCGAGCTTGACGATCAGCACCCGTATGTCGCGGCTCATCGCCAGCACCAGCTTGCGGAAGTTCTCCGCCTGCTTGGTGCGGTCCGACTGCAGCTCCAGCCGGGTCAGCTTGGTGACGCCATCGACCAGGTCGGCGACCGTGCGCCCGAACTTCGACTCCAGCATCGCGTAGGTGACGCCGGTATCCTCGACGGTGTCGTGCAGCAGGCCGGTGGCGATCGAGGCGACATCGAGGCGGAAGCCGGCGAGGATCTCCGCCACCGCCAGCGGATG
This sequence comes from uncultured Acetobacteraceae bacterium, assembly GCA_964245755.1. Lineage (GTDB taxonomy): Bacteria > Pseudomonadota > Alphaproteobacteria > Acetobacterales > Acetobacteraceae > Lichenicoccus. Next base: position 249 of record CAXTNV010000094.1, on the reverse strand, counting down.
GGTCAGGTAGGGCTCGCCGTTGTCCCGCTTCTGCAGCGCGTGGGCATCCCGCGCCACGGCGAAGGCGCGCTCGAGCACGGCGGTGTCGGCGTCGGGATCGTAGGCGCGCACGCGACGGATCAGCGCCTCGCAGCTGATCGGGCGGGCCCGGGCGGGATGCTCGGCTCCCGCAAGCAGGCCGGCCAGCGGCGTGCCGACCGGCACCCTCGGCGGGGTCTCAGGCAGGACCCCCACGCGCGCCGCCCGCGC
>CAXTNV010000093.1:0-14627 GCA_964245755.1 uncultured Acetobacteraceae bacterium | reverse complement strand
GCGGGGATCGGCCTGCGCGACGCGCAGCTGCGCGGCTGGTTCCAGAACGCGACCGGCGAGCTGTTCCGCGGCTTCGACGTGCGGGCGCAGGACGTGGTGCTGGATGCCGGCTGCGGTGATGGCGGCAACGCCGCGTTCTGCGCCAGGCTCGGCGCGCACATGATCCTCGCCGACATCGACCCCGGCTGCGTCGCCGCCGCCCGCGCCCGCCTGGACGGCAGCGGCGCGCGCGCCATCGACGCCCTGGTGAGCGACTGCGATCCGATCCCGCTGCCGGACGAAACTGCCACCCGGATCGTCTGCACCGAGGTGCTCGAGCACGTGGCGGATCCGGCACGGCTGATGGCGGAGCTGGTCCGCGTCGGCCGTCCCGGCGCCCTCTACCTGCTGACGGTGCCCGACCCGGCCGCCGAACGGCTGCAGCAGCGTCTTGCGCCCGCGCTGTACTGGCGGCCGCCGAACCACCTGCGCATCTTCGACCGCGACGGCTTCGCGGCCCTGGTGCAGTCGGCCGGGCTCGGCATCGAGAGCCGCGGCTGCTACGGGTTCTACCAGGCGCTGTGGTGGGCGATGTTCTGGAGCTGCGATGTGTCGCTGGAAGCTCCTTTCCATCCGGCGCTGGAGCATTGGGAGCGCAGCTGGGACGCGCTGCTCGACACGCCCGCCGGCATCGCGGTGAAGCAGGTGATGGACGACGCCCTGCCCAAGAGCCAGCTCATCCTGGCGCGCAAGCCGGGAGCGCGCGAGCCAAGGGGCGGCGGGGCGGCCTGATCAGGCGGTCCGTTTCAGCTCGGCATCGAACTCGGGCACCGCGCGGAACAGGTCGGCGACCAGGCCGTAATCCGCCACCTGGAAGATCGGCGCTTCGCCGTCCTTGTTGATGGCGACGATGACCTTGCTGTCCTTCATGCCGGCGAGGTGCTGGATCGCACCGGAGATGCCGATGGCGACGTAGAGGTCCGGGGCCACGATCTTGCCGGTCTGCCCGACCTGGTAGTCGTTCGGCACGAAGCCGGCGTCGACCGCCGCGCGCGAGGCGCCGATCGCCGCACCCAGCGCATCGGCGATCGGGTCGAGCAGCTTGAAGTTCTCGCCGTTCTGCATCCCGCGCCCGCCCGAGACGATCACTCGCGCCGAGGCCAGCTCCGGCCGCTCGCTGCGGGACAGCTCGGCGGAAACGAACCGGGAAAGCCGCGCGACGTCGACCGCCGCGACCGCCTCGATCGAAGCGGCGCCGCCTTGCGCGGCTGCCGGGTCGAAGGCGGCGGCGCGCACCGTCAGCACCTTCTTGATGTCGGAGGAGCGTACCGTCGCCAGCGCGTTGCCGGCATAGATCGGTCTGACGAAGCTGTCGGCGTCGACCACCGCAACGATGTCGCTGATCGGCTGCACGTCGAGCAGTGCCGCCACACGAGGCATCACGTTCTTGCCGGTGGCGGTGGCGGCGGCGAGCAGGTGGTCGTAGGGACCGGCGAGCGAGACCAGCAGCGCCGCCAGCGGCTCCGCCAGTGCCGCCGCGTAGCCGGCGGCGTCGGCGCGCAGCACCCGGGCCACGCCGGCGATCCCGGCGGCGGCCTCGGCGACTTCGTCAACCTCGTGCCCGGCCACCAGCACGTGCACGTCGCCGAGACGCGCCGCCGCGGCGATCGCGGAGCGCGAGGCCTGCTTGATCTGGCCCGCCTCGTGGTCGAGCAGAACGAGTGCGGTCATGGTCAGATCACCTTGGCTTCGTGGCGCAGCTTTTCCACCAGCTCGGTCACCGAGCCGACCTTGACGCCGGCCTTGCGCGAGGGCGGCTCGGTGACCTTGACCGTAACCAGCCGCGGGGTGGCATCCACCCCCAGCTCGGCCGGGGTCAGGGTCTGCAGCGGCTTCTTGCGCGCCTTCATGATGTTGGGCAGCGAGGCGTAGCGCGGCTCGTTCAGGCGCAGGTCGGTGGTGATGATCGCCGGCAGGGTCAGTGCCACCGTCTCCAGTCCGCCATCGACCTCGCGCGTCACCGTGGCCACGCCGTCCGACAGCTCCACCTTGCTCGCGAACGTGCCCTGCGACCAGCCGAGCAACCCGGCGAGCATCTGCCCGGTGGCGTTCATGTCGTCGTCGATCGCCTGCTTGCCCATCACCACCAGCCCCGGCTGCTCGCGCTCCACCAGCACGCGCAGCATCTTGGCCACCGCGAGCGGCTCCGGGCTAACGTCGGTCTGCACCAGGATGGCGCGGTCCGCACCCATGGCCAGCGCCGTGCGCAGCGTCTCCTGGCACTGCGCGGCGCCGATCGAGACGGCGACGATCTCGCTCGCGGCACCCTTCTCCTTCAGGCGCACGGCCTCCTCGACGGCGATCTCGTCGAACGGGTTCATCGACATCTTGACGCCTGCGGTCTCGACGCCGGAGCCGTCCGATTTCACGCGCACCTTGACGTTGTAGTCGACGACACGCTTGACGGGGACGAGCAGCTTCATGGGTATGGCGCTTCCTTGGGGTCGCGGAAAGGAACTACATGCCGCCGGGATAGTTCGGGCCGCCACCGCCTTCCGGCGCCGACCAGTCGATGTTCTGGGTCGGATCCTTGATGTCGCAGCTCTTGCAGTGCACGCAGTTCTGCGCGTTGATCTGCAGCCGCGGCCCGGCTTCATCCAACACGTCGGTGTTGATCGCCTCGTAGACGCCGGCCGGGCAGTAGCGGCTTTCCGGCGAGCGGAACTTGTCCCAGTTGACCGCGAGCCAGCGCTGCGGATCGCGCAGGCGCAGATGCACCGGCTGATCCTCCTCGTGGTTGGTGTTGGACAGGAACACCGAAGACAGCTTGTCGAAGGTCAGCTTGCCGTCCGGCTTGGGATAGGGGATCGGCGTCGCGCGGACGCGGTCGTCCAGCACCTCGTGGTCGGCATGGCGATGCCGCAACGTCCAGGGCGCGCGGCCGCGCAGGATCATGGCGTCGATGCCCGAGTACAGCGCGCCGCCGAAGGTGCCGAACCTGGCGAAGGAGGGGCGCACGTTGCGCACGTCGCGCAGCTCGCTCCACAGCCAGGACCCGCGCACCCGGCTGGTGTAGGAGGCGGGCTCGGCCGGACGGCCACGCTCCAGCCCCTCCACGGCGGCCTCGGCGGCGAGCATGCCGGACTTCATCGCGCTGTGGGTGCCCTTGATCTTGGGCACGTTGAGGAACCCCGCGGAGTCGCCGAGCAGCGCGCCGCCCGGGAAGCTCAGGCGCGGCACCGACTGCAACCCGCCCTCCGACAGGGCGCGGGCGCCGTAGGAGAGCCGCTTGCCGCCCTCCAGGTGCTCCCGGATCGCCTTGTGCGTCTTCAGCCGCTGCATCTCGTCGAACGGCGACAGCCAGGTGTTGGCGTAGTCCAGCCCGACCACGAAGCCGTAGCTGACCAGGTTCTCGCCGAAATGGTACAACCACGACCCGCCGTAGGTCTTGCGGTCGAGCGGCCAGCCGAAGCTGTGCTGCACCAGACCCGGGCGGTGCCGGTCGGCGGGGATCTCCCACAGCTCCTTGATGCCGAGCCCGTAGGTCTGCGGATCGACGCCGCGGCGCAGCCCGAAGCGCGCCATCAGCTGCTTGGCCAAGCTGCCGCGGCAGCCCTCGGCGAACAGGGTGTAGGTCGCGCGCAGCTCCATGCCGGAGGCAAAGTTCGAGCCGCGCTCGCCCTCGCGCGTGACGCCCAGGTCGCCGGTGGCGACGCCGACGATGCGGCCGTCCTGTTCCAGCAGTTCCGAGGCGGAGAAGCCGGGATAGATCTCGACGCCGAGCGCCTCGGCCTGCCCGGCCAGCCAGCGGCACACATTGCCCAGGCTCACGATGTAGTTGCCGTGATTGTTCATGTGCGGCATCACTGTGCCGAGCATCGGCACCCTCACGCTGCGCGTCTCGGTGAGATACAGCATGCGGTCCTCGGTCGCCGGCGTGTCCAGCGGCGCGCCGCGCTCGCGCCAGTCCGGGATCAGCTCGTCGAGCGCGCGCGGCTCGATCACGGCGCCCGACAGGATGTGGGCGCCGATCTCGCTTCCCTTCTCCACCAAGCAGACCGACGCATCCGGCGCCAGCTGCTTGACGCGGATCGCCGCAGCCAGCCCCGCCGGTCCGCCGCCGACCACGACGACGTCGAACTCCATGGTCTCGCGCTCAGACACGTCGCCCATCCCCTCGCTTCGGCCAGCCTCAGAAGGCGGCCTCCTCCAGCGCCATGGTGGAGGCCTTGCCCGACTTGATCGCCAGGAACAAGGCCGTCGCCTGCGGCAGGATGCGGTCGATGAAGAACTGCGCCGAGGCGAGCTTGGCGCGGTAGAAGCCGGCGTCGGTGCCCTCTCCTGCACCCGCCTCCCGGCCGGCGTCCGCCTGCCTGGCATGGGCGATGCCGGCGGAACGGACGAACATCGCGCCCATGCTCACCAGGCCCAGCAGGCGCAGGTAGTCCACCGCCGCGGCACCGGCCTCCTCGGCATCCTTGAGCGATGCGCTGGCGATCTGCGCGCTGGCAAGCTGCAGGGCGCCGAACGCACGCTCCAGCGATTCCGCCAGCTTCGCCGTCCCCGGCTGCTTCTTGCCGTCGGCGATCATCGCCGCGACCGGGTGGAAGAAGCGGCGCAGGTAGCGGCCGAAATGGGCGGGCATCTTGCGCCCGACCAGGTCGAGCGCCTGGATGCCGTTGGTGCCCTCGTAGAGCATGGCGATGCGCGCATCGCGCACGTACTGCTCGACGCCGTGCTCGCGGATATAGCCGTGCCCGCCATAGACCTGCACGCCCAGGCTTGCCGCCTCGAAGCCGAGATCGGTGAAGAGCGCCTTCACCACCGGCGTCATCAGCGCCACGAAGTCGGCCGCCTCGTCGCGCTCCTGCTGGCTGGCCGCATGCGCCGCCATGTCCATCGCGCGCGCCACCCAGATGCCGACGGCGCGGCAGCCCTCGCCATACACACGCATCGTCATCAGCATGCGCCGCACGTCGGGATGCACGATGATCGGGTCGGCGGCCAGCTCGGGACGCTTGACCCCGGCCAGCGAACGTCCCTGCAGCCGGTCGCGGGCGTAGGCCACGGCGCTCTGATAGGCGGCCTCGACGATGCCCAGGCCCTGGATGCCGACACCGAGCCGTTCGGCGTTCATCATCGTGAACATCGCCTGCATGCCCTTGTTGGGCGCGCCGACCAGCCAGCCCTGCGCGTTCTCGAAGCTGATCTGGCAGGTCGCCGAGCCCTTCAGGCCCATCTTGTGCTCGATCCCGGTGCAGACGATGCCGTTGCGCGCGCCGAGCCCGCCGTCGTCGCCCACCAGGAACTTCGGCACCAGGAACAGGCTGATCCCCTTCACCCCGGCCGGCGCCCCGGGGGTGCGCGCCAGCACCAGGCTGACGACGTTGTCGGTCAGGTCGTGGTCGCCCGCGGAGATGAAGATCTTCGCCCCGTCGAGCCGGTAGCTGCCATCCTCCTGCGGCACCGCGCGGGTGCGCAGCATGCCGAGGTCGGTGCCGCAATGCCCCTCGGTCAGGCACATCGCGCCGGACCACTCGCCGGAAACCATCTTCGGCAGGTAGAGCCGCTTCAGCTCGGGCGAGCCGAACTCCTTGAGCGACTGCACCGCGCCGTGGGTCAGGCCCGGATACAGGCTGAAGGAGAGGTTGGTCGCGCAGATCATCTCCTCGACCAGCTTGTTGACGCTCTCCGGCAGCCCCTGGCCGCCGAACTCCGGATCGTCGGCGAGCGCGGTCCAGCCCGAGGTGCGGAACTGGTCGTAGGCCTCGCGGAAGCCGGCGGGGGTGCGCACCACGCCGTTCTCGATCCGGCAGCCCTCCAGGTCGCCGCTGGCGTTCAGCGGCAGCAGCACCTCGGTGGCGAGCCTGCCCGCCTCCTCCAGCACGCTGTCCACGGTTTCGGCATCGAGCTCGCGGAAGGCGGGGAGCGCTGCGAGGCCGGCGAAGTCGTGCAGCTCGTGCAGCACGAAGCGCATGTCGCGGAGCGGAGCCTCGTAGGTCTGCATGGTCTCTACTCCCCGGTCTCAGTTTCTCAGCGGCTTGCCGGTGTCGAGCATGTGCTCGATCCGCGCCAGGCTCCGCTCCGAGCGGATCAGCCGCAGGAAGACGCGCCGCTCCAGCTCCAGCAGCGACTTCTCGGACACGACGTCGACCAGGTCGGCCTCGCCCCCGCTCACCACCTCCGCCAGAGCGTCGGATATGGTCATGTCGTACTCGGTCGCCAGGCCCTGCCTGTGGAAACCCTCAGCCGCCAGGCGCATCATCAGGCGGCCGGACGCGCCGGGAAGGCGGAACTCGGGGGGCGCCGGCGGGACGTAGTCGGGCACCATCGACAGCGCGCGCGCCTTGGCGTCGGCGAGGAGGCGGTCGCGGTTCATGGTGATGCCGTCGCCCGGGCGCAGGAAGCGCAGGCCTCTCGCCTCCTCGGCGGACTTCGAGGTGCTCGCGGTGCTGATGGTCTCGAATACCTTCGCCGCCGCCGGCATCGGCCCGTGCGCGGCACCCGGCGCTTCCTGCAGGCGTGCCAGCATCTCGCCGTTGCCGCCCCAGCCCGGCACCAGCCCGACACCGCACTCGACCAGGCCGATATAGAGCTCGGCATGCGCCTGCACCGCGTCGGCGTGCAGCACCAGCTCGCAGCCGCCGCCGAGTGCGAGGCCGCCCGGCGCCGCGACCACCGGGAAGGGCGCATACTTAAGCGACTTGAACAGCTGCTGGCCCGTGCTGATCAGCTTCTCGATCTCGCCCCAGGCGGCGATGTTGGCGGCGAACAGGGCGAGGCCCAGGTTGGCGCCGGCGGAGAAGTTGGCGGCATCGGTGTAGAGCACCAGCGCCCGGAACCGCTCGCGTACCAGCGCGATGGTCTTGCCGAGCAGCGCGAACACCTGCTCGTCCATGGCGTTCATCTTGGTGGTGATCTCGAAGCAGACGACGCCGTCGCCGAGGTCCCAGGCGGATGCCGCGCCGTTGCGCAGCAGTGCCGTCCCGGCACGCTTGATGTCCTCGAGCAGCAGCACCCCTTCGGCGCGCCGCACCGGGTGGTAGGCGCCGTCGGTGCCGAACTGCAGCAGTGCCGCCCCCTCGGTGCGGTAGAAGCTGCCGTCGCCGACGCGCTGCAGCAGCGCCGGAACGGCCGCACCCTCGCGCCGCAGCCGCGCCGCGACCGCCGCCGGGCCGATGCGGTCGAGCAGCTCGAACGGGCCATGCTTCCAGCCGAAGCCCAGCCGCATGGCGGCATCGACCGCTGCGATGTCGTCCGCGATCGCCGGCACCAGGCCGGCGGCGTAGGCCAGCGTCGCGCCCATCACCTTCCAGGCGTAGGCGCCCAGCCGGTGCTCGGAGGCGAGCAGCGCCGACGGGTCCTTGGCCAGCGCGGCCGGCAGCTCGACGCGGCGCGAGGGTTGATACTCGCCGCTGACCAGCCCGATGGACTCCCTCAGCTTTCCCGACGCCCGGTTGATCCGGTAGAAGCCGCCGTGGCCCTTGCGGCCGGTCAGGCCCCGCTCGATCATGCGCTCGAGCAGCGGCACCTCGCGCAGCAGCGCGCGGAACGGGTCATCCGCCGGCAGCGACGCCTTCATGCTGGCGTTGATGTGCGGCATCAGGTCGAGCCCGACCAGGTCCATCAGCCCGAACACGCCGGTCTTCGGGATGCCCAGCGCGCGGCCCATCGCGGCATCGGCCTCCTCGACCGTGAGGCCGCCATCCACCGCTTCCAGCAGTCCGCGCTGCAGCCAGAAGGTGCCGATGCGGTTGGCGATGAAGCCGGGGGTGTCGTGCGCCCGCACCACGCTCTTGCCGAGGTTCCGGTCGCAGAACGTTTCCAGGCGCGCCAGCAGCACCGGGTCGGTGTCCGGCCCCGGAACGACCTCGAGCAGGCGCATGTAGCGCGGCGGGTTGAAGAAGTGGGTGATCATGAAATCGCGGGCGAACGCCTCCGGCAGCCCCTCGGTGAGCAGCGCGCGCGGGATCGTCGAGGTGTTGGAGCTGACCACGGTGCCGGGACGGCGATGCGCCTCCAGCTTGCGGTACAGCGCCTGCTTGATGTCGAGCCGCTCCACCACCGCCTCGATGACCCAGTCGCACTCGGCGACGCGGGCGAGGTCGTCGTCGATGCACCCGGTCTCGACCAGCCGGGCCGCGGCGGCAGACATGAACGGCGCCGGATCGGTCTTGAGCGCGCGCGCGACCGCGTCGCGCGCCACCTGGTCGCGCGCGCCGTCCGGTTTCCCGCCCTGCTTCGGCGGGATGTCCAGCAGCAGCACCGGCGTGCCGGAGTTGGCGATCTGGGCGGCGATCGCCGCTCCCATCACGCCGGCGCCGATCACGCAGGCGCGGCGGATGCCGCCTTCGGAGGTGGGAGCCATCACACCCGCTCCAGCAGGGTGGCGATGCCCTGGCCGCCGCCGATGCACTGCGTCGCCAGCGCGTAGCGCGCGCCCTCGCGGCGCAGCAGCGACGCCGCCTTGCCGACGATGCGCGCCCCGGTGGCGCCGAGCGGATGGCCGAGCGCGATCGCGCCACCATCGATGTTCAGCGTCTCGTCGCGCACCCCGAGCTCGCGCGCGCAGGCGATCGCCTGGCTGGCGAAGGCCTCGTTCAGCTCGACGATGCCGACATCCTCGATCGCGACGCCGCCGGCGCGCGCCATCGCCTTGCGCGATGCCTTGATCGGCCCGAGCCCCATCACCTCCGGCTCGCAGCCGGAGATCGCGATGCCGGCGATGCGCGCCAGCGGCTGCAGCCGGTTCGAGCGCGCGAACTCGGCGCTGCACACCAGCACCGCGCTGGCCCCGTCGGTCAGCGGCGAGGCGGTGCCGGCGGTGACCGTGCCGCCGATCTGGAACGCCGGCTTCAGCCCGGCCAGCGCCTCGGCGGTGGTGGCCGGGCGCAGGCAGCCATCCTGGTCGACGGTGCCCGCCTTGCCGACGTAGGGCACGATCTCCTCGGCGAGCCGGCCGTCCTGCTGGGCGGCGGCGGCACGCTGCTGGCTGCGCACCGCGAATGCCTCCTGAGCCTCGCGCGAGATCTCGTAGCGGCGCGCCACGTTCTCCGCGGTGTCGCCCATGCCCATGTAGGCGCCGTTGCTCTTGGCCGCCAGCGCGGGGTTGGGCAGCGGGTTGTAGCCGCCCATCGGCACCCGGCTCATGCTCTCGATGCCGGCACAGATGAAGGCGTCGCCGGCGTTCATGCGGATCGCGCCCGCGGCCATGTGGATCGCCTGCATCGAGGAGCCGCAGAAGCGGTTGACGGTGGTGCCGCCGACCGAGAGCGGCAGGTCGGCGAGCAGGCCGATGAGGCGGGCGACGTTGCCGCCCTGCTCCCCCTCGGGGAAGGCGCAGCCGACGATCAGGTCCTCGATCGCGGCCACGTCGACGCCGCTGCGCGCGATCAAGCCGCGCACCACCGCGGCGGCGAGGTCGTCCGGTCGGACCCGGGCCAGCGCGCCCTTGCCCGCGAAATGAAACGCAGAGCGGGCATAGCCCGCGATCACGACGTCCTGCACCGGCCTGTCTCCCGTCCAGCTCTGCTTAACGTATACGTCAACCACGCGCGGAGGTCGAGTGTAGACCAGGCGGTCCGGGCGGCAAGCGCGGCGACGACCAGGCGTTGGCGGGAGGCGGCGAACGCTTCGCGCTCGACGCGCGTTGCGACGGCTTCACCCAGGGAGGCAGCCATGTCCGATCCGTCCGACAGCTCGAGCACGCCCACAGACAACCCCGACCGTGCCGGCACCGCGCCACTCGACGCGACCAGCGTGGCACCGCAGCCCGACGCGGCGGATACCCCCGGGGTGGTGCAGCAGGCGGCGGATGCGGCGCAGGCGGATGCTGCGAAGCCGGATGGTGCGGAGGGTGCCGGCATCACCGGCGGCGAGGCCACGCTGGCGGCGACCTCCTGGGGCGGTGCGTCGGATGAGGAGATGGCGTCCGACGATCAGGCCTGACGCAGGGCTGTGCCTTGTTCTCGGGCAAGCTGCCTTCTAGGCTCGGCCGGGGCGTCGATTCCGAAGGTGGACGGGTTCTGGCTGTGGGTGGGCAAGGCGAGCATGCGGCGCGCGAGGAGCCGGACCGGCGGGACGACGCCACGGAGGGAGACCTCCACTGCCATGATCTCCAGGAGCATGATGCCGAGGCGCAAGACCGTCTGGCGCGCGTGGTGCTGCAGGGCGACGCCGCCGGCCCGTCCGACCGGCAGCGCGACCGCGAGCAGGCGATGCGCGACCTGCAGGCCTGCGGCCGCTTCGCGCCGGTGGGGCTGACCGGACCTTTCTCGCTGCATCTGTCGCTGCAGGCAGGCCGGCTCCTGCTCGACGTGCGCGACGCCGAGGATCGGCCGCTGCGCCTGTTCGTGTTCGCGCTAGGCCCGTTCCGCCGCCTGATCAAGGATTACCGCCTGCTCGTCGAGAGCTATGACGGCGCGGTCGCGCAGGGGCCCACGGCGCACCTGCAAGCGATCGACATGGGGCGACGCGCCCTGCACAACGAGGGCGCGAGCCTGATCATCGAGCGGCTGCAGCGACGCATCGTGATGGATTTCGAGACCGCGCGCCGGCTGTTCACCCTGATCTGCCTGCTGCACTGGCGGAACTGAGCCGGCCGAACTGCAGCGGCGGCAACGATGGCGCCGTGGTTCAGTCCTGCCGGCGGGTCTGCCGGCTGTGCCAGAGCTCCTGCAGCTCGATCACGCCGGCCGCGGTCTCCTCGATCGAGCGGCGGCTGACGTCGATCACCGGCCAGCCATGCCGGGTGCACAGCCGGCGCGCCCAGACCACCTCGTCGCGCACCGCCTCGGGATCGACGTAGACGTGGCTGACCTCCTCGATCCGCCCCGCACCACCCTGCGGCACGATCGCGCGCAGCCGGTGGCGGCGGATCTCGACCAGGGTGCGCGGGTCGATGGTCAGGCCGACCACCGGGCGATGCAGCGCCAGCAGTTCCGGCGCCAGCGGCACGTTCGACACCAGCGGCACGTTCGCAGCCTTCACGCCGCGGTTGGCGAGGTAGAACGAGGTCGGCGTCTTCGACGCGCGCGACACGCCCACCAGCACCACGTCCGCCTCGTGCAGGCCGGCCATCGCCTGGCCGTCGTCGTGCGCCAGCACGTAGTGCATGGCGTCGATCCGCCGGTAGTACTCGTCGTCGAGCACGTACTGGATGCCGGGCCGGCCCTGCACCTTCTCGCCCAGCGTCTCCTGCAGCATCGCCAGCACCGGATCGAGCACGTTCACCACCTGCACCTTGAGGTGGCTGCACGCGGTGTCGAGCGCGCTGCGCAGCGTGCGGTCCATCATCGAGGACAGCACCGGACCGGGATCGGCCTCGATGCCCTCCACCACCCGGTGCAGATGCAGTCGGGTGCGTATCAGGTTCCACCGGTGATACACCACGTGGGTGTGCTCGAACTGCGCCACGGTGGCGCGGGCCACCGAGTTCAGCGTCTCGCCGGTGGCGTCCGAGACCAGATGCAGGCTGATGCGGTGCTCGTCCATCCGCGGCGGCCGGTCAGTGCGGCCTGGCCCGCGCCAGCGCCGCCTGTGCGGCGGCGAGGCGGGCGATCGGCACCCGGAACGGCGAGCAGGACACGTAGTCGAGCCCGACGGTTTCGCAGAACGCGATCGAGGCCGGATCGCCGCCGTGCTCGCCGCAGATGCCGAGCTTCAGGCCCGGCTTGCTTTCGCGCCCCTTCCGCGCCGCGATTTCCACCAGGGCGCCGACGCCGTCCTGGTCGAGGGTGACGAACGGGTCCTTCGGCCAGATCTCCTTCTCCAGGTAGCTCGGCAGGAAGCTGCCGGCATCGTCGCGCGACAGTCCGAAGGCGGTCTGGGTCAGGTCGTTGGTGCCGAACGAGAAGAAGTCGGCGTGCCGGGCGATCCGGTCCGCGGTCAGGGCCGCCCGCGGCAGCTCGATCATGGTGCCGACCTGATACTCGATCGCGAGCCCGGCGCCGCCGATCACCTCGCGTGCCACGCGCTCGACCTCGGCGCGGGTGATCTCGAGCTCGCGCGCGGTGCCCACCAGCGGGATCATGAGCTCCGGCACCACCGCCCGCCCGGTCTCCTGCGACACCAGCACCGCCGCCTCGAACACGGCGCGCGCCTGCATCTCGTAGATCTCCGGGAAGCTGATGCCGAGGCGGCAGCCGCGATGACCAAGCATCGGATTGCTCTCGGACAGCGCAGCGCGCCGCTGCGCCAGCGCCTCGAGGTCCTTTCCGAGAGCCTGCGCCACCTCGGCGAGCTCCGCCTCTCCGTGCGGCAAGAACTCGTGCAACGGCGGATCGAGCAGGCGGACGGTCACCGGCAGCCCCGCCATGATGCGGAACAGCGAGGCGAAGTCGTCCCGCTGGAACGGCAGCAGGGTGGCCAGCGCGTTCCGCCGGGCGGCTTCGTCGTCGGCCATGATCATCTGCCGCATCGCGCCGATGCGCTCGGGGCCGAAGAACATATGCTCGGTGCGGCACAGCCCGATGCCTTCGGCGCCGAAGCCGTGCGCGGTGGCGGCGTCCTCCACGGTCTCGGCGTTGGCGCGAACCTTCATGCGTCGCACCGCGTCGGCCCACGACATCAGCGTGGCGAAATCTTCCGACAGGGTCGGCTCGACCGTGGCGACGCGGCCGACGAACACCTCGCCGGTGGAGCCGTCCAGGGTGATCCAGTCGCCGGCCTTGAGCACGTGACCGCCGGCGGACAGCGTCTGCGCCTTGTAGTCGACGCGTATGCCGCCTGCGCCGGCGACGCAGACCCGTCCCATGCCGCGCGCCACCACCGCGGCGTGGCTGGTCATGCCGCCGCGTGTGGTCAGCACGCCGCGGGCGGCGTGCATGCCGTGCACATCCTCCGGGCTGGTCTCGATGCGCACCAGGATCGCGTCCTCGCCGCGTGCGGCGCAGCGCTCCACCTCGTCGGCGGAGAACCGGATGGCGCCGGTCGCGGCCCCCGGCGAGGCGGGCAGGCCGCGCGAGATCACGGTGCGCTCCGCCTTGGGGTCGAGCGTCGGATGCAGCAGCTGGTCGAGCGAAGCCGGCGTGATGCGCCCGATCGCCTCTTCGCGGCTGATCAGGCCGTCGCGGGCCATCTCGACGGCGATGCGCAGCGCCGCCGCCACGCTGCGCTTCCCCGACCGCGTCTGCAGCATGTAGAGCCGGTTCTGCTGCACCGTGAACTCGATGTCCTGCATGTCGCGGTAGTGCCGCTCCAGCGTGTCGCGCACCCCGAGCAGCTCGCGATAGGCGTCCGGCAGCGCGCGCTCCATCGACAGCCCGCCGTCCCTGGCGCCCGCGTCCGACATCGGCTGCGGCGTGCGTATGCCGGCGACCACGTCCTCGCCCTGCGCGTTGACCAGGAACTCGCCGTAGAAGGCGTTCTCGCCGGTCGAGGGATCGCGGGTGAAGCACACCCCGGTCGCGCAATCCTGGCCCATGTTGCCGAACACCATCGCCTGCACGTTCACCGCGGTACCCCAGTCGGCCGGAATGTCGTGCAGGCGGCGATAGGTGTTGGCCCGCGGGTTCATCCACGAGCCGAACACAGCCCCGACCGCGCCCCAGAGCTGCGCCTGCGGCTCCTGCGGAAACGGCTGGCCGGTCTCGCGCCGCACCAGGTCCTTGTAGGCCTCCACCACCTGCTGCCAGGACTCGGCCCCTAGCGCCGTGTCCTCCAGCACGTCGAGCTCGTGCTTTGCGTCCTCGATGATCTCCTCGAAATGGTGGTGGCCGACGCCGAGCACCACCGAACCGTACATCTGGATGAAGCGGCGATAGCTGTCCCAGGCGAAACGGGCATCGCCGGACGAGTTCGACAGGCCGTCGACCGTCTCGTCGTTCAGCCCGAGATTGAGCACCGTGTCCATCATGCCGGGCATCGAGACGCGCGCGCCGGATCGCACCGAGAGCAGCAGCGGCCGGTCGCGGTCGCCGAAGGCGAGCCCCACCGCGCACTCGACCTCGTGCAACGCCGCCTCGACCTGCTCCGCGAGCGCGTCCGGGTAGCGCCTGTCGTTGCCGTAATAGGCGGCGCAGACCTCGGTGCTGATGGTGAAGCCGGGAGGCACCGGCAGGCCGATGGCGGCCATCTCGGCAAGGTTGGCGCCCTTGCCGCCGAGCAGGTCGCGCATGTCCGCGCGGCCGTCGTTGCGGCCCGCTCCGAAACTGTAGACCCACTGCGTCATGAAGCCGGTTCCTTCGCCCGTTCTTGTTCGGTCAAGCTGGTTTCAGGCTGATGGGGATAAGGTCTCAAGGCAATCTTCTTCCAGCGCTTCCCAAGCAAGCCCGAAGAGCTGCTTGCGGGTCTGCAAGCGGTCCACCAGCCGCAGCCGGTGCGGGCCGCCCGGATCGGCGCCGCGGGCTCTCCGATCTGCAGGATCGACCGACGTTCCGGCAGGCTGCTGAAGCGCCGACCGGCCGGCTCGCTCCGGCCGTCGCAGGCGAGCAGGTAGGGCACCGGACGGCCTTCCGGGGGGTCATTGCGCCGCCGCTCACGGGCGCTGGTCGAGCGGCAGGAGGGGCAGGTTCTGCAAGCCGGGGCGGTCCGCCATCGGGCAAATGATCCTGCCGCCGATCCGTTGCTCGATCCCGTGCGCCGACCGCCCACTCGGGTCAACCGAACAGGCCGGGCTGGCCGCGGCTCAGGGCTGCAACCGGGACTGC
>CAXTNV010000092.1:13356-14742 GCA_964245755.1 uncultured Acetobacteraceae bacterium | reverse complement strand
TCCCACAACCTCGGTCGGGTGCAGACACACCTCGTTGCTCCGAAGAGTGGGGCTGATCAGCCAGGAGGCAAGCTGAGCCGAGCCAGGCGCATTAGGTTCGCGTCTCTGACGAGAAGCTCTTTCCGCTCCCCCTCCACCGGCCCCACCCTCACAACCAACTGGTCATCGTCCCGGAACACGAGGAGCTCCATCCCGGTTGCCCACCGCATCTCCCGCAACGTGTCCGGCGGGAGGCAGATCCGGCCCTCCGGCCCGAGCGTCACGACGAACATATCCGCGCTTGGCATCGTCGATGTCCCTCCGCTTGCTGAACGTCATTACGGGCTCGGCGTGAGATCGGATGAGTAAAATTTTGCAACATCGCTACTTCTGGAATGCCCGAGCAGATGCGGTAAGAATTGTTCATGATCTGTTCCTCTCGCACAGCTCGCCATGCTCTCGTCTGGTAGGCCTGCTCGGCCGTACCACCTGATCGCCGAGCCACAATGAACGGAGAGCGATTGCCCGAAACTCCGCCGACACGGCAGGCTGCGGTGTCAGAGCCATTCGCGTTCGGATGGCCTGATGAAATGATGCGAAGTGTAGTCGGGGGATATGGGTGAGACGTGACGGTATGAGCTTTGTCCGGTGCGATGCCCACATCGCTGCGGTATGGCAGGCTAAGGCCGTAGCGCCAGATCGGGGATAAACCCGATGAACCGCATCATCCTCCACCTTGGCGAGTGCTCGGCGAGGGCTTCCTGCTGCCTATGAACCTGACCGGCGACTTCCTGTAGATCGCGCTGCGCGCGCGGGCAAGCCGCATCGGTATGATCTTGACGAAAGAGTGCGGTCTAACGGCTGACACGGCGCGACGCCTCGCGCGCTATTTCGGGACCACGGCAGGACGCTAGATGAACCTTCGGGCGGCTCAGGGTCTGTCTTGGGTCGAGGCAGGGAGTGGGTGAAGATTTCGAATGATGTTCGACCTCGAACCGAGGCGTGAAGAGCGGCTTTCGGCAGAGCAAGGATCGGCTTCAAGCTGCAGATCACCTCTACCCTCAGACCCGGCGTTCGAAGTGTCAATTCCACCATTCTGCCATGTAGGGAAGCCGCCGACCAATGGCCGACGAAGACCGCTAAGAGACAGCGAGCGTCGTCGCACAGACGATGAACCCCTCTGGAGAGTTCAGGAAATGGCGCAAACCGTATCCGCGCCGATCGCGGCGCAGCAGGACTGTTTGATTCCAAATTGATGTCCGGGCATTTCTTGACTTCGTCAGTAGCAACAGGGAGGCTGCGGCCAGTTCGCGGCATTCAAAGCTTTAGCTGAGATCCTCTTGCTAGAGCGACCCACAAGAGGGTTCAGGAACAGGGACGAACCGCGATGTAGAAGAAGATGCGAAT
>CAXTNV010000092.1:5598-13256 GCA_964245755.1 uncultured Acetobacteraceae bacterium | reverse complement strand
AGACCTTAGCTCACCTATTTCTGGAGGACCAATTGCAGAGAAGTCGGCTTGGGCCGCTGGCCGTCGACCTTGAAACCATGCATGATCTCGCTCGACCAGGAAGTGACTTCTACCTGTTTTTCGACTTGAGCAGTTGATCCTCCTCACACTTTGCATGATGGCGAGAGAATCCTGTGTCACGTAGGCGCTATTCCGGCCCGAAACTTCGGGTGCATCTCGTGAACTTAGTCCTTGCGCTAGCGAGCACACTCTTCGTATGCCGCGCGGCATCGGGAGCGCCGACAGGCGATCCTCAGAGAGATGCATCGACCAACCAACCCAAGCAGGAGAACATCACTGTGCTTGGACATAGTCGATATCAGCCTGCGCCGAGGATGAACAGCTTTCCCCGGTTCGACAGTGACAAGAGCAAGACGGCCATTCATGACTCGAATACGGGGGCCAACACGGGTGACTTCGGTCAGGCCTATCAGGATAGTATATCCGACCCGGCGAAACCCATCGTGCCGTGGTAGGTCTGGCGACCCATCTTACTGCTGATGTCGGCTTGCTCAGCGCGAGCAGCTCTAAGCGGCCTCATCTGGCGGGTTCGTGCCTGTTCGAGCGCGAGACCACGCGCTCGGCGGCCAACGGCCGATGGCACAGCGGAGCGCCTCCGTAGCCGACCGCGTCCTGGCGGCCGCGACAGCCGCAGATCCCGTTTCGCGTGGACGGCTTCAGCCGCGGGCATCGACTGCCCGATGAGCACAGCCTGCCGCTCATCCGAGAGGCAGCCACTGATGGGGCGTCGATCTCGTGGATATCGCCGACCCGGCGCACGGCTCCTTGGCAACACGAGACCCGGCCTCGTGCAGTCCGTCGAGATACCCAGCGTGGCCACCCTTACATCTGCACACGCAGCGACCGGGGAGGGCTTCAGGTGTTTGGCGCGCACATCGCCGGCATGAAGTGGATGCGGCCCTGACCTTGATGACCTCCTCGTCCGGGGCCAGCTCGGCGCCGTTGCAGACGGCGGTGAGCCAGAGCCTCTACTGATTTGCATGTGCAACTCACACCGGCAGAGCCGCGAGCGCCGCCTTGACTCGCGGACCGGCGAAATCGAGGAACACCCTGAGCTTGAGCGCAAGCAGGGGCGGACCGGTGTGGACCAGATGCACCGGCACAGCGTCAGGTTCGTAGGCACGCAGCAGACTCACCAGGCGACCCTCGCGCAACGCTGCCGCCGCCTGGTACGAGGTCATGCGGGCCACGCCCAGCCCGGCCCCCGCGGCCTCGATCAGCGCGTCGGCGGTGTTGACGCCCAGGCGCGGGCGGATCGCGATCCGCTCGTCGCCACCGCTCGATCCGAACGACCAGCTGCGTGATGTCTGCAGCCCTTCGAAGGCGATGCAGTCATGGTCGAGTAGATCGGCAGGGCTCTCCGGCACTCCGCGTCGAGCCAGGTAGTCGGGGCTGGCGCAGGTCATCCACCGCACCTCCCCGACCTGCAGCGCGACCAGGCCGCTGTCCGGGAGCCGTCCCAGGCGCGCGGCGACATCGACGTGATTGTCGATCAGGTCCACGACCGAGTCCGCCAGGACGAGGCGGACATTCACGTCGGGGTAGACCCGCAGGAACTCCAGCACGACCGGCAGGATGTGCAGCTTGCCGAACATGATGGGCGCGGTGATCAGCAGTTCGCCGCGCGGCGTCTTGTATTCGCCGGACGCAGCGCGCTCCGCTTCCTCCAGCTCGCCCAGGATGCGGCGGCTCGCCTGGACGAAGGCTTGGCCGGCATCGGTCAACAGCAGCTTGCGGCTGGTGCGCACGACCATCTGCGTGCCCAGATGCGCCTCCAGCTCGGACACCTTCCGGCTGACGGTCGGCAGCGGCATGCCGAGGGCGCGCGAAGCCGCGGACAGGCTGCCGCCGTCGACGGCAGCGACGAGCGTACGGATCGCGCGTAGCCGGTCCACGGCGAGCCTTCCACGTGACGGAAGCAAGACAACCAAAACTAGCGCATACCGCGACAGCGCGGAAGGCTTCATCTTACGGGCACCGGCAGTGACGCCGGCCACCGCACGAGGAGCTAGCGTCCAGCTCGAACCGCGAACGCCGCTGAAGCGGTCATCGTTCACCGTCGTCTCGGTGCTCCGCACGGCTTGAGCATCGGGGAGGCGAAGCATTCCACCATTCGAGACCTGAGGCTCCTAGCCGTAGCACTCGCCGAAATGGAACTGGCCTGCGCGATCGGGCGGAAGTCCCGCTCGTCGTCGAGGGCGCATCGCACCACCTCGCCCTTGGGTGCGGCGCCTTTGCGGCCCCCCCGTGGGGCTTCGAATGAGCGGCTTGCCCAACCGCTTCATCACCGCCTTGGTGACTGCGGACTTCTTCATAACCACCCCGCCGCACAAGCGGCCAAGCCGAGGATCACCGCCGTGACCCACGATGCCCCTCCCACTACCTACCATTTCGCTGCCGTATGCGGCCGCAAGATGTTCTACCGCGAGGCGGGCGATCTCGCGCGCCCCGCCATCATCCTGCTGCACGGCTTCCCGTCGTCGGGCTTCATGTTCCGCGACTTGATCCCGCAGCTCGCCGAGCGCTTCCATGTCATCGCACCGGACTACATCGGTTTTGGCCAGTCGGACGCGCCGCCCGTCACCGAGTTCGACTACACGTTCGACAACCTCACCGCCCACGTCACCGGCCTGATCGACCAGCTCGGGCTGAAATCCTACATACTCTACGTGCAGGACTATGGCGGCCCGGTGGGCTTCCGCATCTTCACCCAGCGGCCCGACGCGGTGCAGGGCTTCGTGATCCAGAACGCGAACGCCTACATGCAAGGCGTCGGCGATGCGGCCAAGCAGGTCTTCCTGCCGCTGTGGGAGCAGCGCAACGCGGAGTCGGAGGCGGGTGCACGTAGCTTCCTGCAGGCTGCAACGACGAAGTTCCAATACACCGTCGGCGCGAAGAACCCGGAGGCGATCAGCCCCGACAACTGGACCTATGACCAGGCGCTGCTCGACCGGCCCGGTGCCGACGCCTGTCAGCTCGACCTGCTCGAGAACTACAAGACCAATGTTGCCGCCTATGACAGCTGGCACGCGGCCTTCCGCCAGCATCAACCCAAGACGCTGATCGTCTGGGGCAAGCACGACCCGTTCTTCGTCGAGGCAGGCGCGCAGGCCTACCTGAAGGACCTGCCCAAGGCGAGGCTCGTCTGGCTCGACTCCGGCCACTTCGTCCTAGACGAGAACGCCGCCGCAGTTGCGAGCGAGATCATGTCGGAGTTTGCCGGGAGCTGAGCCCCGCGCGACGGCACGGGGGCCCGTCCTACCGCAAACGAGCTGCAGATTCGATCGCGGATGGCAGCACAAACGCCATGGCAAGAGCGGACGCCGCCTCATTGCGCTGACGTTCCTGCTCAGGCGCCTTCGCGCTTTTGCCTGCTTCTCGACACTTGTTCCGAAAAGGATCCTCTGGTGACTACCCCGACCGAAATCGTCCGCGACTTCTACGCCAGGCTCGCCGTCGGTGATGCTCCCGGCTCGCTCGCTCTGATGGCGGCGGACATCGAATGGAAGACGATGTGGCACTACAAGGTCGACGGCCTAGGGCCGGAGAAAGTGGCCCAGGGTCTCTTCGAACCGCTGACCGCGGAGTGGAGCACGTTCGCGCTGGAGGCGAGGACGTTCATCACGGAGGGCGAGACTGTGGTGTCGCTCGGCCGCTTCACGGGCAAGCACGCTACCTCGGGCAAGCAGGTCGACGCCGCCTACGCCCACCACTGGGAGATCCGTCGAGGCCGTATCCAGCGCTTCCGCCAGTACATCGACACCCTCGCCATCGAGAAGGCCCGGTCATGAGACCTGTCGCCCCTGTCGCTCTCCTCGGCATCGAGTTTCATTCCCTGATCATACCGTTAAAGCACTGAGATATACGCGGACGCTACGGCAGGGTGTTGCGACGCTGGAGGACGTTCGACGACTAGGTCGCTCTGGCTTGCGGCAGCTGTTCCTGCCGGAGATCGACTACGTCGAGGCTGCTTGCCAGACTACCGTCGGACGCCGGCGGCAAGCACTTTGATCGCCCGCCTGGAGCTCGCCCGAATCGGCGCAAACGCCGCAGCAGGAGCATCTGTGGCTGCCGATCCGGAGCGACGGACACGATGCTGGTGCCATCGCTGGCGGAGCCCGGGGCCGCCGCGCGGTCCTGGGCGTGCGGCAGAGGTCAAGCCGAGCAAACGGCGGCCTGACCCGGGTTTTCCGCTCTTTCTTTCGTCCTGTTCTGGCGCCATGATTGCCGGAAGATGTGTGACAGACGATGCGAACGTTCGCTGCTCTGACCTGTCCCGAACTTCATCTCGGGCTCAACCCCTATGGCCTCAGTTGGCATCTCGGCCTGCAGGGTCGAGGAACGTCGCGCACGAACAACCGGTCGCGCGGCCTCAAGGGCTTTATCGAGCTGGCGACGTCTCTCAAAGCCCGCACGCTAGAGATTCCGCAACTCTGGCTCGCCGATCTCGACGCGCTCACACTGCGCGAGCTTCGGCGAAACCTCACCGTGCACGACATGACGCCGATCGTCAGTTCCGGCCTTCCGCAGGACGAGATGGAGGGCTGCTTTCGCTCTGCCGATGCGCTTGGCGCCACGCTCATCCGTCTCTCGTTGACCAACGTTCTCTGTGGTGATCGCCATATCCTCGGTACTGCCTGGTCGGAGTTGGTCGATGACGTGCGACGGCGTCTCGCTGTCTACGCCGGACGTGCCGCACGGCTGCGCACGACGATCGTCATCGAGAACCACCAGGACTTCACCAGCCGCGAGCTTGTCGCTTTCTGCGAGGAACTCGGACCGGCGATCCGCATCGTCTACGACACCGGCAACAGCTTCCCCGTCGCGGAAGCGCCACTCGACTTCACTCGCGTCGTTGCACCCTATGTCCGCCACCTTCACCTCAAGGATTATCGCGTGCAGACCAACGACGAGGGCTTCCTCCTTGTCCGTTGCGCGATCGGTGACGGCGCGGTCCCGTTCCATGAACTCCTTGCCCTGCTTGCCCGGTATCACGAGAGACTTCCCGCAGTGCTCGAGCCCGGTGCGCTTGAGGCTCGCCACGTCCGCCTGCTTACTCCCGGCTGGTGGCAGGGCTATCCGCCGACCAACGCGATCGCGCTCGCGGCGTGTCTTGCCGCCACCCGGCGCAATCGCCTACCCGAGGATGCCGACGGCCGCACCCCATGGGAGCGCGGTGCTGACGCCGAGATCGAACGCTATGAACTCGACATGATCGAGCGTAGCGCCACCAACATGCGCGCGCTGGGGGTCGCCTCATGACGAAGGAACTGACCGGTACCGTTGCCTTCGTGACCGGCTCCGGGCGTGGTCTCGGGCTGGCGATCGCTCGCCGCCTTGCGTCGCTCGGCGCCGATGTAGCGATTCACGATCTCAGCTGGGAGGCGCCTTCTCGGTACGGCGAGAGAGATAATCTCGGCCAAAGCGCCTCCGAGATCGAAGCCCTGGGAGTTCGAACCGTCGCCGTCACCGGCAACATCGGTGATCCCCAGGCGGTGGTCGCCCTTAGGGCCGAGATCAATGCTTCCCTCGGTCCTGTGAGCGTCTTGGTGAACTGCGCTGGCGGCGATATCGGTGCAGCCGGCAGCAAACCCGCACCGAACAACGTGCTTGGCATCCCACTCGCCGACATTCAGGCGCTCACGAACAACAATCTGATCGGGACGATGCTGGTCTGCCAGACGTTCGTTCCGGATATGGTCCAGGCCGGCCGCGGCTCGATCGTCAACATCGGTTCGACTGCCGCCCATGTCGGCCTCTCGAACGGCGCCATCTACGCAACGCTCAAGGCAGCGGTAGTGCACTACACCCGTTGCCTGGCAGCCGAGCTGATCGAGTTCGGCGTGCGGGCGAACGCAGTCAGCCCAGGGCCGACGATGACCGCTCGCTTTGTCGCGACCCGGACCGTCGACCCGGCGCGCATGGATAGCGGCAGCCGCTCGCTTGACCGCTACGCGGAGCCCGACGAGGTCGCCGATGCGGTCGCCTTCCTAGCCAGCGAGCGCGCCCGTTTCGTGAATGGTCAGGTCATCCGAGTGGACGGAGGTGCCAGCCTCTATGCCGGGTGACGCACCCCGTCCGCGTCATAACCGTCGACCTTCGGCAGTATGAAGAGCGCGGCTAGCAAACCGATCAGGGGAAACACGGCGACCATCAGTGTCGACTCGACCTTGCCCACCGTCGCAAACAGGACCGGGAAGAGGAAGATGGCAAGGAAGCTGGGCATCTTGACGAACATGTAGGCGAACCCTGTCGCCGTTCCCCGATACTCGGGTCGCGCCACCATCGCCGGAATCGTCATGCAATTCTGTGCATCCCAGTTGTGGCCCCACATCATCGCCGCGGCGGCGGCGACCAACAGCACCCGATGGCTGGTGGCCAGGGCGAAGGATGCGATTATCAGTGAGACGAACACGATAGAGAAGCCCCATAGGCTCACGCCCCGCTGCCCGATCCGCGGGAGGATCGCGGGTCCAGTCCATCCCGCACCGATCGAGAGAAGAGAGAGCCCGATCAGCATCAACTCGGTTCCGAGCGGCCCTCCGACTCCGACGAGCACGAACAGCACCGGCAGGTAGAAGCCGAAAGTCGAGAGCTCGGATCCTTGCGCGAAGCACGCGATCCAGCCGAACAGCGTCGCCCGCAATCGGACAGGGTCGCGTACGAGATCGGTCAGGAACGCGGCAGGCCTCGGTCTCGTTATTACAACGTCCTGATCCGGGAGGAACGCGATTGGGTCACCGTACATTGTCTGCGTGACGGCCTTGGCTTCCCGGAACCTCCCCTGCTGCACAAGCCATACCGCCGTCTCCGGCAGGTGAACGCGCAGAATGAAGATCACGAGCGCCGGGAGCGCTCCCAGCCCCAGGGTTATTCGCCAGATCAGGTCGTGCGGCATGCCGCCTGCGAGCATAAGCGCAACCGTCGCCGGTCCGAGCAGTCCGCCGAGCGCGAACATCAACTGCCATCGATTGCCGATCACCTCGCGCTCGCCTTTCGGCAACACTTCCATGATATAGCTGTAGCCGTTCGAGATGTCGCTGCCGAGCGGCACGCCGAGCGCCAGACGCACCATTGCCAGCCACACGATGCCCGGGACGAAGGCCTGCGCCAGCGCGAGCACGATGAACGCCAGCATCGTCCCGAGAAAGATCGCTCGCCGGCCGATCTTGTCCGTGAGCCAGCCTCCCGCGAGCGCGCCGATGACCGCTCCGCCCTGCGTGCCTGCGGCCGCGAGCCCGAGCAGAGACGCTGACGGATGAAACGCTTCCTTGATGAAGATGAGCACGTAGCCGATCGCGTAGAGATCCCAGGCCTCGATCAGGATCGAGAACAGCATGATCCAGCCGATCCGCCGCCCGTTCGGACTGTAGCGGTTGACGAGGTAGGTGACGGCACGCGACACGTCCGTGTCATCTGTCGTTGAAGGCATTCGACTTCCTCCCGTAGCCCAACCTGGAACCGCCTCAGCGACTGACCGCCTGCAGTCGTTGCTTTGCCCGACCTCCGGTTGCACTCGATCGTGCCCGAACTCTGGTTCAGACCGGGGAGGTGAAGCTGACCCCTCACACGCCTCCCTGATCGGGATCTCGAAGCCA
>CAXTNV010000092.1:0-5498 GCA_964245755.1 uncultured Acetobacteraceae bacterium | reverse complement strand
GCATCCTCGATGCTTCCACGCCAGGTCAACGTGGGCCGTCTGCCGGGATCAAGGCCATGAGCGGGCCGCGCTGCAGCCCGCGGCAGGGCTTGACTTGGTCGTGCAGATACATCTTAAGATGTGTCTCTCGACAACAGGTCTGTAAAATGCATCCCCACGACATCCTTCGCGCCATCGGCCGCCACCGCAGCCGCGGTGGTTTCGGTCGCGGACACGGCGGCCCCGGCCGCGGCTTCATGGGCGGCGACGGCATCCCGGGCGGCCGCAGGCTCGGTGCCGCGGAGCTGCAACTCGTGCTGCTCGCGCTGCTCGCCGAGCAGCCCGCACACGGCTACGAGTTGATCCGCATGCTCGAGCAACGCTCGGGCGGCTTCTACGCGCCCAGTCCCGGCATGGTGTATCCGGCCCTCACCTACCTCGAGGAGATCGGTCATGCTGCCGTCACTCCCGAGGGCAATCGCAAGCTCTACACCCTCACCGAGGCCGGGCGTGCGCATCTCGGCGCTCACCGTGAGCAGGCCGAGCTGATCCTGGACATGCTGGCGCGCATCGGCGTCCGCATGGCGGGGGTGCGCGAGGCCTTTGCCGGTCTGGACGCCGCCGATCCGCAAGCGGCCGACGAGCTGCACCAAGCCCGCCACGCCCTCAAGCACGCCCTGGTGCGCAAGCGCGACTGCTCCCCCGACGAGGCGCGCCGCATCGCCCGTATCCTGGATCACGCCACCGCGCAGATCCTGGGGCAGCAGAGCTGAGTCGCAACCGCACCCTGCGTCCAGAACGACTGTCGGAGTCCATGATGAACCAAGTCACCCGCACGCTGCCGCGTGTGCACTACCGGCCCAGTCTGCGTCTCGTGCAGGTCGCCAATGTGGTTCAGCTCTCGCCGTGCATGCGCCGCATCACCTTCACCGGCGCCGAACTGGATGGCTTCGTCTCGCTCGCCGCGGACGATCACGTGAAGCTGTTCTTCCCAGCGCACGGCCAGGAGCGGCCGGTGCTGCCCGTTCCCGGCGAGAGCGGGATCGCATTCCCCGGCGACGCCATGCGGCCAGTTGCCCGCGACTACACGCCACGACGCTTCGATCCCGCACGGCACGAACTGGTCATCGAGTTCGTCCTGCACGGCAACGGGCCCGCATCGACCTGGGCGGCCCAGGCAGTGCCCGGGCAGTGGCTCGGCGTGGGCGGACCTCGCGGGTCGCGACTTACCCCGAATGAAGTCGACAGCTTCGTGCTGGCCGGTGACGCGACCGCGCTGCCGGCCATTGCCCGCCACCTGGAGGAGATGCGCCCGGGCGTCCGCGCCCTCGTGCTGATCGAGGTGTCGGACCGGCGTGAGGAGCGGTATTTGCCGACCGCCGCGAACGCAAGCGTAACGTGGCTGCCCCGTGACGGGGTGCCAGCCGGCCGGTCAAACCTGCTGGAGCGGGCCCTGCAGGAGCTGACGCTGCCGGTCGGCGATACCTACGCCTGGCTCGCAGCCGAGATCGGGACAGCACGGCGCCTTCGCCGCCACCTGATCGAGGAGGAGGGCCTGCCCCGAGACCGCGTCCGGGCAGCCGGCTATTGGCGGCTCGGAGGCGCCGGTGCGCACGAGAGGCTGCACGACTAGAGACGGCTCACCACGGTGGTGGAGAGTGTGCGGACGGACGGCATCGCTTCTCGACCTCTGCTCGATTGCGGAGTGACGCGATGGCGACGGATCGGCAGCGAGCTCTTTCGCAGTCTCTGATTGATCCCTGCAACGCAGGGTCATTGCCTTCTTCAAGCCTGCTGATGAGAGACGACATGATGGAAGATCCTTCGCCTGTGCCGCACTCCATGATGAGTGCGTCGGAGGCGGTGCAACGCAAGGCATGGCGGCTGCTGTCGCGTGCTGCGCCGTTCGAGTTGGCCGACGCGCTCGGCATCCGATGCGAAGAGATCGGCTCAACCCTCTATCAGGGAGCATTGGGGGTTCCTGGTGCGCAGTTCAACAAGGTGTTCTCCTTCGGCATCGACGGTGATATCGCTTCCGCGTCCATCGATGCAGCAGCCCATTGGTTGGAACATGCCTGCTGCGAGCAGTCGTTGCTGATGGCCCCGACCAGAGGAAGCGATGAGGAGGTTGGCGGCATGCTGCTCGCCAAGCGATTTCAGCGCTTTCCCCTCGACATAGCCATATTCCACATGGATGTGATCGACGTGCCGGATCTAGCCTCGTCGTCGGACATAGACGTCCGTCCGGTCGGGCCTGAACACGCGGCATTGTTCGGCGAGGTCTTGTCGGATGGGCTCTCGGCTCCTGTCGCTGCACCATGGCTGGCTGCCTTCGCCATCAGCCAACCCGGCCTGACGGCCTACCTCGCCTACCAAGGCTCCCTTGCTATCGGAGCTGCGGCGCTCTTCATCGATGGTGATTGGGGCTGGTTGTTCATCGCCGCGGTGAGGCCTGCCTTCAGGAACCGGGGAGCTCAGACGGCTTTACTCGCACGTCGCCTAGACGATGGCAGGAAGGCGGGCGTACGCACGTTCAATATTGGTGCGCTTCGGCCAGCTCCGGGTCACGGAGACGTGTTTGCGTCATATCGCAACATCGGAAGGGCAGGCTTCAAGTTTGCCTACAACCGGCCGAATTACGTCTTGCCAGCATCGAACACGACGCAGCAGAACGCTTTCAGTCCTTCCTGACATCTCCCTGACATGATGTTGATGAGCGACAGCCAGCAACTGATCCGTTACTGCGATCCTGATCAGGATCTGCTTCTCGAAGTGTCGGCCTGCCGCCTGGATCAATGCGCTTGACGCGATGGTTCCTGAGGCAGCCGGTTTTTCGTTCTGCGCAGCCCGAGAAGCAGCGAGAAGTGTGTAGCGGTGATGCCGTGCGCCAACACCGAGGCGGCAACCGCCAAGCTGACTACGGGCCAGAGCGACCTGATCCCGGTGCGGTCCTGTGCGTCGCAGGCATAGAACAGCGCGGCAGCACCGATCGGCCCGAACCAGCCAGCGAACAGACGATACGAGACTGGCCGCGTCCAGGACATCAGCCCGCCCAGCAGAAGCCAGGCCGGCATTCGCCGCAGCAATATGATCGACACGGCATAGGCCACGCCAGGCCATCCCAACGCGTACCAGTCGCGCCACGGAGCCGCGGCTCCGAGCAGGAACATGATCGGCAGGTCGAAGAAGCGTGCGATCGCCTCGTTGAAATGCTCTTGATGCTCCTCGTGGTCCTCGCCGACGAAGTCGTTGAGCACGGCGCCGGCGACGAAGGCGCCGAGCACGCCGTTGCCGCCAATCGACTGCAGCCCGGCCAGGGTCGCCAGCGCCAGGGCGAGCACGATGGTCAGCAACGAGGAACGCTCGGTGTCCGGATGGCGACCCGCCCAGTCCATGCAGCGTCGCGCGACATATCCGCCGAGTGCGCCCAGGACCAGCGCGCTGCCGACCTCGATCACCAGCACGTGCAGCAGCCAGCCGGCGACTCCATGGCCTTCGTCACCCGGTCGTGTGGCGAGGATCGCAAACAGCGGGATCATCACGATCGGTCCTGCGAGTCCGTCGTTGATGCCGCTCTCCGCATTGATCCCGTGACGCAGGTCCTCCGGCACCGTCCGGCGCGCGAGCGGGCCGCTGACGATGGGCGCCGAGAGCACCGGGTCGGTCGGCGACAGGATCGCTCCCAGCAGCACGCAGACCATTGCCGGCAGCCCGAGCCACAGCCAGGCGATCGCCGCGCCTGCTCCCCACATCAACAGCATGCCGGGGCCGAGCGCCACCGACAGGCCGCGCCAGTGCCGGCGCAGCCAGCCGCGCGGCAATCGCATTGCTGATGCCAGCACCGCGATCGCCAAGGTGAGCCGGGAGGCCTCCCGGAACAGCGCGCGCGCCGCTGGATCGTGCCCCGGGTCGATCCGGATGAAGCCGAACAGCACCGGCCCCAGCAGGACGCCGACGATCGCGCAGACCAGCGGCTCGGACATCCATAGCTCGGAGTTGACCAGGCCTGACGTGGCACCCAGGAGCAGGAGCAGCAGGGTAACCGAGAAGGCGAGCAGCCAGGGATCGTGAATGACCATGGACGAGCGATACAGAGCTTCACGTCCGGAAGCACGGTTTACCGCTCGAGGATGCGGGTCTTGCCGC
Source organism: uncultured Acetobacteraceae bacterium (assembly GCA_964245755.1). Taxonomy (GTDB): domain Bacteria; phylum Pseudomonadota; class Alphaproteobacteria; order Acetobacterales; family Acetobacteraceae; genus Lichenicoccus. Next base: position 1,373 of record CAXTNV010000092.1, on the reverse strand, counting down.
GTCTGGCCTGCAGCCCTCGACATCCGTCCGGTGCTGCGAGCGGACGGTGCCGCAGCTTGTCGGCTACCGCCAGCTCCAGCGCGGAACGGATCTGGATCCGACAGCTTGATGCGAGTGTGCGGGAGCCGACGGGTCCCGCGCCTCTTCAGCGCAGCCTGACCGCCAGCACGAAGGTGATCACGAGCCGTCCGCACAGCAGCCCAGATCAGGTTCGACGAGACGACCAGTGATCCGAACGATCAGGGCTCGATGGCGAACTTCCGATGCCATGGCTCGGGACAGCAAGGGGCAGAGACATGACCGAGACGCTCGATGATCACCTCAAGCGGCTTCCCGGTATTCGCGAGGAGATGCGTTTCGAGATCACTTTATGTCACGACCACGTCAATGCGCTGATCAGCGCCGAAGCCTTCATTCTTATCTCATTTACGAGGTCATCGGGTTACGCGAATGCTGGCTTGGCCGGCAAGTTTTTCTGGATAACGCCCACCTTGTCGGTTGTTGGCTTCACGCTCGCCGTGCTGGCGTGGCCTGGGCTGGATACCATCTGCAAGATCATCGTCGAATGGAACGTCATGTTCGTGGACGCGCTCAACGAGGCGCATACGCTGTCGACGCTCGAGCGAAGACCATCCGTGTTCTTGGACGGTGAACGGCGGATCCATGCCGATCACCGTCGAGGCATGCCGTTTTCGCGCGATGTGCTTGTCGCCTTTATGATCGCATGGATCGTCCTGGCCGGTGTTGTCCTCACCTCGCCCTGGAGATAGGAGCGTCAGCCACCTGACTTGCTTCTGTCGGCTCTTGCTCCAGCGTCAGACCTTCAATGCAGCGCACGCGGTGCACAAGGGCTTCAACATGATGTTGAGCGAGGTGTAGATTGCCTTGGCGAAGCGGATGCGGCGGGTGGACGCGGAAACGCTCTGGTTGTGCCGCGCTTACGTAGCCTAACCCGCACGACCGAAGGCAGCTACGTCGCCCATTTGCGGCCGCGAACTGGCCGCGGTCTCTGCAGCCGACAAGCATGCCTCGAACACGATGCCCGCGTCGCGCGGAAGGCGGCCGAGACAGTAACCACGTCGAAGCCTCAAGCCGCTCCGGCACCGCCGATAGCGGCAACTGCAGCGTCTCAACCCGCCCGGGCGTGCCCAATACTCCATGGCGTCCTTCCTGCTGCGACGACATCGAACGTCTGGTCTCGACTGGAGGTGCCAGCGCACCATGCCGTTCCGGATCTGGCAGCAGGAGACACTTGCTCAGGTCACAGTCGAAGAATGCGGCTGGCGTTTCGCCAAGCCGCCTTTTCGCGCACAGCCTCAGTCACCGGCGCGTCGTCGAACCAGGCACTTGCCTCCGACATACTCTCGAAAGGG
>CAXTNV010000091.1:3476-14744 GCA_964245755.1 uncultured Acetobacteraceae bacterium | reverse complement strand
TGATCGGCGCGCTGATCATCGCGGTGCTGACCAACGGGCTGATCCTGGTCGGCGTCTCCGACATCTGGCAGTTCATCGTCAAGGGGCTGGTGATCATCGGCGCCGTGGCGCTCGACCGCTTCCGCCAGCAGGGCGGCGCCCGTACCTGAGACCCGTGTTTCGTTGCGGGGCGGGCTCGGCCCGACCGCCTCGCCATTCCATCCTCTGACGGGCCCAAGGAAACTCTCGATGTCCAGGATCAGCCTGCTCGCGGCGGTCGCCTCCCTCAGCCTCGCCGCGGTCGCCCCGGCCACGGCCAAAACCCTGGAGTCCGTCGGGATCACCCTGGGCTCGCTCGGCAACCCCTACTTCGTGGCCCTCACCAAGGGGGTCACCGCGCAGGCGAGGGCGGTCAACCCGCAGGTGCGCGTGGTCTCCTCCTCGGCCGACTACGACCTGAACAAGCAGTTCACCCAGATCGACAACTTCATCGCCTCGGGCGTGAACGTCATCATCCTGAACGCGGTGGATCCGAACGCGATCCTGCCGGCAATCAAGCGCGCGCAGAAGGCCGGCATCGTCGTGGTGGCGGCCGACGTGGCCGCGACCGGCGCCGACGCCACGGTGGAGACCGACAACCTCACCGCCGGACGCATCTCCTGCGAGGCGCTGCTCAAGCAGATCGGCAGCAAGGGCAACGTCATCATCCAGAACGGGCCGCAGGTCTCGGCCGTCACGGACCGCGTCAAGGGCTGCAAGCAGGCGCTGGCGAATGCGCCAGACGTCAAGCTGCTGTCGAGCGACCAGGACGGCAAGGGTTCGCGCGACGGCGGCCTCGCCGTGATGCAGGGCTACCTGATCCGCTACCCCGACATCGCCGGCGTGTTCACGATCAACGATCCGCAGGCGATCGGCTCCTCGCTGGCGGCGAAGCAGAGCCATCGCACGACGGTCATCACCTCGGTGGACGGCGCGCCCGACATCGTGTCGGCGCTGCAGGAGTCGAACGCCATGATCAAGGCCTCGGCCTCGCAGGATCCATACACCATGGGCAAGCTGGCGCTGAAGAACGCGGTCTCGATCATGAACGGCGAGAAGCCGGCCAACCCGGTGATCCTGATGACGCCGAAGCTGATCACCAAGGAGAACGTCGCGAGCTATACCGGCTGGACTCAGCACTAGCCCGGGCGCGCCCCGCCCCTGAAGGCGCTGCGGACCGGGGCTATTCCTCAGGCTCGGTGGTGAACAGCAGGGGATAGCCTTTCTTGCGGCCGGCATCCGTCGCGGTGGTCGCCTTGGCCTCCGCGATCTCCTTGGTGAAGACCGCGACCACGCAGACGCCACGCTGATGCGCCGTCATCATCACCCGCTGCGCCTGCTCCTCGGCGAGCCGGAACTCGGCCTTGAGCACCCTGGTCACGAACTCGCGCGGGGTGAAGTCGTCGTTGACCAGCATGACCTTGTGCAGCCGCGGTCGCTCGACCTTGACCTCGAGCTGCACCCGCGGCGTGGTGATGGTGTCTCGCATCGGAACCTCCATCGAACCGCGCCTGCATATGGGGCCGCCCGTGTGGATGCCAAGCGCCCGCGCCGAGGCTAGGCGGCGTCGACCAGGACGATCTCGGCGTCCTCCAGGGCGAGGATCTCGACCCCCGAGGTATCGGTGATCGCCGCTCCGTCCCGCGCGCCCACCGTCACCCCTTCGATCTCTATCCTGCCGCGCGCCGGCACCAGGTAGGCGTGACGAGCCGGGTCGAGTGCGAGCGAGACCCGCTCTCCCGCCTTCAGCGTGGCACCCAGCACACGTGCCTGCGCGCGGATCGGCAGCGCGTCCTCGTCGCCGGCGAAGCCGCTGGCCAGGGTCACGAAGCGGCCCGAGCGCTCCGCCTTGGGGAACGGCCGTGTCCCCCAGCTCGGCGTGCCGCCGCGCGTCTCCGGCACGATCCAGATCTGGAAGATTTGGCTCGCGCTGGCCTCCGCGTTGTACTCGGAGTGCCGCACGCCCGATCCCGCCGACATCACCTGCACGTCGCCCGCTTCGGTGCGGCCGGCGTTGCCCAGCGAGTCCTCGTGGGTGATGGCGCCTTCGCGGACATAGGTGATGATCTCCATGTCGGCGTGCGGATGCGCGGGAAAGCCGCGTCCCGCTGCGATCTCGTCGTCGTTCCACACCCGCAGCGCGCCCCAGCCGGTGCGACGCGGATCGTGGTAGTTGGCGAACGAGAAATGATGCCTGGCCTTGAGCCAGCCATGGTCCGCGCCGCCCAGCCTGTCGAAGGGTCTCAGCTCGATCATGATGCCTCTCCGTGATGCTCGGGACCAACATGGGGCTCGACCTTCACCGCAAGAACGGAAATGCTGGCAAGACATGGTTTCCGAACCGAGGTATCCGGCATGCCGCTTCCCGACCTCGAGGCGTGGGCGATCTTCGCCCGTATCGCCGCCACCGGTTCCTTCGCCGCTGCCGCAGCCGAGCTCGGTCTGTCCACGGCGACCGTCTCCAAGGCGATCAAGCGGCTGGAGCTGGGGGTGGGCGAACGGCTGCTGCATCGCACCTCGCGCCGTCTCGCCCTGACCGAGACCGGGCGGGTGCTGGCGGTGCGTGCGGCGCACATGCTCGAGGAGGGTGAGGCGGTGGAGGCGGAGGCGCGCGCGACTTCGGCGGCGCCGCGTGGGCAGGTGCGCCTGGCGGCGCCGATGTCGTTCGGTCTGCGTCACGTGGTCCCCGTGCTGCCCGCCTTCATGCTCGCCTATCCGGAGGTCTCGATCGACCTGCAGCTCGACGACCGGGTCGTCGACCTGGTCGGGGGCGGCATCGACGTCGCGCTGCGTATCGCGGCACTGCCGGACTCGAGCCTGGTGGCGCGTCGCCTGTGTCCGGTCCGCAGATGGCTGCTCGGCGCGCCCGACTACTTCGCGCGCCGCGGCACGCCGGGCCGGCCGCGTGACCTCCGGGAGCATGCCTGCCTGCGCTACAGCTACCTCACGAGCGGGGAAAGCTGGCGCTTCTTCGACGCGGCGGGGCGCGAGGAGGCGGTCACGGTCAAGGGGCCGCTCAGCGCCACCAACGGCGAGGCGCTCGCGGCGGCGATGGAAGCCGGCCTCGGGGTGGCGGTGCTGCCGGACTTCCTGGTCTGGGAGGCGCTCGCCGCCGGCCGCCTGGTCGCGGTGATGACCGAGTGGCGGCCGCCTCCGACTGCGATCCACCTGATCACGCCCGCCGGCGGTCCGCGTCCGCCCAGGATCGCCGTGCTGCTCGACTTCCTCGCCCGGCGCTTCGCTTCGGGTGCCGCGCCCTGGTCGGGGGTCGTGGGCGAGGCTAGGGCCGAGCACGCGCCGGCGAGGTGACGGCCGGCCCCGAGATGAACCTGTCGGTCACGAGGCACACTGCGAGATCGGATGCGACCGCGAGCGACGGCGTAGTCGTGCGAAAGCGGCCGAGCAGAAGGAAGCCGGTTGGGTCGTTGCGCCGACGCCCGGCACTTCCCGCGGCCGGCGCGGATCACCTTTGCGTCGTTCGAAGCAGCGTGGTGCACTGTTTCAAGGAGCGGAGGCCCAGTGTCATGAAGATTGCCGTGTGCGTCGTCGTGCTGTCGCTGTTGGCGCCGCCCCTGTCGTATGGGGCGGATCCGAACACCCCGGAGGCCAACATCGCGGTGATCAAAGCCCAGATCGCGCAGCAGAACCGTGGCGATTGGGCGGGCTCACTCACCTTGTACACCGACCAGACCAGGAACTTCGGCAGGCCGGTCGGTCGAGCCGTGATGTCGAAGATCTTCGAGGATATCTGGCGGACGTTTCCGGACTGGCATGTCGAGGTCCGCGACATCACCGCGATCGGCGACTCGGTCATCGTGCGGGAGAAAACCAGCGGCACTCACGACGGTGTCGGAAGGATCCCGGTGAACGGGGGAATGCTGGTCGATGTGAAGCCCACGCACAGGCATTTCGTGGTGGACCAGATCCACTGGTTCAAGCTCAGGGGCGGCAAGATCATCGACCACTATGCGACGCGGGACGATCTCTCGATGCTGCAACAGCTTGGACTTTCCCCCGCTCCCCGAGCTTTCGACTGGGCCCGGTTCGCTGCCGAGGCGAACGGGCACTAGGCCGTTGCAGGAACGCGGTCCTGCATGCGGCCACGCCTCTCGACGCGGTCGTGGTTCGAGTGCCGCGTCAGCGAAGCGAGGACCTGGCGAGGCGCGCCGAGATCGGCGGACAGGTGCGGAGCGTGCACCTGTTGTCCGCCGCGTAGACGCCGCCGACCCTCACAGCATGGGCATCCCGCCGGTCACCGCCACCAGCGCGCCCGACATGTAGCTTCCCTCGCGGGACGCCAGAAGCACGAACGCTCCCGCCATCTCCGCCGGCTGGCCCGCACGCCCGAGCGGCGTGTTGCTGCCGAGCTCGCTCAACTGCTCTTGCGTCTTCGCGATCGGCTGGATCGGCGTCCACACCGGTCCCGGCGCCACGCAGTTCACCCGGATGCCCTTCGGTGCGAGCAGGTTCGACAACGCGACGGTCAGGCTGTTGATCGCGCCCTTCGTCGCCGAGTAGATCACCATCGTCTCCGTCGCGACCTTGCTCTGGACGCTGGTGGTGTTGACGATCGCCGCGCCCGGCCGCATGTGCGGAACGGCAGCCTTGACGAGGTAGACCATGGCAAAGACGTTCGCCGCGAACGCGCCTTCGAGGTCGGTCTCGGTCAGGTCGTCCAGTTCCTCGTTCACGGTCTGCGCCGCCGCGTTGTTCACCAGCACGTCGATGCCGCCGAGCTCCTGCACGGTTCGCGCCACCATCTCGCGGCACCAGGCCGCGTTCCTGATGTCGCCCGGCAGCAGCAGGGTTCGACGGCCCGCCTGCTTCACCCAACGCTCGGTCTCCGCGGCGTCCTCGGCCTCCGCGGCGAGATACGAGATCGCGACGTCCGCACCTTCCCGCGCGTAGGCGATCGCCACCGCCCGGCCGATGCCCGAGTCACCACCGGTGACGAGCGCGACCTTGCCCGCGAGCAGCCCCTTGCCGACATAGGTCTGCTCGCCGTGGTCCGGCTTGTTGCGCATCCTCGCCTCTAGCCCGGGCCGCTCCTGCGGCGACTCCTCGACCGGCGTCTGCTGAGTGCTTTCCCGCGGATCCTCGCTCATCGGTCCCATGCTCCTGCAAACCGGCCAAGCTAGGCGAACGGCCAGGAGCGGCTTTTGTTCTGTGCGATCCGATGTTCTGTGCGATCCGACGATGCTGCCGAGACCGGCCGCTTGTCGTCACGGCGATGCGCCGGCGCCGGTCTGTGGACGGTGCCGGGAAAGCCGTTGCCCGGGGCGGACTGCCTGCCTAGTCTCGCTTTCTCGGCGGGGCCGGCACCGCGACCGGACGTGATGAGGCGTATCCAGATGGCGAACGGCCCGATCGGCATCCTCTCGGCGGCGGTCTATCCCAGTCCACGGCCCGATCTTCCGCACCTCGCGGTCCTGTTCGAGCCCAGCGGCGCGGTCCTTTCGGCGGTGCCGATGGCAAGCGAGCAGGAAGCCCTGCTCCACGTCGAACAGGCGATGCGCGAGGCCTCCCGGCTGCTCGGCGAGCCGGTGCACGAGATCTAGCCTCGCCAGCGGCGTCGCCGACCGGGGGTCAGCGGGCGGCGGCCTCGCGCTGCCGCCGCAGCGCCTGCCAGGCCGGGGCGTAACGCAGCGCCTCGTCGTACTTGGCGAGCGCGTCACGCCGGCGCGACTGCCGCATCAGCACGTCGCCCCACGCCTTGAGAGGATCGGCCCAGTGCGGGCCACGACGGTTGGCCGCGGCCAGCTTCGAGACGGCACCGTCGAGGTCGCCATGTCGGGCCAGCGCCACGCCCCAGGAATAGTATGCGGCAGGCAGGTCGGGTGCCAGCGCCACCGCCGCCGCGTAGGCGTGCTGCGCGCCGCTCCAGTCGCCCCGGCCGTCAAGGATGTCGCCGCGGAAGCGGAAGCAGTCGACGAAGTGGCCGCCCGCCTTGAGCGCGGCGTCCGCCTTGTCGCGACGTCCCGCCGCTTCCTCCGCCGGCGCGATCCAGCAGGTGTAGGGGGCGTAGTTGCTGGAAACGATCGGATCCGCGTTCGACTTGCCGAACGCCTCCATCTCGGCGAGCGCGCGTGCGGTGTCGCCGGCCTCCATCGCCAGCAGGCCGTGCGAGAAATGTGCCATCGCCATCAGCGACGGGTCGCTGGCATCGCCCTGGGCGGTCTGCAGGTCGAGCCCGACCGCCACCACGTCGTGCAGCCGCGCGTCGATGTCGGTGATCACGGTGCCGTCGATGAACACGTCGGTGCCGACGCCGACGTGGGAGTCCGCGTCGGTGACCTCCTCGGCGCGCCACACCGAGAGGTTCCAGGTGAGCATGTCCCAGTTCTGGTAGTCGAGCTCCGGCGCCTGGCCGGGACGCCCGCCGGCGGCCTTGCGCATCGCGACGCCGGCCTGCCAGGCGCCTTCCTCGTCGCCTAGGGCCCAGTAGGTGGCGATCAGGTTGTTGTACGCGGCCCAGTAGTCCGGCTTCAGCTTCAGCGCCGCACGGTAGAAGGTCAGCACCTGCTGCTGCGAGCCGCCGAGGTTGGACAGCGCGTTGCCCCATTGGTTCAGGATGTAGGGGCGGTCGGCCTTGTCGGCGACCGCGAACGCCGCCTTGCTGAAGGCGACGGCCTCGGCGTCATGCCCGGAGACGCTGAGATACACCGCGTACAGCGCCGGCTCGGCGGTGCCGTACAGGTAGCCGGCGGCCTGATGCGTCAGCAGGTCGAGCTGCCCGGCGGCGCCGGTGAAGGTCTTGGACAGCAGGCCGTCGCCGCGGACGGTCAGCGCCAGGCCGCCGTTCTCGGTCTGCAGCAGGTCGCCGTCGACATGCAGGTCATGGCCTAGGCGCGACTTGAGCAGGCGGTCGAAGCCGCCGATGGAGAACTCGCCATCCGCCGGCTGCACCCGGATGTCGCCGGTCCAGGCGTTGGAGAGGTTGCGCTTGGAGGCCGAGCGCCGGCTCGCCGCCTGCAGCCGGGTCAGCTCGTCGGCGAGGCCGGCGGCGACCACCCGGCCGGTGTAGCCACGGGCGGCCAGCGACGGCGGCGTGCCGAACGGCTCCACCACCACGGCGTTGTAGGTGAAGGCGTCATAGAGCATCAGCAGCAGCCCGAACGCCGCCGAGGCCGCCACCAGGGCGGCGAACAGCTGCAGGCCAACCCGGATGAGCTGGCTGAACCGCCGCAGCGCCCGCTCGCGCGAGCGGCTGCGCGCCTGCAGGACGCGCAGCCGCTGCTCCTGCGCCGCCTGCGCCGACTGCAGCTGCACCAGCCGGGTCTGCTCCTCCAGCAGCGACGTCCGCCTGTACCCGACGGCCGGATCAGCCTTCGGCTGATCCACCGCCATCATCAGCTTCAGTCCCTCGTCGGCGGCGTGGACACCGCTCCGCCGGACGGCCTCGTCGTCATCGGCAAAGACATCCGCCAGCACTCCGTCCGCCAAGGCGACCCCCATAACGAAATCGTGTGCAGCATCGGACGATCAGATCGAAATAGCAATCACGTAATCGTGTGAGCGAACTGCTGCACCGCCCAATCGACCTCCGCGGCGGTGATCACCAGGGGTGGGGCGATGCGTATGGTGTGCGTGTGCGTCTCCTTGCACAGGATGCCGCGGCCGCGCAGCCGCTCGCAGAACCGCCGCGCGCCGCCGGCATCGGGCTGCAGCTCGAGGGCGATCATCAGGCCGCGGCCGCGCACCTCGCGCACCAGACCGCCCCCTGCCGCCGAGCCGCAGGTGGCCTGCCGCAACCCCTGCTGCAGCCGCTCGCCCATGCTGGCCGCGTTCTCGATCATGCCCTCCTCGACCAGCACCTTCAGCGCCATCCGCGCCACCGCGCAGGCCAGCGGGTTGCCGCCGAAGGTGGAGCCGTGCTCGCCGGGCTTCAGCACCCCGAGCGCCGCCTCGTGCGACAGCACCGCGGAGACCGGATAGAAGCCCCCCGAGAGCGCCTTGCCGATCAGGGTCAGGTCGGCCTCGACGCCCTCATGCTCCTCGGCGAGCAAGGTGCCCGTGCGTCCGAGGCCGGTCTGGATCTCGTCGAGGATCAGCAGCACGTCGTGCGTGCTGCACAGCGCGCGGGCGCGGCGCAGGTAGCCTTCGGGCGGGATGATCACGCCGGCCTCGCCCTGGATCGGCTCGACCAGGAAGGCGGCGGTGCGCGGCGTGATCGCGGCCTCCAGCGCCTCGGCGTCGCCGTAGGGGACGATGCGGAAGCCCGGCGTGAACGGGCCGAACGCGGTGCGCGACATCGCGTCGGTGCTGAACGACACCACCGAGAGGGTGCGGCCGTGGAAGTTGCCGGCGCAGACGATGATCTCCGCCTGGTCGGGCGGCACTCCCTTGACCTGGTAGGCCCACTTGCGCGCCACCTTGAGCGCGCTCTCCACCGCCTCGGCGCCGGAGTTCATCGGCAGCACCTTGTGCGAGCGGGTAAGCCGGCAGAGCTCCTCGTAGAACGGACCCAGCTGGTCGTTGTGGAAGGCGCGCGAGGTCAGGGTCAGCCGGCCGGCCTGCTCGGTGAGCGCGGCGAGGATGCGCGGATGGCAGTGGCCCTGGTTGACCGCGGAATAGGCGGACAGGCAGTCCAGGTAGCGGCGGCCGTCCACGTCCCATACCCAGACGCCGGAGCCGCGCGTCAGCACGACGTCGAGCGGCTTGTAGTTGGTGGCGCCGTAGCGCGCCTCGGCCTCGAGCAGGTCGCCTGCGAGCGTCATGGCCTGTTCCTGTGGCTGTTGCGGATCCCGCGGCGCGCAGCTTACGCGGTCCGGCCCTGCCGGAGCCGCAACAATCTCACCGGCCGCCCGCGGTGCGGCGGCTCAGCCGAGCAGCGGGCCCAGCTCGGCCAGCCGGTCCTCGTCGGTGCGCTCGAAGCGCAGCGGCGTGACTGTGACCGCGCCCGCGGCGAGTGCTGCGGTCTCGCTGCCGGGGGCATCCTCGCCTTGCCCGCGGCGCATCTGCAGCCAGTGGTAGTTCAGGCCGCGCGGATCGGTTCGAGACACCACCTCGATGCCGTCGAGCCGGCCCACGCCCTGCCGCGTCAGGGTGAGCGGGCCTGCCCGTTCCGGCGGACGGTCGGGGAAGTTGACGTTCAGGCAGGCGCCCCCGGCGCGGCCGAGGCCGACCAGGCGACGCAGCACGTCCGGCGCGAGGCTCTCCGCGGTCGCCCAGGGAACGGCGTCCCGGTCGCTGTAGGCCTGGCTCAGCGCCACCGAGACGATGCCGAACAGCAGGCCGGTCATGGCCGCCCCGACGGTGCCCGAGAACACCGTCTCCACCCCCAGATTGGCGCCGCGGTTGATCCCGGAGAAGATCATGTCGGGCGGCGCGTCGCGCATCAGCTGATGCAACCCGATCGCGACGCAGTCGCCGGGCGTGCCCGCCACGGCGAAGCGGCGTTCGCCTCGCGGGGTCACCCGGAGCGGGGCGTGCAGGCTCACGGAATGCGACGTGCCGCTCTGGTCCTGCTCCGGCGCGACCACCCAGACCTCGCCGGCGAGGCTCGCGGCCACGCGTTCCAGCACCGCCAGTCCGGGTGCGGCGATGCCGTCGTCGTTGATCAGCAGCACCCGCCGCAGCATAGGTTCCGCCCCGGTCATCCCTGATCTTCCCCTGCCGGCGCGCCAGCCGCGCGTTCCGCTCAGTCCTCGATGAACGCCGTCGCCGGAAAGCCCTGCACGAACAGTAGCGCGCGCAGGTCGGCACGGTCGATGCGCGTCTCGATCGCCTGTCGCACCGCCGGCTTGGCGTGGAAGGCGATGCCGAGGCCGGCGTCGGCCAGCATGTCGAGGTCGTTCGCGCCGTCGCCGACCGCGAGCGTCGCCGAAAGCCGCAGACCGCGCGCCTGCGCCAGCCGGTGCAGCGTCTGGCGCTTGGCGGCACGCCCGAGGATCGGCTCGAGCACGGTGCCGGTCAACCGCCCCTCCGCCTCGCCCAGCACGTTGGCATGATGCTCGTCGAAGCCGCACAGTGCCGCGATCCGCGCGCTGAACCAGGTGAAGCCGCCCGACACCAGGACGCAGCGCGCGTTGTGCGCGCGCATGGTGGCGACCAGGGTGCGCGCTCCCGGCGTCAGCCGGGTCTCGTCCAGCGTGCGCTGCAGGGCGGCGACGTCGAGCCCCTTCAGCAGCGCCACTCGCTCGCGCAGCGCGTCCTCGAAGGCGATCTCGCCGTTCATGGAGCGCGCGGTGATCGCCGCCACCTTGTCGCCGATGCCGGCATGGCGCGCCAGGTCGTCCAGGGTCTCGCCCACGACCATCGTGCTGTCCATGTCGGCCAGCAGCAGCCCCTTGCGCCGGCCGCGGGCGCGGGTGATCAGCACGTCGACCGAGGCACCCGCGAAGGCGTCGCGCAGGGTGGCGATCGTGGGCTGGCTGAAGGCGTGCGCGGGGCAGGGGATCTCGGCCGCCTCGCCGTCGCACAGCACGCGCGGCGCCCCGCCCGACACCATCTCGCGCGCCTGGGAGATGTGCGCCGCGGTCAGGTTGCCGGCCTTGCGGTCCACGATCAGGGACAGGATACGGGGCAGGGACAAGATACGGGGCATCGCCATGCCGGCTGCGTGTGGCAGGGATGGCGGGATGAAGCAAGCGAGCGGGCAGCAGCCGGAAGGCGACGCGGTGATCGTCGCCGGGCCGACCTGCAGCGGCAAGTCCGCACTGGCGCTGGCGCTGGCGCGCGCGCTGGACGGGGTGGTGATCAACGCGGACTCGATGCAGGTCTATCGCGAGCTGCGCGTGCTCACCGCGCGCCCGACGCCGCAGCAGGAAGCGCAGTGCCCGCACCTGCTCTACGGGGTGCGCGCCGCGGCCGAGCCGGGCAGCGTGGCCTGGTGGCGCGGCGAGGCCCTCGCGGCACTGCGCGCCGGCTGGGCGGAGGGCAGGCTGCCGATCCTGTGCGGCGGCACCGGGCTGTATCTCGCCGCACTCACCGACGGGTTGGCCGACATCCCCGAGCCCGGCGAGCCGGCCCGCCGGGCCGCGCGCGCGCTGCTGGCGGAGCTCGGCCCGGCCGCGCTGCACGAGCGCCTGGCCCGGCTCGATCCCGACAGCGCGCGCGGCATCCGCTCTGGCGACGGCCAGCGCCTCGCCCGCGCCTGGGAGGTGCTCGCCGGCACCGGACGCGGTGTCGCGGACTGGCGCCGGCAGCACCGGCTGCCCGCGGCGCCGGCGCGCTTCACCGCACTGCTGCTGGCGCCGCCGCGCCCCGCGCGGCGCGCCGCGCTCGCCGCGCGCGGCGGCCCCCAGGGGG
>CAXTNV010000091.1:0-3466 GCA_964245755.1 uncultured Acetobacteraceae bacterium | reverse complement strand
GCACCGAGAGCCTGGAGGCGGCGAGCGGCCGTGCCATCCTGGCCCAGGGTCGCTACACCAAGCGGCAGCAGACGTGGTTTGCCCACCACCGGCTGGCGCCGGCCGAGCGCACCGACATAATCTGTCGATGCATGGCTGATATGAAGACATCTTCGGCAAGCGGCTACCAGGAAATCATCTCATTTGTTAAGAGGTGCGTTGACGCTGCGGGTGCGGGTCGGCCATAACCCGCGCACGCGGCGCGCCTGTCCGACCCTCGGGCGCGCACCTCACGAGCCCGGCAGCCGGGTTCGCCCGAAGCGGAGCAGGACATGAACGCGACCACCGAGCTTTCCCCGCGCCAGGGGCCGCGCGGTCATGGCGGCCGCAGCGACGCGGCGCCGGTGCTGAACGGTGCCGAGGTGCTGCTCCGCGTGCTGCAGGAGCAGGGGGTCGAGGTCGTGTTCGGCTATCCCGGCGGCGCGGTGCTGCCGATCTACGACGCGCTGTTCAGGCAGGACCGGGTCCGGCACATCCTGGTCCGCCACGAGCAGGCCGCCCTGCACGCCGCCGAGGGCTACGCGCGCTCCACCGGTCGCGTCGGCGTGGTGCTGGTCACCAGCGGTCCGGGTGCGACCAACGCCGTCACCGGCCTGGTCGATGCGCTGATGGACAGCGTGCCGGTGGTCTGCCTGACCGGCCAGGTGCCGACGCACATGATCGGCAACGACGCCTTCCAGGAGGCCGACACCACCGGCATCACCCGACCGGCGACCAAGCACAACTACCTGATCAAGCGGGCCTCCGACCTCGCCGTCACGGTTCACGAGGCGTTCTACGTCGCACGCAGCGGCCGGCCCGGACCGGTGGTGGTCGACCTGCCCAAGGACATCATGGTGGGTCCGGCCCCCTACGCGCCGGCCTCCGCCGCGCCGCACCGCTCGTACCGGCCGGTCACCGAGCCGCGGCCGGAGGCCGTCCGCGAGGCGGCAGCCCTGATCAAGCGCGCCAAGCGGCCGCTGTTCTATGTCGGCGGCGGCGTGATCAATTCCGGGCCAGGCGCGTCGGAGGCGCTGCGTCGGCTGGTGCGGCTGACCGGCTACCCGTGCACCTCTACCCTGATGGGCCTGGGCGCCTATCCCACCACCGACCCGCTGTGCCTCGGCATGCTCGGCATGCACGGCACGCTCGAGGCCAACATGGCGACGCATGGCTGCGACGTGCTGATCAACCTCGGCGCCCGCTTCGACGACCGCGTCACCGGCCGGCTGGACGCGTTCTCGCCCGGCTCGCTCAAGATCCACGTCGACATCGACCCGTCCTCGGTGAACAAGATCGTCCCGGTCGACGTCGCGGTGATCGGCGATGCCGGGCGCGCCATCGAGATGATGATCGAGGCCTGGCACGCCGATCCCGCCGAGCCGGACCGCGAGGCGCTGGCGGACTGGTGGCGCCGCATCGATGGCTGGCGCGGCATCGACTGCCTGCGCTACGGCCAGGATCCGTCGCCCTCGGCGATCATCAAGCCGCAGCACGCCATACGCCGGCTCAACGCGCTCGCCTACGAGACCGGGCGCGACGTGTTCGTCACCACCGAGGTCGGCCAGCATCAGATGTGGGCGGCACAGCACTTCTCGTTCCCCGAGCCGAACCGCTGGATGACCAGGGGCGGGCTCGGCACCATGGGATACGGCCTGCCGGCGGCGGTGGGGGTGCAGGTCGCGCACCCCGACGCGCTGGTGATCGACATCGCCGGCGAAGCCAGCACGCTGATGAACATCCAGGAGCTCGGCACGATCTGCCAGTACCGGCTGCCGGTGAAGCTGTTCATCCTGAACAACCGCTACATGGGCATGGTGCGGCAGTGGCAGGAGCTGCTGCACGGCAGCCGCTATTCCGAGAGCTACAGCGAGGCACTGCCCGATTTCGTCAAGCTGGCGGAGAGCTTCCACGGCACCGGCATGCGCGCGACCCGGCTCGGCGAGCTCGACGACGTGATCCGGGCGATGCTCGCCCATGACGGGCCGGTGATCGCCGACATCTGCGTCGACGAGCACGAGAACTGCTTCCCGATGATCCCCTCCGGTGCCGCCCACAACGAGATGATCCTGGGCCCCGACCAGAACGAGCAGGCCGCGCGCATCACCGACGAAGGCCTGATGCTGGTCTGAACGTAACGGGGCCCAGGCCCGAGGCAACGTCGCGCGAGGGCGTGCTGCGCATGACGGGTGCAGGGCGGCGCCCTGGCGGTGCTTAGGAAAATTCGATGGCGACGATCGACGACACCGAGATCAGGGCGGTCATCTCCGTGCTGGTGGAGAACGAGAGCGGCGTGCTGGCGCGGGTGATCGGCCTGTTCTCGGGACGCGGCTACAACATCGAGAGCCTGACCGTGGCTCCGGTCGAGGATGGGCGCGGCCGCTCGCGCATCAACATCGTGACCTCGGGCACGCCGATGGTGATCGAGCAGATCAAGGCGCTGCTCGACCGGCTGGTGCCGGTGCATCGCGTCTCCGACCTGACCAAGGACGGCCCGCACGTCGCGCGCGAGATGGCGCTGATCAAGGTGGTTTCCACTGGGGAGCTGCGCTCGGAGGCGCTGCGCATCGCCGACGCCTTCCGCGCCCGCCCGGTCGACACCACCACCGGCAGCTTCGTGTTCGAGCTGACCGGCGCCACCGAGAAGCTCGACGCCTTCATCGAGCTGATGCGCCCGCTCGGACTGGTCGAGATCTCGCGCTCGGGCATCGCCGCGATCGCGCGCGGGACGCGCACCATCTGACCACCACAGCAGAGGATCCCCCCCCATGCGTGTCTATTACGACAGCGATGCCGACGTGAACCTGATCAAATCGAAGCGGGTGGCGATCATCGGCTATGGCAGCCAGGGCCACGCCCACGCCAACAACCTCAAGGAGAGCGGCGTCGGTGAACTGGCCGTCGGCCTGCGTCCGGGCTCCGCCGGCGTCGCCAAGGCCGAGGCGGCGGGGCTGCGCGTGCTGGCGCCTGCGGAGGCGGCTTCCTGGGCCGACGTGGTGATGGTGCTGACGCCCGACGAGGGACAGGGCGAGCTCTATTTCGAGCAGCTGGCGGGACGGCTGAGGCAGGGTGCCGCCATCGCGTTCGCGCACGGGCTCGCAATCCACTTCCGCGTCATCGAGCCGCGTCCCGACCTCGACGTGTTCATGATCGCGCCCAAGGGGCCCGGCCACACCGTGCGCTCGGAGTATCAGCGCGGCGGCGGCGTGCCCTGCCTCGTGGCAGTGGCGCAGGACCCGTCCGGCAACGCGCTGGACATCGCGCTCTCGTACGCGAGCGCGATCGGCGGCGGTCGCGCCGGCATCATCGAGACCAGCTTCCGCGAGGAGTGCGAGACCGACCTGTTCGGCGAGCAGGCGGTGCTCTGCGGCGGACTGGTCGAGCTGATCCGGGCCGGTTTCGAGACGCTGGTCGAGGCGGGATACGCGCCCGAGATGGCCTATTTCGA
>CAXTNV010000090.1:0-14791 GCA_964245755.1 uncultured Acetobacteraceae bacterium | reverse complement strand
CATGCGCAGGAAGGTCACGTCGACCATGATCCGGCTGATGCCGCCCATCGCCCCGCTGCCCGACGGCGTTGCGCTGCCCTGCCAGCCCTGCGTGTACTCGACCATGCGGAGTCTCCGGCTGCAGATCGGCGCCGTCCCTGATCGACCCGCCTGTGCGCGCCCCGCTCCAGGCGCGCGGTCAGGAACGGCATGCGCTGGGCGCGACGAGCTTAATCGTCCAGGAAGGAACGCAGTTTCCGGCTGCGGCTGGGATGCTTGAGCTTGCGCAGGGCCTTGGCCTCGATCTGGCGGATGCGCTCGCGGGTGACGTTGAACTGCTGGCCGACCTCTTCCAGGGTATGATCGGTGTTCATGCCGATGCCGAAGCGCATGCGCAGCACACGTTCCTCGCGCGGCGTCAGCGAAGACAGCACCCGGGTGGTGGCTTCACGCAGGTTGGTCTGGATCGCGGCATCCAGCGGAATCACGGCGGTCTTGTCCTCGATGAAGTCGCCGAGGTGGCTGTCCTCCTCGTCGCCGATCGGGGTCTCGAGCGAGATCGGCTCCTTGGCGATCTTGAGCACCTTGCGCACCTTCTCGAGCGGCATGCCGAGCTTCTCGGCCAGCTCCTCGGGTGCCGGCTCGCGGCCGATCTCATGCAGCATCTGGCGCGAGGTGCGCACCAGCTTGTTGATGGTCTCGATCATGTGCACGGGAATGCGGATGGTGCGCGCCTGATCGGCGATCGAGCGGGTGATCGCCTGACGTATCCACCAGGTCGCATAGGTGCTGAACTTGTAGCCTCGGCGATACTCGAACTTGTCGACGGCCTTCATCAGTCCGATGTTGCCCTCCTGGATCAGGTCCAGGAACTGCAGCCCGCGGTTGGTGTACTTCTTGGCGATCGAGATCACCAGGCGGAGGTTGGCTTCGATCATCTCCTTCTTGGCGCGCGCGCTGTCGCGCTCACCGCGCGACACGGTCGAGTAGACGCGGCGGAACTCGATGATCGGCAGCCCGGCATCCTGCGCCACCGCGGCGACCTTGCCGCGCAGGTCGATGATGTCGGCGCCGTGGCGGGCGACGAAGTTCTTCCACGCCTTGCCCGGCAGGGTGGCGGCCATGTCCATCCAGCCCGGATCGAGCTCGTGGTTGCGATACTTCACCAGGAAGTCGTCTCGCGAGACCTTGGTGCCCTCGGCGAAGCGCAGCATTCGGCCTTCCAGCCCGTTCAGCCGCTGGCTGATCTGCTTGAGCTGCAGCACCAGCTCCTCGATCCGGTTGTTGTGCAGCCGAACCTGCTCGACCTTGCCGACCAGCTCCTCGCGCAGCTTCTCGTAGCTCTTCTCGGAACGCTCGTTGACCTCCTCGCCGGAGGTGATGCTGTCCAGGCGACGCGTCTGCATCTTGTGCAGCTTCTTGTAGAGCGCCTCGATCTCCTCGAACTGCAGCAGCACCTCGGGCTTGAGCTTCTCTTCCAGCGCCGAGAGCGAGAGGTTGGCGCCCTCCGCCTCGGCCTCCTCGTCGATCTCCGCCGGCGCCTCGAACGCCTGCTCGACGGTCGCCCCGACCTCCTCGACACCGGACCCCGGGACGCCCTCTCCGGCGACGGTCCCGGACTGCGTGGCCTCCAGGTCGATGATGTCGCGCAGGAGCATCTGCCCGACCTTGAGCCGGTCGTGCCAGGAGATGATGGCGCGGAAGGTCAGCGGGCTCTCGCACAGGCCACCGATCATCTCGTCGCGGCCGGCCTCGATCCTTTTCGCGATCGCGATCTCGCCCTCGCGCGACAGCAGCTCCACCGAGCCCATCTCGCGCAGGTACATCCTTACCGGATCGTCGGTGCGGCCGAGGCTCTCCTCGTCGACGTTGCCGGTCTGCTCCTCCTCGGCGTCCTCCTTCTTCTCCTCGCGCGGAGCCTCGCCTTCCTCGCTGTCCTCGTTCTCCACCACCTGGATGCCCATCTCGCTGAGCGTGGCCATCACGTCCTCGATCTGCTCCGACGACACCTGCTCCGGCGGCAGCACCGCGTTGAGCTCGTCGAACGTGATGTAGCCCCGCTCGCGGCCGCGCGCGATCAGCCGCTTCACGGCGGCCGACTGCGTGTCCAGCAGGTTGGTTTCAGCATCCTGCTCGGTGGTGGTTACTTCCGTGCTCGCCGCCGTCTTCGTCGCCATCGCCTAATCAACTCCACCAAGTGCTGCCGGGCTCCGGCCGCCATCGAACAGGCAGCTTCCGTCGCCGGCCACCGCCTCGTTCAACCCCATTCATCCTCGTCCGCCTGCTCCCCGGCGCGCAGCGCCGCGCATACCTTGCACAGCGCCTCCATCCGGCGGGCCGACGGGATGTCCTTGCGTTCGTCCCATTGCCGGACCGCGGCGTCCCTTTCCTGCACCAGCCGGTCGAAGTTCAGCAGGCCGAAGAAGTGCCACCAGCGCGCTTCCACCTCTGCCGGCATGTCCGATGGCTCGGCCTGTTCCGCAAGCGGGAGGGGCTCGACGCCCAGAACCGCGCCGACCTGCGCGGATAATCCGGTTCGTCTCAGGTGGTCTATCAAAGCTTGCGAGTCAAGCGAAGGTGCGCCATGGTCATCGGCTGATGTGATCTGCGCTTGATCGAAATGAGCCGGCCCTTCGGCACCCGCGTCAGGCATATGGGCTCGCGCCGCCCAGCCGACCATATGCTCGCGCAGCGGACGCAGGTCATCCGGTAGATCGAGGGTGCAGAACGCCTCCTCGACATCGTGCAGCAGCTCCGGATGGTGCAGCAGGATCGCGGTCAGGATGCGCAGGCGCTCGCGCCGCACCTGCTGCGGCTCGGGCGGACGACGCGGCTGCTTGACGGAACGCGGGTCCAGCTGGGTGACGTTCTGGCGGGGCGCGTTCGGCCCGAAGGCACGCGGCGTGCTCCGCCTGGCGCGGAAGGTCTCGAAGAACTGGTCGAGCAGGGTGCGCCGGTATTCCCCGGCCAGCGTGCGGTTGCCGATCCGGCCCGCCGCCTCGACCAGCCGCGCGTGCAGCGCCGCGCGCTGCTCCGGACCCGGGTCGCGCAGCCCCTCGCTGAGCAGCTCGAACAG
The DNA here is from genome assembly GCA_964245755.1 of uncultured Acetobacteraceae bacterium. Lineage (GTDB taxonomy): Bacteria > Pseudomonadota > Alphaproteobacteria > Acetobacterales > Acetobacteraceae > Lichenicoccus. Next base: position 11,736 of record CAXTNV010000090.1, on the reverse strand, counting down.
CACCGCGCCGATCGGACGCGCTTCCCGCAGCGTCGCGCGCACGACGGCGGCTCCCTGCCGGCGCAGCAGGCTGTCCGGATCCTCGCCTTCCGGTAGGCGGCAGAAGCGCAGCGAACGCGACGGCTCGAGCAGCGGCAGCGCGGTCTCCGCCGCCCTGATCGCCGCCCGACGCCCGGCGGCGTCGCCGTCGAAGCACAGCACCGGGACCGCCGCCACCCGCCACAGCGCTTCCAGCTGCTCCGGCGCCAGCGCCGTGCCCAGCGGCGCCACCGCCCCGGTGATCCCGGCCTGGTGCAGCGCGATCACGTCCATGTAGCCCTCGACCACGACGAGGTCGTCGGGGGCGCCGGCGGGACGGCTTGCGGCGGCGGCGGCCGGCCGCGCCGCGCGCAGCGCAGCGTGCGCACGGTCCAGCGCGAACAGGGTCAGCCGCTTGCTGAACAGCCTCGTCTCGGGCCCGTTGAGGTATTTCGGCTGCCCGTCGCCCAGCGTGCGGCCGCCGAAGCTGACCAGGGTGCCGCGACGATCGCGGATCGGAAAGGTCACGCGATTGAAGAACAGCTCGCCCTTCGCGCGTCCCGCCTCGTCGAGCCGCATCAGCCCGGCCTCGGCCATCAGCTCCGGGCCGACGCCCTGCTGCCTGAGCTCCTCGACGAGGCTGCCGCGCCCGTCGCCGGACCAGCCCAGCCCGAAGCCCTGAATGGTGGCGTCGGACAGGCCCCGCGCGCGCAGGTAGGCGAGCCCGTCGCGCCCCTCCGGCGCGGTCAGGCGGCGCACGTAGGAACGCTGGGCGAGGTCGAGCACCTCGACCAGGCTCCTCGCGCGCGCCGCGGCCTCGCGCGCGGCCGGCTCGCCCCGTGGCAGCTCGAGCCCGGCTTCCGCGGCCAGCGCCGCGACAGCGTCGGGGAAGGACTGGCCGGAGGTCTGCATGACGAACGAGATCACGTCGCCATGCGCGCCGCAGCCGAAGCAGTGGAACCCGTCCTCATAGACGTAGAAGGACGGCGTCTTTTCGCCGTGGAAGGGACAGCAGGCCCTCCAGTTGCGGCCGGAGCGGAGCAGCTTGGCGCGCCGGCCGATCACCGACGCGATCGGGGTGCGGGCGCGCAGCTCGTCCAGGAAGGCCGGATCGAAAGCCAAGCCGGAGCCTCGCCCGCTTGTCCGCCGGCGCCCTAGGCCCCGGACCCCGAAAGCCTGGCACGGACCAGCTGGTTGGCGCGCGACATGTCCAGCCTCGCCCCGAACATCGTCTTCAGCGTCGCCATCACCCGGCCCATGTCGCGCATGCCGGCCGCACCGGCTTCGGCAAGCGCCGCCTCCACCGCCGCGTCCAGCGCCGCGCCTTCCATCGGCACCGGCAGGTAGCCCTCGAGGATGACGATCTCGGCATCCTCCTTGGCGGCGAGCTCGCCGCGGCCGCCGCGCAGATACAGTGCCGCGGCCTCCGCACGGGACTTCACCATGTGGCGCAGTGCCGCGACGATCTCGTCCTCGCCGACCTGTGCGATGCCCTTCGGCCGGCTCGCGATGTCGAGCTCCTTCACCCGGGCCAGGATCATGCGGACGGTCGAGACCCTAGCCGGATCACCGGCCTTCATCGCCGTCCTGAGGTCCTCGGCGAAGCGCTCGCGCAGCGACATGATCATCCCTCCACCCGGACAGCCGGACAAGTTTTCCGCTCACACCAGCCATGTAACACCGGCACCATGATTTGGGAATTTTCTTCCCTATATGGCGGTCGCATTGCTACGAGCCAGCATCCGTCAACTGCGCCGGGACCCTATCATGGCAATCAGCGTCGAGGCGATCATCGACAGGCTCGGCGGCGCCGTCGAGGCCGCCCGCCTCACCGGCGTCGGCACCGAGGCGGTGCGCAAGTGGCGACAGGCGCGGTTGATCCCGCCGAAGCACTGGAGCGCGATCATACGCGCAACCGGCCTCGGCCTCGCCGACCTGCAGGCGGCGGTCGAGGCCGGGCTCGAGGCGGAGGCCGCGGAGGCGGCTCCGGACGGCGCCAGCGCGGCGCTGGTGCTGGCGGACGGCACCCTGCTGTGGGGCCGCGGCTTCGGCGCGCATACCGGCGTGCAGCATGGCGATGCCCAGCCCGGTATCGGCGAGATCTGCTTCTGCACCGGGATCACCGGCTACCAGGAGACCCTGACGGACCCCTCCTACGCCGGGCAGATCATCACCTTCACCTTCCCGCACGTCGGCAATGTCGGCGTCAACGGCGAGGACGAGGAAGCGATCAACGTCGCCGCGCGCGGCCTGGTGCTGCATTGCGACCTGACCGAGCCCTCGAACTGGCGTGCGACACAGGGTCTCGATGCGTGGCTCGGGGCGCGCGGCATACCCGGGATCTGCGACGTCGACACCCGCGCGCTCACCCTGCGCATACGCGACGGCGGCCCGCAGAGCGCCGTCCTGCTGCATCCGGAGTCGGGACTGTTCGACCTCGCCGCCGCCCGGGCGCGTGTGCGCGGCTGGCCCGGGCTGGAAGGGATGGATCTCGCCCGCGAGGTGTCGTGCACGCAGAGCTACGGCTGGAGCGAGGGGATGTGGCGCTGGGGCGGCACCGCCGCCCCGGCGCCGCGACGACGCGTGGTCGCGGTCGATTACGGAGCCAAGCGCAACATCCTGCGCTGCCTGGTCAGCGCCGGCTGCGCCGTCACCGTGGTGCCTGCCAACGCCACCGCCGGGGAGATCCTGTCGCACGATCCCGACGGCGTGTTCCTTTCCAACGGCCCGGGCGATCCGCAGGCGACCGCCGCCTACGCGGTGCCGGCGATACGCGGCGTGCTCGCCGCCGGCAAGCCGGTGTTCGGCATCTGCCTCGGCCATCAGCTGCTCGCCATCGCACTCGGCGCGCGCACCTTCAAGCTCGACCAGGGCCATCGCGGCGCCAACCAGCCGGTGCGCGACCTGGCCACCGGCCGGGTTGAGATCACCAGCCAGAATCACGGCTTCGCGGTGGACGATGCGAGCCTGCCCGACGACGTGCGGGTGACCCATGTCAGTTTGTTCGACGGCAGCAACGAGGGCATCGCCAGCGACCGGCTGCCCGCCTTCAGCGTGCAGTACCACCCCGAGGCGAGCCCGGGTCCGTCCGACAGCTTCCACCTGTTCGAGCGCTTCGCCGCCCTGATGGAAGCGAACCGCACCTAGCTCGCCGGAACAACCGGTCGGGGCGACGCCCCGGACCCGCCGCACCCAGAGGTCGCCCAGATGCCGAAACGGACAGACATCCGCTCCATCCTGATCATCGGCGCGGGCCCGATCGTGATCGGCCAGGCCTGCGAGTTCGACTATTCCGGGGCCCAGGCCTGCAAGGCGCTGCGCTCCGAGGGCTACCGGGTGATCCTGGTGAACTCGAACCCCGCCACCATCATGACCGATCCCGGCCTCGCCGACGCCACCTACGTGGAGCCGATCACGCCGGAGTTCGTCGAGCGCATCATCGCGCGCGAGAGGCCGGACGCGATCCTGCCCACGATGGGCGGCCAGACCGCGCTGAACACGGCGATGGCGCTCGACGCGAGCGGCTTCCTCGCCGCGCACGGCGTCGAGCTGATCGGTGCCCGGGCCGAGGTGATCGACCGTGCCGAGGACCGGCTGAAGTTCCGCGACGCGATGACCGCGATCGGCATCGAGAGCCCGCGCAGCATGATCGCGCGTTCGCTCGTCGAGGCCAGGCAGGCGCTGGCGGCGGTCAAGCTGCCAGTGGTGATACGCCCCTCCTTCACGCTCGGCGGCAGCGGCGGCGGCATCGCCTATAACCGCGAGGAGTTCGAGCACATCGTCGGCTCCGGCCTCGAGGCCTCGCCGACGCACGAGGTGCTGATCGAGGAGAGCGTGCTCGGCTGGAAGGAGTACGAGATGGAGGTGGTGCGCGACCGCAACGACAACTGCATCATCGTCTGCTCGATCGAGAATGTCGATCCGATGGGCGTGCATACCGGCGACTCCGTAACGGTGGCGCCGGCGCTCACGCTCACCGACAAGGAGTACCAGCGCATGCGCGACGCCTCGATCGCCTGCCTGCGCGCGATCGGGGTGGATACCGGCGGCTCCAACGTGCAGTTCGGCATCAACCCCGCGGACGGCCGCATGGTGGTGATCGAGATGAACCCCCGGGTGTCGCGTTCCTCCGCTCTGGCTTCCAAGGCGACCGGCTTTCCGATCGCCAAGATCGCCGCCAAGCTCGCGGTCGGCTACACCCTCGACGAGCTCGTCAACGACATCACCGGCAGCACCCCGGCCGCGTTCGAGCCGACCATCGACTACGTGGTGGTCAAGATCCCCCGCTTCACCTTCGAGAAGTTCCCCGGCAGCCCGGCGCTGCTCTCCACCTCCATGAAGTCGGTGGGCGAGGCGATGTCGATCGGCCGCTGCTTCGCCGAGGCGCTGCAGAAGGGGCTGCGCTCGATGGAGACCGGCCTCGCGGGGCTCGATTCGGTAGAGCCGCCCGGCGACGGCAGCCGAGACGCCTTCAAGGCGGCGCTGTCGTCGCCGCGTCCCGACCGCCTGCTGATGGCCGCCCAGGCGCTGCGCGCCGGCGTATCGGTCGAGGAGATACACGAGGCCTGCCGGTTCGATCCGTGGTTCCTGCGCGAGCTCGAGCGGATCGTCGCGGCGGAGCGCGAGGTCGAGCGCTGCGGGCTGCCGCAGCAGGCGGTGGCGCTGCGCCGGCTGAAGGCGCTGGGCTTCTCCGACACCCGCCTCGCGGTGCTCGGGGGCACCACCGCCGGCGCCGTCGAGGCACTGCGCGAGCGGCTCGGGGTGCGCGCTGTGTACAAGCGCATCGACACCTGCGCCGGCGAGTTCGCGTCCGCGACGCCCTACATGTACTCCACCTACGAGGGCGGCTTCGCCACGCCGGACTGCGAAAGCGCGCCCAGCGGGCGGCGCAAGATCGTCATCCTCGGCGGCGGCCCGAACCGCATCGGCCAGGGCATCGAGTTCGATTACTGCTGCGTCCACGCCGCCTACGCGCTGCGCGAGGCCGGCTTCGAGACCATCATGGTCAACTGCAATCCCGAGACCGTCAGCACCGACTACGACACCTCCGACCGGCTGTATTTCGAGCCGCTCACCGCCGAGGACGTGATCGCGCTGATCCGTCGCGAGCAGCAGGCGGGCGAGGTGCTCGGCTGCATCGTGCAGTACGGCGGCCAGACCCCGCTCAAGCTGTCGCAGGCGCTCTCGGTCGCCGGCATCCCGATCCTGGGCACGCCGGCGGACGCGATCGACCGCGCGGAGGACCGCGAGCGCTTCCAGGCGATGCTGCGCAAGCTCGGGCTGCGCCAGCCGGAGAACGGCATCGCCCGCTCGGGCGCGGAGGCGGAGGCGATCGCCGAGCGGGTCGGCTATCCCGTGGTGATCCGTCCCTCCTACGTGCTCGGCGGCCGGGCGATGGAGATCGTCTACGACCGCGCCAGCCTGCAGCGCTACATGCGCATCGCACTGCAGCTAGCGGGTGCCGACGTGGCCGCGGGACCGGTGCTGATCGACCGCTACCTGAGCGACGCGATCGAAACCGACGTCGACTGCATCTGCGACGGCGCGCGGGTCTACGTCGCGGGCGTGATGGAGCACATCGAGGAGGCCGGCATCCACTCGGGCGACTCCGCCTGCTCGCTGCCGCCGTACTCGCTGTCGCCCGCAGTCGTCGACGAGCTCAAGGAGCAGACCGCGGCGATGGCGCGCGAGCTCGGCATCGTCGGGCTGATGAACGTGCAGTACGCGATCAAGGACGACGAGATCTACGTGCTGGAGGTCAATCCGCGCGCCTCGCGCACGGTGCCGTTCGTGGCCAAGGCGACCGGGGTCGCGGTGGCCAAGATCGGCGCGCGGGTGATGGCCGGCGCCTCTCTCGCCGAGTTCCGGCTCGACGACCGCGCCATCTCGCCGCACGTCGCGGTCAAGGAGGCGGTGTTCCCGTTCGCCCGCTTCCCCGAGATCGACACCATCCTGGGTCCGGAGATGCGCTCCACCGGCGAGGTGATGGGGCTCGACGCCAGCTTCGAGCGCGCCTTCGCCAAGTCGCAGCTCGGCGCCGGGGTGAAGCTGCCGCAGGCCGGATGCGTGTTCCTGTCGGTGCGCGACCGCGACAAGCCGATGCTCACCGCACTCGCCCGTCGCCTGACCGAGATGGGCTTCTCCATCCTCGCCACGCGCGGCACCGCCGCCCGGCTGCGCGACGCCGGGATCGCGGTCTCGGTGGTCAACAAGGTGCTGCAGGGGCGGCCGCACTGCGTGGACGCGATACGCAGCGGCGAGGTGCAGATGGTGATCAACACCGCGTCCGGCGCGCAGTCGGTGGCGGACAGCTTCGACATCCGGCGCTCGGCGCTGATCCACGGGATCCCGCACTACACCACCACCGCCGGCGCACGCGCCGCGGTGCACGCGATCACGGTGCTGCGGGAGGGCCCGCTTGAAGTGGCACCGCTTCAGTCCTATTTTCGTGGATCGTTCTGAGCGGACCCGAGGTGCCGGACGCCGACGCGTCCGGATCGCCGGGCTTGCCTGTTCAACCCTACGCACTCCGAGGACTGGCGCCTTGCAGAAATTCCCGATGACCGGCCGCGGCCTGCAACGGCTGGAGGACGAGCTTCGCAGGCTGAAGAGCGAGGAACGTCCGTCGATCATCCGCGCCATCGCCGAAGCGCGCAGCCACGGCGATCTGTCGGAGAACGCCGAGTACCACGCGGCGCGGGAGCGCCAATCCTTCGTCGAGGGCCGGATCCAGGAACTCGAGGAGATCATGTCCTCGGTCGAGGTGATCGAGCCGGCCACCCTGTCCGGCGACCACGTCAAGTTCGGTGCCATGGTCAGCCTGGTGGACGAGGAGACCGACAAGGAAGCCACCTACCAGATCGTCGGCGTCTACGAGGCCGACATCAAGTCGGGCCTGCTGTCGGTTTCCTCGCCGCTGGCGAAATCCCTGATCGGCAAGAAGAAGGGCGACAACGTCTCGGTGCCGGCGCCCGGCGGCGACCGCACCTACGAGATCCTCGCCATACGCTATGGCTGATGCCGGGGGTGCGGGCGGAGGCCCGACGGAGCCGTCTTGATCGGGCCCGAGGATATCCGCGCGGCGGCCGCTCGGATCGAGGGGCGCGTCCTGCGCACGCCGACGCTGATGTCGGAGTCGCTGTCGCGCGCCACCGGTGCCGCGATCACGCTGAAGCTGGACAACCTGCAGGCGATCGGCTCCTTCAAGGAGCGCGGTGCGGCCAACAAGATGGCTATGCTGGATGCCGAGGAACGGCGCCGCGGCGTGATCACGGTTTCCGCCGGCAACCACGCGCAGGGCGTGGCGCGCCACGCCAGCCTGTACGGGATCGACGCGGTCATCGTGATGCCGCGCTTCACCCCGGCGGCCAAGGTCACGCGCACCGCCGCCTGGGGTGCGCGCGTGGTGCTGCACGGCGACGATTTCACCCAGGCCGCGGCGCATGCCGACGCGCTGTGCCGAAGCGAGTCGCGCGTCTTCGTCCACCCCTACGACGATCCGGCGATCATGGCCGGCCAGGGCACCTGCGGCCTGGAGCTGCTCGAGGATGCGGGGCCGCTCGACATGCTGGTGGTCCCGGTCGGCGGCGGCGGCCTGATCGCCGGCTGCGCCACGGCGGCGGCCGGGATGCGTCCGGAGCTGGAGGTGATCGGGGTGCAGGTGGAGAGCCACGCCTCGCTCAGCTCCCATCCCGGCGACGAGATCGTGCCGGCAGGCGGCGCCACCATTGCCGAGGGTATAGCGGTGATGCGGGTCGGACGCTTTCCGCTGGAGGTGATCCGGGCGCGCGTCGGCACCGTGCTGTCGGTCCCCGAACACGCCGTCGAGGACGCGATCACCCTGCTCGCGGAATCTGCCAAGCTGGTCGCCGAGGGTGCCGGTGCGGCTGCCCTGGCAGCGGTGCTGAGCTTTCCCGAACGCTTCCGCGGCAGGCGTGTCGGCATTCCGATCTGCGGCGGCAACATCGACAGCCGCATCCTCGCCAACACGCTGCTGCGCTCGCTGCTGCGCGACGGCCGCCTACTCCGCCTGCTGATGGAGATCCCGGATCGTCCCGGCGTGCTCGCCGACATTGCCACCCGTATCGGCGGCATCGGCGGCAACATCATCGAGGTTTCGCACCAGCGCCTGTTCGCAGCGCCCAGCGTGCAGGCGGCGGAGCTCGAAGTCATGGTCGAGGCGCGCGATCCGCGGCACGCCGAGCAGATCACCGCGACGCTGCGTGAAAGCACCGGCCGCCGCCGCGCATCGCCGGGGCGCCGATCGCGCAGCGTGCGACGGGTGCCGACCTCTGGACATCCACACGCGCCGGCTCGCCGTAATCCCTGATCGGCAGCAAGGCGCGGGCGGATGGGCTCCAAGAGCAACAGCTTCATCGTCACCCTGACCCCGGACGGCCGGATCACTCTGCCGCCGACGGCGCTGACCGACCTGCAGTGGACGCCCGGGATGCAGCTCATGGTCATGCAGGAGGCCGACGGCCTGACGCTTCGCCTCGCACCGCTGGAAGGCGAGCGCTGAGCCGGCGATCGTCCATGTGCGGCGGCGGGCGCCGGCCGGGGATGGGTGGCGGGCAGCGGGCTACTTGGTGCCGAACAGCCGGTCGCCGGCGTCGCCGAGACCGGGGCGGATATAGCCGTTCGCGTCCAGCTCGCGGTCGATCGCAGCCGTGATCAGCTTCACCTCGGGGTGTGCCGCGGTGAAGCGGGCAAGCCCCTCCGGTGCCGCGAGCAGGCAGACGAAGCTGATCCGCCTCGCTCCGGCCGCCTTCAGCCGCGACACCGCGGCGATCGCGCTGTGTCCGGTGGCGAGCATCGGGTCGACCACGATGCTGAGCCGGCTATCCATGTCGTCCGGCAGCTTGAGGTAGTACTCGACCGGCTGCAGCGTCTCGTGGTCGCGATACAGCCCGACATGCCCGACCCGCGCCGCCGGCACCAGATCGAGCATCCCGTCCAGTATGCCGTTGCCGGCGCGCAGGATGGAAACGAAGCAGAGCTTCTTGCCGGACAGCATCGGCCCGGTCGTGCGTTCCAGCGGCGTTTCGATCTCGACCTCCTCCAGCGGCAGGTCGCGCGTCGCCTCGTAGGCCATCAGCAGGCTGATCTCGCGCGTCAGCCGGCGGAAGCCGGCGGTCGAGGTGCCGGCCTGGCGCAGCCGCGACAGCTTGTGCTGCACCAGCGGATGATCGAGCACCACGATGTTGGACGACGCGGCCATGCCGGGCCACTGCGGCATCGGCGTGACCGGGGCAGACACGCCCTAGGAGCCGGCGGGCACGAAATCCAGCGAAACGCCGTTCATGCAGTAGCGCTCGCCGGTCGGCTTCGGTCCATCGGGGAACAGGTGGCCGAGATGGCCGTGGCACTTCGCGCAATGCACCTCGACCCGGCGCATGAACAGGCTGTCGTCCTCCTGCGTCTCGACCGCGCCCGCTATCGGGGCGAAGAAGGAGGGCCAGCCGCTGCCGCTCTCGTACTTGGTGTCGGACGTGAACAGCGGGTTGTTGCAGGCGGCACAACGGAACAGGCCGTCGCGCTTCTCGTAGTTCAGCGGGCTGGTGCCGGCGCGCTCGGTGCCGTGTTCGCGCAGCACCCGGTACTGCTCGCGCGACAGCTTGTCGCGCCAGACCTCGTCGCCGCGGACATCGTGCTTGGTGGACTGGCTGCTCATGCGGTGCCTCGCTGTGCTGGACGCCATGCAGATGGGATCGACGCGGCGGAAACCTAGCGCCGCCGCTGCCCTTAGCAACGCGTGAAGCACAGGAGCGACCGCATGTCCGAGACCAACCAGCCACCGGAAGAGGACGACAAGGTGGACGACGCGGTGGAGGACACCTTCCCGGCGAGCGACCCGCCGTCGACCGGCGGCAGCACCGGTCCGGACGATCCGCTGGCTCCTCCGGCCCCGCTCTCGCCCTGAGCAGCGGAACGGTGGCATGCTTCGCGGCCGACCCCTTCGGGAGCATGCGCTTCGATGCCAGTTTCCTTGCCCATCCCGCCGACGCGACCGGTCATGCTCGTCATCCTGGACGGGTTCGGCTGGCGCGAGGAGGTCGCCGACAACGCGGTGCGGCAAGCCCGCACGCCGACCTTCGACCGGCTCTGGGCGAGCGGTCCGCACGCCTTCCTGCGCACCTGCGGCCCCGACGTCGGCCTGCCGGGCGGGCAGATGGGCAACTCCGAGGTCGGGCATCTCAATATCGGCGCCGGCCGCGTTGTGATGCAGGAGCTGCCGCGGATCTTCTCGTCGATCGAGACCGGTAGCATCGCCGCGCTGCCCGCGATGCTCGGCCTGATCGCCGCCCTGCGCCGCAGCGGCGGCACCTGTCACCTCGTCGGCCTCGCCTCGCCCGGCGGCGTGCACGCGCATCAGGATCACGCGGTGGCGATCGCCAGGATCCTGACCGGGGCCGGGCTGCCGGTCGCCCTGCACCTGTTCACCGACGGCCGCGACACGCCGCCTCGATCGGCGCGCGGCGACCTAGCGGCGTTGCGCGCCGGCCTGCCGGCGCAGGCGAGGATCGCCACGATCTGCGGCCGCTACTTCGCGATGGACCGCGACCACCGCTGGGAGCGGGTACGGCGCGCCTACGACGTGATCGTGAGCGGCGAGGGTCCGCGAGCGGCGGATCCGGACGCGGTGCTCGCGGACTCCTATGCGGCAGCGGTGACCGACGAGTTCGTCGCGCCCACGGTGATCGGCGCCTACGCCGGCATGCGCGACGGCGACGCGCTGCTGTCGTTCAACTTCCGTGCCGACCGCATCCGCCAGCTCTACGACGCGCTGCTCGATCCGGACTTCGCCGGCTTCGAGCGCGGGCGCGTCGTCCGGTTCGCCTGCGCCGTCGGCATGACCCGCTACAGCGACCGGCTGGCGGGGCGGATCGAGGTGCTGTTCCCGCCGCAGAGCCTCGACGACCTGCTCGGCGACGTGGTCTCGGCGGCAGGACGACGCCAGCTGCGCATGGCCGAGACCGAGAAGTATCCGCACGTCACCTACTTCCTCAATGGCGGCCGCGAGGCGGTGCTGCCGGGCGAGGACCGGATCATGGTGCCGTCGCCGAAGGTCGCGACCTACGACCTGCAGCCGGAGATGTCCGCGCCGGAGCTCACCGACCGCGCCGTCGACGCCATCGCTTCGGGCCAGTACGACCTGATCGTGCTGAACTTCGCCAACCCCGACATGGTCGGCCACACCGGCAACCTCGCCGCCGCCATCCGCGCGGTGGAGACCGTCGATGCCGGGCTCGGGCGCATCGTCGCCGCCATCGTCCGGGCCGGCGGGGTGCTGCTGGCCACTGCCGACCACGGCAACTGCGAGACCATGCGCGACCCGCAGAGCGGCGTGCCGCATACCGCGCACACGCTCAACCCGGTGCCGGTGGTGCTGTGCGGGCTCGGCGGCGCGGTGCTGCACGACGGCCGGCTCGCCGATCTCGCGCCGACCCTGCTGGCGCTGATGGGCCTCGACCAGCCGGCGCTGATGACCGGCCGATCGCTGCTCGCTCCGGCCTGAGGCCGCAAGGTCCGGCCAAGCCGCCACTCCGGCTGGCCCTGTTCTGCGCCATCCTGATCGCGGCGCCGGGAAGCCGGGCCGCAGCAGGCAACTCGCCCGCGCATCATCCCTGGCCGGCGGCGGCGGCGGCCCCGGCGCAATCCAGGCATTCGGCGAGGCAGGCGGAGGGGCGTGCCGCGGTGGAGCGTGGGGCGGCCGAC
>CAXTNV010000089.1:0-14799 GCA_964245755.1 uncultured Acetobacteraceae bacterium | reverse complement strand
GGCAGGGGAGGCGGGCGAGGAGGGCGGCGGCGAGGACAGCTTCCGCTTCGTGCTCACGCGCGACGAGTTCCTCGATCTGTTCTTCGACGACCTGGCTCTTCCCGACCTCGTCAAGCGCGAGATCACCACCACTGAGTCGATGAGCTCCAGCCGCGCCGGGCTCAGCAATGACGGCGCGCCGTCGCAGCTCGATCTGAGCCGTACCATGCGCTACTCGATGGCGCGCCGGATCGGCCTGAGACGTCCGAAGCCGGAGGTCGTCAGGGAGATCGAGGCCCGTATTGCGGCCCTGGAAGACCAGGCCGAGAGGTCGCCAGCCCTGCATGAGGAACTCGTCGGGTTGAGGGCGGATCTCGCGGCGGCGCAACGGCGGATGAACCGCATTCCTTGGATCGATCCGGTCGATCTGCGCTATCGGCGTTTCACCCAGACGCCGAAGCCGTCGACCCGGGCCGTCATGTTCTGCATCATGGACGTGTCCGGATCCATGACCGAGCGGATGAAGGACCTGGCTAAGCAGTTCTTCCTGTTACTGCACGTCTTCCTCGAGCGGCGCTACAAGCAGGTCGACCTGATCTTCATCCGGCATGCCGAGGTCGCCGAGGAAGTCGACGAGGAGACGTTCTTCACCGATCCGCGAACCGGCGGCACCATCGTGTCCTCGGCGCTCAACGAGATGATCGGCATCCAGCAGAACCGCTATCCTGCCTCGGCCTGGAACATCTACGTTGCCCAGGCATCGGACGGGGACAACTCCGCCTCCGATACGCCACGTTCCTGTGCTTTGCTACAGACGCGCATCCTGCCCAACGTGCAATACTACGCATACATCGAGATTGTCGGCTCCGGCGCCATCATCCGGGGCGAGACCGATCTGTGGCGTGGCTATAAGCAGGTCGCCGGGGATAGCGAGCGGCTGGTCATGCGTCAGGTTGCGGAGAAGCGGGACATCTTCCCGGTGTTCCGCGAACTGTTCGCGCGTCGTGCGGAGGCGTCTCCATGAGCCTCGCCCCGCGCCGCCATCCGCTCGGATCGCCCGGCGCACGACCTGCGATCGCGCCGGCCATGCTCGATCGGCCGCTGCCGCCGCATGGCGCCTCCGAACTGCTCTACAGCGGCGCCGACTGGAACTTCGCGACCCTGCGTCACGCCTACGATGCCATCGAGAGCATCGCGGAGCACGAGCTGAAGCTTGAGATCTACCCCAACCGGATCGAGGTCATCACCTCCGAGCAGATGCTCGACGTCTATACATCGCATGGCATGCCGCTGATCTACAAGCATTGGTCGTTCGGCAAGCGCTTCGTCGGGCATCAGAACGCGTACAAGCGCGGCCTGATGGGCTTGGCCTACGAGGTGGTGATCAACTCCAACCCCTGCATCAGCTACCTGATGGAGGAGAACAGCGCGACGATGCAGGCGCTGGTCATTGCCCACGCCGCCTTCGGCCACAACCACTTCTTCCGCAACAACCGCTTGTTCCGTGAGTGGACCGAGCCGACCGGGATCCTCGACTATCTCGAGTTCGCCCGGTCCTACATCGCGCGGTGCGAGGAGCGGCATGGCATCGCTGCGGTCGAGCGCGTGCTCGACGCCGCGCACGCGTTGCAGAACCAGGGCGTGAACCGGCACTCCGGCGCCAAGATGATGGACCTGAAGGCGGAGCAGGCGCGCGACCGCGAGCGTCGCGAGCATGAGGATCGTGTCTACAACGACCTCTGGCGCACACTGCCATCCGCCGGCACCGCTCAGGCGGCGAGCGTCATCGGCGACCGCCGCCGGCGCCTCGGGCTCCCGGAGGAAAATCTGCTCTATTTCCTGGAGAAGAACGCACCGAAGCTGGCGCCGTGGGAGCGCGAGGTGATCCGCATCGTCCGGCTGATCGCGCAGTATTTCTATCCGCAGCCGCAGGCCAAGATGATGAACGAGGGCTGCGCCACCTGGGTGCACCAGGCGATCATGACCCGCCTGCACGAGCAGGGTCGCATCAACGATGCGGCTTTCCTCGAGGTGATCCACTCCACCACCAACGTCATCACCCAGCCCGGCTTCGACCATCCGGGCGGCGGCAGCTTCAATCCATATGCCCTGGGCTACGCGATGATGACCGACATCGCGCGCATCTGCGAGGCCCCCACCGCCGAAGATCGGGCGTGGTTCCCGGAGGTTGCGGGCAACCAGGATGCGATCGGCACGCTGAAGCACGCCTGGGCAGAGTATCGCGACGAGAGCTTCATCCAGCAGTTTCTCTCGCCGGCGGTCATGCGCCAGTTCCGCATGTTCAGGCTGCTCGACGACGTCGCGAAGCCCTACCTGCTGGTCGACGACATCCATGACGATGCCGGCTACCGGGAGATCCGCCGCGCCCTAGCGCGCAGCTATGACCCGAGCCACTTCTACGCCGAGCTCGAGATCGTCGACGTCGACCTGGCTGGTGATCGCTGCCTGCGCATCGAGCATCGCACCCGTCCGGGACAGCTTCTCGCCGAGCAGGATGCACGCGCCTCGCTCAAGCATCTCGCCGAGCTGTGGGGCTACGAGGTCAAGCTGATCGAGCTCGATCCGCAAACCGACACCGTCCTCGCCACGCACAGCGTCTCGCCGCCGCGCAAGCCCTGAGGCCAAGCCGGCGGCCGGCCGCTGCCAACGGTCGCCGATGACGAGGTGTGTTGCGGCGGTAATCCTGCCCGTCCGCTTCGCGCGCCGGTGGCCGCTTCCTGACGCACCTGCGGGCCTGCCGAGCAAGTCGGAGAGTGACGCTTCCGGCTCACGTTATAATAACGCGATGAGGAGATAAGAACAAAACAAGAACTATTTCGCGAACAGTTGTCGCATTCGCGGCTGATGCCTATCTTCAGCTTGGTCGAGTCACGTCCGGCCCGCGGCGACACGGCAATACATGAACACGATATTTGAAGGTTGAGCGATGTCCGCAACGTATTCCGCGCCACCGCCCCGCCACGATGTTCTGCCGGCCCGGATAAACTTCGAGCTCGACGAGGGCACGACCGATCTGGTGCGCAGCTTAGCTAAGCTGCTGGGCGTCCCGGAGACCGACGTGATCGCCAAGGCGATCGCCAACGAGGCCTTCATCGTCTCCGAGATCAGGAACGGCCGCAGGTTCGAGTTGCGCGAGCACAACAAGGTCGCGCCCGTGACTTTTGTCTGACCGCTTCGGTTTGACGCCGAACGAGTTCTACAGCCGGCCCGTCGTCGTTCTCGGCGCCTCGCCCGGCACCGCCACGAGCGCCGGTTCCAGCGACGAGTCGCTCGAGCGTGTGCCCGCTCCCGGGCGGTTCGATGTGATCAAGGCCCGCGAGACCATGCGGGGTTGGCTCGCCGTCATCGTCCTCGCCGTATTCGGGCTGGAGGTCATGCTGTTCTTCGGGCTGGCATACGGCCACGTGCTGCCGATGCAGGACATCAAGGAGTTGGGACTGGTGCTGTTCTCGCCGACCATTGTGGTCGTGGGCACCGTCCTGGGCTTCTACTTCGGTGCCGACAAGAGCGGGCGCGGCTAGTCCGGCGCAGATCTCACCGGTTGAGATGCGGCGACGCTACGACTCGTCCCTGATCCACCACTTGATCGGTTGAGGCTCAACCTCGTGCCTCTCCGGCCTGGGCTTGCGGCGAACAGGCTCGGCAACCACGGGCGCCGTCGCGGCGGCTTGGCTCGCAGCCTGCTCTTGGGCTGCCTGCAGATCCATCTCGACATGGGCCAGGCGCGTCTGCAGGGCGACGATCGAGGATTTGCTCTCAAGCAGACTACGCTCGGCCGCTTCGCGGCGGCCGCGTTCCTGCTCCAGGTCCTGACGCAGCGACTCGATCACCGCTTTGTCCTGCTGGGTGGCGGCCTCCGCGCGTACGGTTGCGCGCCCGAGTGACGCGTGCACCACCGGCACCTCGCCATCGCGCACATAACGGTGACGCTGGCCGGCGGCAGGACCGCCAGTGCGGCTGGTCGCTGAGACGGGAGCGCTGGAAGTGCGGCGACCCCCCATGTGATCCAGCGCATGGCGGAGCTGTGCTTCCGCGCTTCGTGCTCCACCGTCCAGGGCCTGGGAATCGTCATCTGGGCCCTGCTCGGGGCGATGTTCTGGCAAGTTCAACTCTCTACTGATAGACATTGGCTTATTGTCGATGAAATTGGTCTGGTTCAAGGAAGTTCAAGGTATCGCGTCACACTCGTTTCAGGAACTTATCTTGACGCCCTTCCAGAAAGCGACACGGCCCCTGATGTTTTCTGCAGCCTGCTTCGGCTCCGGATAATACCACACTGCATCCAGATTACTCTTTCCGTCGACTTCCAGCGAGTAGTAGTTCGCCGTGCCCTTCCATGGGCAGATGCTGGTCTGCTCGCTCGGCTTGACGACGTCCCGGCGCAGCGACGACGCCGGGAAATAGGCGTTTCCCTCCACCATGACAATGTCGTCGCTCTCGGCGATCACCTGACCGTTCCAGCTTGCCTGCATGTCACTCTCCCCGTCGATGATGCGCGCGGACGAACCCGACCGCCCGGCCCGACCTAGGGCATGTCGCCCGCCGGACAGGAGCTGCCTTCGGGTGCGAACGCCTCGATTACGATATCAAGACCCACCGTGCCGCTCCAGCACGGCGTGCCGAGCGGCGACAGCAGGTCGTTGAACGCCGAGAGCTCGGTATGGTCAGCCTGGCCGACGCGGCCATGCACCGCCCAGACCGGATATCCGTCATGCAGATGCTGCGTCGCCAGGTCGGCGTCGGCGGTCCACAGGGTCGGTGGGAACGGATTGCCCAGCCGCTGCAGTCGCACGTTCATCATCTCGATTGCCCCGGGGTCGTCGGTGAGCAGCAGCGACTCCGGCGACAGGCTGCCACGCAGCAGCAGCGCCGCGTCGTTCCAGAGCGGCTTGGTCTCCAGCCGGTAGTACGGCAGCAGGTTGACCACGCCGAGGCTCGCCAGCATGCCGATCGCCGTCCAGGAAGCGACGCGAGGCAGCCGGGCGACGCCCAGACCGGCGAACAGGAAGAAGATCGGCCCGCTCCAGGCCAGGTAGCGTGGCATCCATACCGACGATACCAGTGACGTCACGAGCAGGCCCACCGGCAGGGTGAGCAGCGCGACCGCAGAGACCAGTGCAGCCCGGTCGCGCCGCGCATAGTGCCACAGCCCGGCCAGTGCCGCGATCGCGGCGAGCAGGCCAAGCCACGGGAGGCCATCGGGAAAGGTGTGGAAGCTGATCAGGCTGGTGGTGCGCAGCAGATACACCGCCTGGATTGTGGTCCAGACCCGGGTCCAGCTCAGTGGCGGCACCCAGTCCAGGCCGCTGCCCATGCGGCCGTGCGTGAGCGTGTGCATCGCCACGATCCACGGCAGGTAGCAGCAGAGGATCACGACATGGGCGATCGCCGTGTTGACCAGCAGGCCTCGCCTCTGCATGGGTTGCGCCCGCGCGGCCAGGCCGATGGCGATCAGCGCGGCCAGCAGCCAGAACAGGGCGACGCTGAGGGTGTCGAGCGCACCGATAGTGGCGACGGCGTAGACCAGCCATCCCAGCCTGGCCGCATCCGGCCGGTCGAGGCGCCGCGCGGCTGTCACGGGATCGCGAACCAGCGCCGCGAGCGCCCAGAGCGCCAGCAGGATGAAGCTGATCACCAGCGTGTAGGACCGTGCCTCCTGGCCATACTGCACCTGGAACGGCGACAGCGCCAGCAGCATCGCCGCTGCGGTGGCAGCCCGCCGTCCGCCGATCATGCGTGCAAGACCGAACAGGAGTGCGCAGGACAGCGCGCCGAACAGCGCCGCCGGCAGGCGAAGGCTGGCCTCGTCGGTGCCGAGCGGGACGAACCAGCGCGAGATCAGGAAGTAGAGCGGCAAGTGGTGGAACGACAGCGAGTCGATGATGAGGTCGAGCGTGCCCAGGCTGGCGCGACGCAGCGTCGTGACCTCGTCGAGCCAGAACGGCTTGTTGCCGATCTCGTAGAGCCGGGCGAACAGACCCACCGTGAACAGGCAGCCGGCGAGCCCGAAATCCGTCAGCCGGTCCGACGCAGTTCGCGACACGAGGCGCGGAACGGCCGGGAAGATGCGGTGTTTGGAAGGATGATGGCCGGTGAGCACAGGGCCGGACCATGCATGAACTCGGCGGTGGTGTCATGGGGGAGTCTCGAAAACTAGTGTATCTGCGCCGCCCGCGTATGTTCTGGCTATGCATCGCCTCCGGCCTGCTCGCCGGGCTGCTGGCGCTCGCCGGGTGCGTCGGTGCGGCCGGGCCGCAGGCGGCAACCGCGCCCGGCTACGGCTACAGCTGCTCGGCGGGCGTCTACGCCTGCCAGCTGCCTGAACAGCTCCCGCTCGGCGCGCAATGCTCCTGTCCAGGTCTGGGCGCACCCTCCTACGGCAACGTGCGCTAGCGCGGCGGCGGTGCTGCCGACGCTAGCTCTTGCTGCGGGAGGCGGACTGGCCGCCCGACTGCACCACGTGCACCTTCTCGCCGTCGTGAAGATCGGCCGGCGGATTGACCACCAGCGCCTCTCCGCCCTTCAAGCCCTCACGGATCTCCGCCTTCTCGCCGAAATCGCGGTAGATCGTGATCGGCATCATGCGGACCTGCTGGTCGGAGTTCACGGTGGCGACGCGTAGCCCCTTGGCATCGAAGATCAGCGCCGCGTCAGGGATCACCACCGTGGGCGAGGCATCGCGCAGCACGAATGCCACGTCGACGTACAGGCCTGGCGTGAGCGCAGCGTCCGGATTCGGGACGTCGATCTCGACCAGCATCGAGCGCGAGTTCTGCGCAAGCGATACCGACGTGCGGGAGACCTTGGCCCGGAACACCCGTCCCGGCAGCTCAGGCACGCTGACCTCGGCCTGCAGCCCGTTGCGGATGCCGGCGAAGTCGCTCTGCGGCACGTAGACCTCGCAGCGCAGTACGTCCTCCTGGTCGATATGGAACAGCGCGGTGCCGCTGCTGCTGTCGCTCTGCACCAAGTCGCCGACATCAACCTCGCGCTGGGTGATCACCCCGTCGAACGGCGCCATGACCCGCTCGAACCCGGTCAGCGCCACCAAGCGGTCGACGGTCGCCTGCTGCGCCCGCACGTTCGCCACCGCGACACCGATACCGGCCTGGGCGCTGGCGATGCTGGAGGTCGAGACCGCCGCGTTGGTGGTCTGCGTTTCGGCGTTCTGCTTGGTGTCCCAGCCCTCGCCGGCGAGGGTGACCGAGCGCCGCTTGTTGGAGGCCGCGAGCTTGGTGTTGTCCTGCGCCTGCTTGAGTGACGCCTGCGCCTGCAGCACCGCCGCCTCCTGCTGGCCGAGCTGCGCGCGCGCCTGATTGAGCTGCTCGTCGAGGTCCGGCGCATCGATACGGGCCAGCAGGTCGCCCTTGTGCACGTGGCTGCCGATGTCGACGCGGCGTTCGGCGATGAAGCCGGTGGCGCGGGCGAACAGGTCGGCCTCGTCATAGGCGACCGTCTGCCCGGGCAGGGTCGTCGTGTGCTCGTCGCGCATCTGCTTGGCCGGCGACACGTGGACGTCGGGCACGAAGCTCTTCGACTGCTGCAGCGTCTCCATCGCGGCCGTGGTCTGGCGCCAGTGGATGAACACCCCCCAGCAAAGCAGCGCGATCAGCGGCACGATGACGTAGAGCGCGGCGCGGCGTCGCGGCGTGACCGGCTCCGGATGATCCTCGCTCATACGTAGTCCTCCACGCGACGGATGGGACCGCGTCGCAACACACTGTACAGGAAGGGCACGAACAGCAGGGTCGAGACCGTGCCGACGGAGATGCCGCCGATCACCGCGCGGGCCAGGGCGGCATTTTGTTCACCGCCCTGACCCAGATCAAGCGCCATCGGCAGCAGGCCCATGATCATGGCGCCCGCGGTCATCAGCACCGGACGCAGCCTGGTCTCGCCGGCCACGATGGCAGCCTCCTCCGCCGAGCAGTCCGTCTCCTCGCGATGCTCGCGGGCGAAGGTCACCAGCAGGATCGAGTTCGCCGAGGCGACCCCGACGCTCATGATAGCGCCCATCATCGAGGCGATGGAGAAGGTCGTCTCGGTGATGAAAAGGCTCATGATGATGCCGCAGAACACCAGCGGCAGTGCCGCGAGGACGACGAACGGATCGCCCCAGTCCTGGTAGTTCAGCACCATGAGCAGGTAGACCGCGATCACCGCGACCAGCAGGCCGATCTCGATATGGCTGAAGGCACTGTCCATGCTCTGGATCTGGCCGCGCACGATGATCTTGTCGGGCGCCTGCAGGTGCTTCTGCTCGTCGGCGACCACCGCGCGGATGCGCTTGGCGGCGGCGCCGAGATCGGAGTCCTGCACCGCGGCATACACGTCAAAGGTCGGCTCGGTGTTGACGTGGCTGAGCACCGCCTGCTCGACGCTGCGATGGAAGGTGGCGACGTTGGTCATCAGCGAGATCGGCTGCGCCGGGTTGCGGTTGATGCCGCCGGACGAGGGGTTGCTGCCGGGCACGTAGATCGGCGTGTTCTCGACCGTGTTGAGGGTGTCGGCGCGATATTCCGGGGTCTGCACCGTGAGCTGCCAGGGGATCCCGGTCTTCGGGTCGGTCCAGAAATTGGGCGAGACCTGGAACGAGCCCGACAGCGACACATTCACCTGGTCGGCCACGTCGCGCTCGGTCAGCCCGAGCTCGAGCGCCCGCTGGCGGTTCACGTCGGCGCGGAAGTCGGGCGCGTCGGTGATCTGCTGGACATGCACGTCGACCAGGCCGGGCAGTCCCTCGAGACGGTGCTGCAGGCGCTTCGCCACGGCGAGATCGATGTCAGGGTGGCGACCATGCACCTGGACGTCGATCTGCGACGGTACCCCGAAATCCAGGATCTGGGTGATCATGTCTGCCGGCTGGAAGTAGAACAGCGTATCCGGGAAGCGACGACGCAGTTCCGTCCGCAGCTGCTTGGTCACCCGTGTCCCGGACACCCCAGGGGCGAACGTCGCGAGGATCTGCCCGTCGTAGTAGGCCACGAAGGTGCCGTCGTTGAAGGCGAGGTTATAGTTGATCGAGGGCAGGCCGATATTGTCGACCATGGTCCGCACCCGGTCCTTGCCGGCGACCTCGCGGATGGTGTCCTCGACGCCGCGGAACAGCTTGGCGGTCTCCTCGATGCGCAAGCCGGGATGCGCGCGCACGTGCAGCGCGATCTCGCCGGACTCGATCGCCGGGAAGTAGTCCTGGCCGAGGAAAGGGAATAGGCAGCCGCCGATCACCAGCACGGTCGCCGCGACCGCAGCCGTGATCCAGCGGCGGGCCATCACCGCGCGCAGCAACCCGCCGTAGTAAGCCTGGAAGCGCTTGAAACGACGCTCGAAGCCGGCGTGGATGCGGCCGAACAGGCCCGGCCTGCGAGCCGCGGCGCCGTTGCCGCGTTCCTCGCGCTTCGCGTCGCGGCCACCGTGCTCGGACGCCAGCAGCACGTCGATCAGGATCGGCACCAGCGTGCGCGACAGCAGGTAGGAGGCGAGCATGGCGAACACCACGGCCAGCGCCTGCGGCGTGAAGATGTATTTCGGCGCGCCGGTGAGGAACAGCACCGAGACGAAGGCCGAGCAGATCGACAAGGTCGAGATCAGCGTCGGCTTGGCGATGCTGGCGCCGCCCTCGACCACCGACTCGCGGAACCCCTTGCCGCTCTCCAGCACCCGGTAGGTGTTTTCGATCGCCACCGTCGCATCGTCGACCAGGATGCCGACGGCGAGTGCTAGGCCGCCGAGAGTCATGATGTTCATCGTCTCGCCGATCGCGGCGCAGACCGCGAGCGAGGTCAGGATCGCCAGCGGGATCGACACCAGGACCACCAGGGTCGCCCGCCACGATCCCAGGAACAGCAGGATCATCAGCCCGGTCAGCCCGGCCGCGATCAGGCCCTCCTGCGCGACGTCGCCGATCGCGTCCGAGACGAACACCGACTGGTCGAACAGGGAGACGATCTTGATGTCCTTCGGCGCGCCGGCGATGATCCCGGGCAGCATCGACTTGACCGTGTTGACGATGTCCAGCGTAGAGGTCGAGCCGTTCTTGATCACCGGCAGCAGCAGCCCGTTCTGGCCGTTGACGTGCACCATGTTCTGCTGCGGCGGTCCGCCGGCACGCACGTAGGCGATGTCGCGCAGCAGGATCGGCGAGCCGTTCACGACCTTGACCGGGATGTCGTTGAGCCGGTCGAGGATCGAGGGAAGCGTGTTGATGTGCATGATGAACTGGGTCTGGCCGAACTTGGCCTGACCCGAGGGCAGCACCAGGCTCTGCGCGTTGACCGCGTTGCTCACGTCCATCGGCGTGATGCCGTAGGCCGACAGGGCATGCGGATCGAGGTCCACCATCACCTGTTCCGGCACGCCGCCGTAGGGAGGCGGCATGGTCGAGCCGGGGGTGGTCTGCAGCGTCGAGCGCAGCCGGAAGCGGACGAAGTTGTACACCGCCGCCTGGCTCTCGACGTCAGAGGTGGCGGCGACCTGGATCACCGGCACGGAGGATGCGGAGAAGCGCAGCACCACCGGCGGCTGGATCCCGGCGGGCAGCTGGCCGCGGATCGCGTTGGTCGCCGAAGTCACCTGGGTCAGGGCCAGGCTGATGTCGACGCCGGGCTGGAAATACACTTTGGTGATGGTGGTGCCCTGCAGCGTCGTGCTCTCCATGTCGCGTATCCCGACGACGTTGTTGGAGAGCGCCAGCTCCTCATAGCTGGTGACGTAGTTCTGCATGTCCGGGGTATCGAGCCCGGTATAGGTCCAGATGATGGTGACCACCGGGATGTTGACGTCGGGCAGCACGTCCTTGGGCATCAGGACAGCCGAGGCGCCGCCGGCGAGCATGATCAGCAGCGACATGACGTAGAAGGTCACGCGATACTTCAGCGCGAACGTGACGAGCTTCATAAGGTCCCTTTGGTGTCAGCTGGCTTGAAGCGGCGCCGGCGATCAACGCACGGCAAGTGGATCGGGCTCCGGCAGTGCCAGAAAGTCCAGGTAGGCGCGCACCACCGGCTGCGAAGGCCGCTGGTGCTGGCCGCGGAAGGCGGCGACGAGCTCCCAGCAGGGCTCATCCTCGTCGCGCAGCGTCGCGGTCGCGATCGGCGCCCCGCGCGGGCTGCGCAGCCGCTCGGCGGCCAGCGTTTCCGGCACCAGCGCCACCCCGAGTCCCTGTGCCGCGAGCTCGAGCAGCATCGTGATGTCGTTCACCTCGAAGCCGATGCGGCGCTGCAGGCCCACGCGGGCGAAGCTGCGATCGACCAGCCGGCGCATCGCCCAGTCCGACTTCAGCTCGATCATCGCCTCCTCGCACAGGCGGGCGAGCGGCATCTCGCGGCTGCCCGCGAGCGGATGCGACGGCATGCAGACCATCACCATGCCCTCGCAGGCGAAAAGGCGGGCGCTGACGCCGTCCGGCAGCGTCTCCGTCGCCTGGGTAAAGGCGAGGTCGAGCCGGCCGTCGCCGACCTGCTCCAGCAACGCGCCGGTCCCGTCGAACAGCAGCTCGACATCGATGCCGGCGAACGCCCTGCGGAACTGGCCGAGCGAGCCCGGAAGGTCGGCGAACGGCGCCAGGCTCTGGATCGAGCCGATGGTGAGCCGGCCGCGGCTGAGGTTGTGCACCTCGGTGACCGCAAGCTTGGCGTTGCGGGCGGCCAGGATCACGCGACGGCCTTCCTCCAGCAGCACCTGGCCGGCCGGTGTCAGCTCGACATGCCGCGTGCTGCGTATGAACAGCGGTCCGCCCAGGTCGTCCTCGAGCGAGCGGATGGTGGCGGACAGTCCCGACTGCACGACGTTGAGCCGACGCGCGGCACGGGTGAAGTGGCGTTCCTCGGCAACCGCGATGAAGTGCTGGATCTGCCTCAGGTCCATGCCGCCAGACGGTCTCCCTTGATGATGACGATCACGAGGATCATGAACACGATCGACGGCACGCTGCGGCAGATGATGCGGCCGCTCGGCAATTCAGCACCGGCGCTGCACAATTGCAGCACATCTTACCATTTGTTGCATCGCGGCTTGGCATCTAGCTGTCGGAGCATCCGGGGAGCACGATGATGACGGACATGGATCGGCGCAGCTTCGGCGTTCTGCTGACCGGGCTCGGGATCGACGCCGCCGCCGCTGGGAGCGCGGTGGCCGCGACGGCCGAGCGGATCAGGCTGGAGCGCAACGGCTGGATGCCGAACAACCCGCGCCTGCCGGTGCTGCTGTATCGCGGAGTGCTCGGCCCGACGGGCAGCGACCCGGCGACCTTCGAGGCGCTGAGCGGCCGCAACGGGTGGCCGGCGCAGTGGCGCAACGGCGTCTATGCCTACCACCACTACCACTCCACCGCGCACGAGGTGCTCGGCTTCGTCGCCGGCTCGGCGCAGCTCGTGCTCGGCGGTCCGGCCGGCCGCACGATTGCGGTCACGGCCGGTGACGTGCTGGTTCTGCCCTGCGGCACCGGACATTGCCGGGTGCAGGCGAGTGAGGACTTCCTGGTGGTGGGCGCCTATCCGGCGGGTCAGGATTGGGATATCTGCCGCCACGCGCCGACGCCAGCCATGACCGCGCGCATGGAGCGCCTGCCGTTCCCCGCGTCGGATCCGTACGGCGGTCCGCACGGGGTCCTGGTGTCGGCCTGGCACGGCTGACGCCGACACCAACCAAGAACCGCATCCGGGAGATACGCATGGAATATCGACTGCTCGGCCGTTCCGGCCTGAAGGTCTCGACCATCACGCTCGGCACCATGACGATGGGCGGCCGCGGCCAGTTCGCCAAGGTCGGCGATGTCGGCCTCGAGGAGGCGAAGCGGCAGATCGATCTCTGCCTCGATCACGGGGTCAATCTGATCGACACCGCCAACATCTACTCCGCCGGCGCCTCCGAGGAGATCGTCGGCGAGGCTCTCGCGGGCAAGCGTCCGAAGGGGGTGCTGATCGCCACCAAGGCGCGGTTCCCGTTCGGCGAGGGGCCGAACGATCGCGGGCTCTCCCGCTACCACCTGATCCAGGCGTGCGAGGCCAGTCTCAGGCGGCTGCGCACCGACGTGATCGACCTCTACCAGGTGCATCAGTGGGACGGGCTGACGCCGCTGGAGGAGACGCTGGAAGCGCTCGACCGGCTCGTCGCCGACGGCAAGGTCCGCTACATCGGCTGCTCGAACTACTCCGGCTGGCACCTGATGAAGGCGCTCGGCATCAGCGAGCGCGAGCACCGCCAGCGCTTCGTCAGCCAGCAGATCCACTACACGCTGGAGGCACGCGAGGCCGAGTACGAGCTGCTGCCGATCTCGGTTGATCAGGGCGTTGGCGTGCTGGTGTGGAGCCCGCTGGCCGGTGGGCTGCTGTCCGGCAAGCATCGGCGCGACCAGAAGACGCCGGAAGGCACCCGCCAGCTCGCCGGCTGGAGCGAGCCGCCGATCCGCGACGAGGAGCGGCTGTGGAACATCGTCGACGCGGTGGTGTCGATCGGCGAGGCGCACGGCGTGTCCGGCGCCCAGGTGGCGCTGGCGTGGACGCTCGGGCAGCCCGGCATCACCTCGCTGGTGATCGGCGGCCGCACCACGGCGCACATCGAGGACAATCTCGGCGCCGCCACCCTGGTGCTGAGCGACGACGAGCGCAAGCGGCTCGGCGAGGTCAGCGCCCCGCCGGTGCTCTATCCGTATTGGCACCAGCTCTGGACCGCCAAGGATCGCTTCGGCCCGGCCGACCTCGCGCTGATGGCGCCGCTGCTCTGAGACGGCAGGCCCCCGATCCACGGATCGGGGGCCGCCTGCTCAGGAAGTCAGGGTGGCGTCGAGGGTGATCTTGGCGTTCAGCAGCTTCGATACCGGGCAGCCTGCCTTGGCCTTGCCGGCGAGTTCCTCGAACTGCGCCTGGGTGGCACCGGGGATCTTGGCCTGCAGGGTCAGCTTGATCGCGGTGATGGAAAACCCGTCGCCATCCTTGTCCAGCGTGACGTCGGCCCTGGTCTCCATGCGCTCCGCGGTGAGCTGCGCCTCGCCCAGTATCAGCGACAGCGCCATGGTGAAGCAGCCGGCATGCGCGGCACCGATCAGCTCTTCCGGGTTGGTACCGGGCTTGCCCTCGAAGCGCGCGGCGAAGCCGTACGGGTAGGCTTCCAGCGCACCGCTCTTGGTCGAGATCGCGCCCTTGCCGTCCCTGATCGCGCCCTGCCAGACCGCTGATCCGAATGTAACCATCGCTCGTTCCTCCTCGAATGGATTGACGTTGGGCCTGCGGCCCGGCCGGTCAAGCCGCCGCACCGGCGCCCCTGGCCGAGCCTGACAACGCGGGAGCCCGGGAGTGGATCACGCCGTGCGGGCGGAAACCGCACCGGTGAAGCTAGGGCCGCCGCCGCCGCAACAGCTCGCGCCACAGCCGCTTGCGCCGCTCCGACAGCTCCGCGAGCAGGAACACGGCGGCCACGGTGCCGAGCACGACCCCGGCGCGCCCCTGCATCGTGCCCGGACCCCAGGGCAGCAGTGCGGCAATGCACTGCGCCACCGGCAGGTGGAACAGGTACAGGCTGAAGGTGGCGCCGGCGAGCCAGCGGATCGGCGCCTCGACACGTCGGGCGAGGCGGTCGAGGTCGGCCGCCACCGCATCCAGCGCGAACAGGTTGACCGCGAACAGCACGCCGACGAGGTAGCTGTGCGGCAGATCCAGCCGTGCCAGCGGACCCCACCACCAAGAGGCGGGCCACCCGCCGCGCCCCAGCGCCCCCACCGCCCCCCCCCCCGCCGCCCGGCCCCCCCCCCCCCCCCCCCCCCCCCCCGCCCGAGGCACCCCCCGGCCGCCCACATTGTGCCCC
>CAXTNV010000088.1:0-14885 GCA_964245755.1 uncultured Acetobacteraceae bacterium | reverse complement strand
GCCGAGATCTACGCGCTGCTGCGCACCGCCCTGCAGGGCGGGCTCGCCATCATCGTGGTCGCCACCGACTTCGAGGAGGTGAGCAAGATCTGCCATCGCGCCCTGGTGTTCAGCCAGGGCCGGGTGGCCTGCGAGATCGACCGCGACGCGCTCTCGGTGCAGAGCCTGCTGCAGGCTTCCTCCGCCGGCGGCACGCATGCCGAGGCGGCGCAACCGACCTTGGTCCATGAGGGGAGCCGGCCATGAACTCGCTGAAATCGACCGCGCTGGAGCCCGCACCGGGCACGCTGGCGGGCGCCTCGATCGGCAGGCGGATCACGCACCTGCTGCCGGTCTACGGCCTGGTGCTGCTCGCCCTGCTGCTCGCCGTGCTGTTCTCGCTGCTGCTCCCCGACACCTTCCCGACCTGGCTCAACATCCGCTCCCTGCTCAGTGACAAGGGGGTGATCGCGATGCTGTCGCTGGCGGCGACGGTGCCGATGATGACCGGCAAGATCGACCTGACCGTCGGCTACGGCGTCGTGCTGTGGCACATCCTGGCGATCTCGTTCCAGATCGACGGCGTGCCCTGGCCGCTGGCGGTGCTCGCCGTGATCGGGCTCGGCATCCTGTTCGGCCTGCTCAACGGGATCCTGGTCGAGGTGGCGCAGATCGACAGCTTCATCGCGACCCTGGGCACCGGCACCGTGACCTACGCGATCGCGCTGTGGTGGACCGACGGCCGGCAGCTGATCGGCCACCTGTCGCCCTCCTTCTTCGTGCTCGAGACGGCGAGCCTGTTCGGCATCCCCGCCCCGGCCTTCTACGTCGCCGGGCTGGCGCTGCTGCTGTGGATCATCTCGGCCTACACGCCGCTCGGCCGCTACCTGTACGCGATCGGCGCCAACCCGCGCGCCGCCGAGCTCAACGGCATTCCGACCCGGCGCTACGTCATGCTCGCCTTCATGACGTCGGGCGGCATCACTGCGATCGCCGGCGTGATGCTGGCCGCACGGCTGCGGCTCGGCCAGGCCAGCGTCGGGCTCGAGTTCCTGCTCCCGGCCCTGGTCGGCGCCTTCCTCGGCTCGACCACGATCACCCCGGGGCGCGTCAACATCTGGGGCACCATCGTCGGCGTGGTCATCCTCGCCATCGGCATCTCCGGCATCGAGCAGCTCGGCGGCGCCTTCTGGGTGGAGCCCGCCTTCAACGGGGCGACGCTGCTGGTGGCGATCGGGCTCGCCAGCTGGACCGGGCGCCGCCCGGCAAGAAGCACATAGGGAGAGCGTTCAAATGCACGTCCTTCACAGCCGCGCCGGGCTCGCCGTCGCGGCCGGCCTCGCGATCCTGCTCGGCGATCCCGCGGGCGCACGCGCCGACGCCACGCTCGATGCCGCCAGGCAGGCGGTCGGCGCCGCCACCGCGCCGTCCGAGAAGTGGGGCGGCCCAACCGGCGGCCCGCATGCGGCATCCGCCAAGACCATCGTCTACGTCGCCGGCGACATGCGCAACGGCGGCATCCAGGGGGTGAGCGACGGCGTCAAGCAGGCGGCGACGCGGATCGGCTGGAAGGTGCGGATCATCGACGGTCAGGGCAGCGTCTCGGGCATCCAGTCCGCCTTCAGCCAGGCGATCGCGCTCAAGCCGGACGGCATCATCGTCGGCGGGTTCGATGCGGTGCAGAACGCGAGCATCATCCACCAGGCGGTGAGCCAGGGCATCAAGCTGGTGGCCTGGCACGGCGGCCCGACGCCCGGCCCGATGCTGCAGGGCGAGCTGTTCACCAACGTGACCAGCGACAACCACAGGGTGGCGGAGGTCGCCGCCGACTACGCGATCGCCAGCAGCGACGGCCACGCCAACGTCGTGGTGTTCGCCGACAGCGCCTACGCGATGGCACTCGCCAAGGGCAACTGGATGCGCGACACGGTCGCGAAGTGCGCCGGCTGCAAGGTGCTCGCCTTCGAGGACACGCCGCTCGACCAGACCTCGACGCGCATGCCGCCGCTGACCACCTCGCTGCTCGGGCGCTTCGGCGCGAAGTGGACCTACAGCCTCGGCATCAACGACCTGTATTTCGACTTCATCGGGCCGCCGCTGATCTCCGCCGGCCGCGACCCCGGCGGTCCGCCGGTCAACATCAGCGCCGGCGACGGCAGCAACTCGGCGTTCGAGCGCATCCGCTCGGGCCAGTATCAGGCCGCCACCGTGCCCGAGCCGCTGCAGTTGCATGGCTGGCAGACCATCGACGAGCTGAACCGTGCCTTCGCCGGGCAGCCTCCCTCCCGCTACGTCACCCCGGTCCACCTGGTGACCAGCAAGAACATCGATCTCGACGGCGGCAAGCAGGATCTCTACGACCCCAGCAACGGCTACCGCGAGGTGTATGCGCGCATCTGGGGGCGCTGAGCGCGATGAGCCATTTCGAGGTCATCGACAAGCGCTTCGACCGCTTTCTCCTGCACAACGCGGCGCTGGAGCGGATCGCCGAGGGCTGCCGCTGGACCGAGGGTCCGGTCTGGTTCGGCGATGCCGGCTGCCTGCTGTTCAGCGACATCCCCAACAACCGGATCCTGCGCTGGATTGAGGGCCAGGGGGTCTCGGTCTACCGCCAGCCGAGCGACTTCGCCAACGGCCACACCCGGGACCAGGAAGGCAGGCTGATCTCCTGCCTGCACGGCACCCGGTCGGTGGTGCGCACCGAGCATGACGGCCGCGTCACCGTGCTCGCCGACCGCTACCTGGGTCAGCGGCTCAACTCGCCGAACGACGTGGTGGTGAAATCGGATGGCTCGATCTGGTTCACCGATCCGCACTACGGCATCATGATGGACTACGAGGGCGAGCGCGCGGCGGAGGAGCTGCCCTGCCACGTCTACCGGCTGGATCCGCGCACCGGCACGCTGCGCATCGTCAGCGACGCGTTCGAGTGCCCCAACGGGCTGTGCTTCTCCCCCGACGAGAGCCGGCTCTACATCGCCGAGACCGGCCGCTTCCAGGAGAACACCGCGCGTCGCCAGATCCTAGCCTTCGACGTCATCGACGCCACCGCGCCGAAGCTCGGCCGCGGACGCCCGTTCTACGCGCCCGCGGTCGGGGCGGCCGACGGCTTCCGCTGCGACGAGGACGGCAACGTCTGGACCAGCGCCGGCGACGGCGTGCACTGCGTCAGCCCGGACGGCGAGCTGCTCGGCAAGATCCGCCTGCCGCAGGCGGTGTCCAACGTCACCTTCGGCGGCCGCCATCGCGGCCGTCTGTTCATCTGTGCCACCAGCGAGGTGTACGCGATCTACCTGCAGCGCCGCGGCGCGCCGCCGCCCTGATCTCGCTCTGCAGACCCGGGTTGCTTTGCTTCTCCGGAGAGCTGCCGAAGGAGACGCCATGACCGACCCGCCCGCGCCGGCACGCAAGGCGACGCTGCGTGACGTCTCGCGGCTCGCCGGCGTCTCGCGCATGACCGTGACCCGCGCGTTCATCCGCCCCGACCAGGTGCTCCCGGAGACCCGCGACCGGGTGCAGCAGGCGGTGCTGCAGCTCGGCTACGTGCCCGATCGCGCCGCAGGCGGACTGGCCACGCGACGCAGCGGCTTCGTCGGGCTGGTGCTGCCGACGCTCGCCAACGGCAATTTCGCCGCTCTCGCCGAGGGCCTGACCGAGGCTCTGCGCCCCGGCGGCTATGAGCTGCTGATCGGCTACACCACGTACAGCGTCCTCGAGGAGGAGCGTCAGGTACGCACCCTGCTGTCGCGGCGGCCGGAGGCGCTGGTGCTGGTCGGATCCGACCACAGCGAGGCGGCGCGCCGACTGCTCGCGCATGACGAGCCACCGGTGATCGAGATCGCCGAGCTGCCGGAGCGGCCGCTGGGTCGCGCGGTCGGCTTCTCCAACCAGGCCGTCGGCAGCGCCGCGGCATCGTTCCTGATCGGCCTCGGACACCGCCGGCTGGCCGCGCTGGGGCCGTCGCGCGATGCCGAGCGGCACGACACCCGCGGCGAGGCGAGGCTGACGGGCTTCACCGAGACCATGCGCGCGGCGCGCCTGCCGACCGACCTGGTGCGCGCGGATGGTCGGATCCCGCTCTCCTTCGAGCAGGGAGCGATCGCCATGGGCGCCCTGCTCGACCAGGCGCCCGACGTCGAGGCGGTGTTCGCGGTCTCCGACCTCTCCGCCGTCGGCGCGCTGATGGAATGCCGCCGCCGCGGTGTCGACGTGCCGCGGCACCTCTCGCTGCTGGGCTTCGGCGATTTCGAGGTCGGCCAGCAGATGGTGCCGCCGCTGACCACGATCCGCGTCGACTTCACCGATCTCGGCCGGCGCGCCGGCGCCGTGATCATCGACCTGCTGGACGCGGGCGGAGCCACGCACGACATGCGCATCGACGTAGGCTTCAGCGTCGTCGCGCGCGGCAGCACGCGCGCCGCCTTCGCACCGTCACGACAGGAAGGACTATGCCTTGGCTGAACCAGCTTCTCCCCGCCTGCAGACCCAGGCCCAGACCCAGACTCAGGCGGCGATCCAGGCGGCGACCCAGGCGGAGACCCAGGCGGGGTCCGGCGCGGGTCGCATCGCCCTCGTCACCGGTGCCGGCAGCGGCATCGGGCGCGCGGTGGCGACCGCGCTGCTGTCCGACGGCTGGTCGGTGGTGCTCGCCGGCCGCGGCCGCGAGGCGCTGGAGGAAACCCAGAGCTACGCCACCGTGCCGGGCGCCACCGCATCGTCGCTGGTGCACCCTGCCGACGTCTCCGATCCGGCATCGGTGGACGCGCTGTTCGACGCCCTGCGGGGCAGGTACGGCCGGCTCGACCTGCTGTTCAACAATGCCGGCATCAGCGTCTCCGCGGCACCCGACGCGCTGAGCTTCGAGCAGTGGTCGAGCGTGGTGGCGATCAACCTCACCGGCGCGTTCCTGTGCGCTCAGGCCGCGTTCCGCACCATGCGCCGGCAGCAGCCCAAGGGAGGCCGCATCATCAATAACGGTTCGATCTCTGCGCACGCGCCGCGGCCGAACTCCATCGCCTACACCGCGACCAAGCACGCGGTGACCGGTCTGACCAAATCGCTGTCGCTGGACGGGCGGGCGCACGACATCGCCTGCGGCCAGATCGACATCGGCAACGCGCTCACACCGATGGCGGCGAAGATGCAGTCCGGCGTGCCCCAGGCCAACGGCGACATGGCGGTCGAGCCGGTGATGCGTGTCGAGGACGTCTCCCGGACGGTGCTGTTCATGGCGTCGCTGCCGCTCGACACCAACATCCAGAGCCTCACCGTGATGGCCACCAACATGCCGTTCGTCGGCCGCGGCTGAACCTCCGGCGGCCGGTCGCGCGCGGGATCCGCGAGGGCTATGGTCGGGCGAGATCTGAGGGAGCCTCTGCATGACCCATCCTGCGCTGCTGCCCGGCGGCACCGCGATCGTCACCGGTGCCGCCAGCGGCATCGGCCTCGCCGCATCCTGTCGCTTCGCCGCGATGGGCCTGAACGTGGTGCTGGGCGACCTGCCCGGCCCGGCGCTGCAGCGGGCGCGAGAGCGGGTCGCAGCGCTGGCCGTCGATGCGGCCGAGATCCTGGCGACGCCCGTCGACGTCGCCGATCCCGAGCAGCTGGTCGCGCTGCGCGACGTCGCGTTTGGCCGCTTCGGGTCCATCTCGGTGCTGATGAACAACGCCGCGGTCGGCACCGATCCGGGCAAGCCGTGGGAGAACGGGGCCGACTGGCGGGCGCTGATGGGGATCAACCTCTGGGGCGTCATCAACGGCGTGCAGGCGTTCGCGGGCGCCATGCTCGCCTCCGGGCGTCCGGGCCTGATCGTCAACACCGGCTCGAAGCAGGGCATCACGCTGCCGCCGGGTAACAGCGCCTACAACGTCTCCAAAGCGGGCGTGAAGGCGTTCACCGAGCTGCTGGCGCACGAATTGCGCGAGGCGGGCGGCAGCATCTCCGCCCACCTGCTGATCCCGGGCTTCACCCACACCGGGATGACCGGCGCCTCGGAGAAGCCGCAGGCGGCATGGACCGCGGATCAGGTCGTCGAGTTCATGCTGCAGGCGCTGCAGCGCGACGACTTCTACATCCTGTGTCCGGACAACGCGGTGCCGCGCGCCACCGACGAGCGGCGCATGCGCTGGATGGCCGGCGACATCATCGAGAACCGCCCCGCTCTCTCACGCTGGCACCCGGATCATCAGGAGGCCTTCGCCGCCTTCATGCGATCCTGAGCGGGCGGCTGCGCCGGCAATGCCCGCGCGTCGATCGCGCCGGGCGGCTAGACCCGGTGCAGCGGCCCGATGGGCAGCGTCGCGGCGGCAGCCGGAGATCTGGCGGCTTCCGCCGCCCGCTAGACGGTGCGAAGCATCCCGCCATCGACGAAATACGTCGAGCCGATGCTGTAGCTCGCCCGGTCGGAGCACAGGAAGACGAAGAAGTTGGCGACTTCCTCCGCACTGGCGAAACGCTTGTTGGCCGCGTGCTCGTCGGCGATCGTCTGCAGATAGCCTTCCCAGTCGCCGCCGCTCTCGGCGGTCAGCTGCTTCGCCGTCTTGATCCAGTCCGGCGTCAGCACCAGCCCCGGGTTGACGCAGTTCACCCGTATGTTGTCCTTCACGACCTCGCTCGAGAGCGTCTTGGAGAACATCATCAGGGCGGCCTTGGTCACGTTGTAGATCGGCTCGTACCAGAGCGGCTGCACCGCGCAGATCGAGGCGTTGTGCAGGATCACGCCGCCGCCGCGGCGGCGCATCGCCGGCACCAGTCCGCGCGCGAGCCGCACCGCCGCCATGACGTGCAGCTCCCAATACGACTGCCACTTCTCGTCGGAAGCTTCCATGACCGTCTCGTTGGAACCGGCGCCGGCGTTGTTGATCAGGATGTCGGTGCCGTCGAAGGCCTGATGCGCCGCATCGACCAGGGTCGCCACGCCAGCCGCGGTCCCGACGTCGCAGGCGACAGCATGCACCCGCACCGGGTGCGCCTGCTCGATGCGGCGCGCTTCGCGCTCGAGCCTCGCGCCGTCGCGGGCGGCGAGGATCAGGTTCGAGCCTTCCGCCGCCAGCCCCTCGGCGATCGCGAGGCCGATGCCGACGCTCCCACCGGTCACCAACGCCACCTTCCCGGTCAGTCCCAGATCCACCGCCACGATCTCCAGATGAGCCGTTCGATCTTGCGACGATCACCCCGCTCCGGTCCAGGAGCGATCCGGATCGGGGCCGGGCGTCAGGTTCCCGCGGGTGCAGCGTGCACCCCGGCCTCTCGTCGATCACCGCTCAAGCTGCCCGGACCAGCACGATGAACGAGCTCATTTCGCCGGAGAGCTGCTCCGCCTGCCGCGACAGCTCGGCCGCGGCACTGAGCACCTGATCGGCAGCGGCACCGGTTCCCTCGGCGGCCAGGCTCACGCCGCCGATGTTGACCGTCACGTCCTGGGTCGCGTGCGCCGTCTGCTGCACGTTCCGCGCGATCTCGGCGGTAGCCGCCCCCTGCTGCTCGACCGCGGCGGCGATCGTGGTGGCGATCGCGCTGACATCCTGCACCGCAGCGGTGATGCCGCGTATCGCATCGACCGCTTCGCGCGTGGCGGCCTGGATCTGGCCGACCTGGGTGCCGATCTCGTCGGTCGCGCGCGCGGTCTGGTTCGCCAGGCTCTTGACCTCGGAGGCGACCACCGCGAAGCCCTTGCCGGCCTCGCCGGCGCGTGCCGCCTCGATGGTCGCGTTCAACGCCAGCAGGTTGGTCTGGGCCGCGATCCCGGTGATCAAGCCGACCACGTTGCCGATCCTGTCGGCACCCTCAGCCAGCGCACGCACGATCGCGTCGGTGCGCTGCGCGTCCAGCACGGCCCTGCCGGTCATCTCCGCTGACTGCGCCACCTGGCGGCTGATCTCGCCGATCGAGCTCGACAGCTCATCCGCGGTGGACGCGACGACCTGGACGCCGACGCTCGCCTGCGCCGCCGCCGCGGCCACGTTGCCCGCCTGCAGGTTGGTCTGGCCGGCGGTGCCGGTCATCGACCTCGCCGTCGCCTCCAGCTGGGTCGAGCTCGCGGCCAGCGATGCGGCGAGACGACCCAGCTTGGCCTCGAAATCGTCGGCGAGGCCGCGCATGCTCGCGCGCCGTTCCGCCGCCGCGGCGTCTTTGAGCCGCTCCTGCTGCGCCGAGAACTCCCCGGCCTTGATCATGTTGTCCTTGAAGACCTGCACCGCCGCCGCCATCACCCCGACCTCGTCGGTCCGGCGCGTGCCCGGAACCGCCACCGAATGATCGTTCGCGGCCAGGCTGCGCATCGCGCCGGTCATCGCGGAGATCGGCGTCGAGATGCTGTGTATCAGGCCAACTCCGGCAGCCACGCAGATCAGCATCATCGCCGCCAGCGCCGACAGGGTCAGCACCCAGGCACCATGATAGACCTTGCGGTCGTGCCGGGCCGCCGCCTCGCCGAGCTGGCGGTGATACTGGATGTCGCGATCGACGAGCCCCGACACCTGGTCCGAAAGCTCCACCATCCTGCCTTCGAGCAGCGCGCCCGCGGTCTCAAGCTGGTATTTCTGCGCCAACGCGATGAGCTGGTCGTGCAGCAGCCTGTACTTGGCCATCAGGCGGTCGATGCGTCCGTAGAGGTCGCGCTCCTCGCCGGCGTGGATCAACGGCCCGAACGCCGCGCGCGCGTGGTCGTAGGCAGCCATGTTCCTCATGCCCTGGCCGACGGCGGCGGAAACCTCGGCGGGATCGTACGCCATCGTCGTGCGCGCGTCGGACACCCGGAGCTGCTGCACCAGCATGGCCATGTTGCCGCTCAGCGCCAGGCTCGGCAGGTAGTCGTCCGCCATGCGGGCGGCGACACCGTTCATCACTCTCATGCGCTCGATCGCGAAGCCTCCGAGCGCCAGCGAGGCGAGCAGCAGGAGCGCGAACGCGCAGGCGATCCTCGTTCCGATCGAGAAGCTGCGGGTGAGTCTGGCTCTCGGCATCGATGCGATCCATCCCGTCTGCGCCGGGCATCACGCGCCGGATGTCCTGGGTGGACGCATCTTTGATCGATAACTCGGAACGAAAAGTTAACGTGCTGGATCGGCCGGCCGTTCCTGCCGGTCCGTCCCGCCCGCGCGAGCCGAGACGATCCGGATCATCGAGGCGAAGCCTTCGGGGGTCCAGGCGGCGCGTCCGATGAACAGCCCGTCCACGTCGGCGATCGCGATCAGCTCGGCGCCGTTGCCGGGCGTCACCGAGCCGCCATAGACGATCCGCGTGCTCGCTGCCGCCGTGTCGCCGTAGGCCTCGCCGAGCAGGCTGCGCAACGCCGCGAGGCGGCGCGCGACATAATCGGGTGCGGCGGCCTCGGACTTGCCGATCGCCCAGCGCGGCTCGTAAGCCAGGATGATCGATGCCACCTCCTCGCCGGCACGGCCGTCCAGCACCGTGCGCAGCTGCTCGGCGAGCGCCCGGTCGGAGCGTCCGGTCCGCCTGTCCTCCTCCGACTCGCCGATGCACAGGATCGGGGTCAGTCCCGCGGCCAGTGCCGCATCGGTCTTCAGCCTCACCCGCTCGTAGGTCTCGCCGAAATAGGCGAGGCGCTCGGAGTGCGCTAGCTCGACGTACCGGCATCCGGCCTCGACCAGCATCGATGCTGAGATCTCGCCGGTCCAGGCGCCGGCGCTCTGCCAATGCATGTTCTGGCCGCCGATGCCGACGGGGGATCCGGCAAAGGCGGTGTGCGCCGCGTGCAGCGAGGTGAAGGGCGGCAGCACGAAGAGCTCGACCTGCTCGTGCGCGATGTCGCGCAGCGCGGCGCGCAGGGCCGCAGCGTAGGGCGTCACCTCGGCGGCGGCGATGTTCATCTTCCAGCCGGTGCCGGCAAGCGACCTGCGACCCATCGACCATCCTCCCGAGCCCTGTCACGACGCCGCGCAGGCGCCCGGCTTGTACGACGCGGCGGCCCACCTCACCACCTGCCCGAGCCTCGCTTGACGGCCGGGAGCATAGAACCTACTGCGCTGTCGCCAGTGCCAGCAGCCCGTCAAAACGTCTCAAGCGCGCTCACGCAGCCGATCGCACGCAGCACCCGGGCCCGGCCCGGCTCGTCATTGTTCGATCCGGCGCGTGCTGGTCGTTGAGCGGCGCCCTGCCCGGCCCGGCGAAACCTAACCTCGGCTCCCTCGGCGCGGTGCTGCGAGAGGCGGTGCGCACCGCGCTGCCGCCCTGGCGCAGCATCGGACCGACGGCCCTGTACTGCGCGCGCACCCTGGCGGCGATCGGGATCGCCCTGCACACCGCTTTCACCCTGCAGCTGCAGTCCCCGCTCTCCTCGGTGGTCACGGTGCTGATCGTAGCCAACCCGGTGACCGGCGCGCTGATCTCCAAGAGCTTGTGGCGCCTGCTCGGCACCCTGCTCGGCGCCGCCGCAGCGGTGCTGCTGATGGCGGTCCTGGCGCAGAGCCCGATGCTGTTCGCGATCGTTTTCTCGCTGTGCATCGGCGTGGCATGCGTGGTTTCCACGCTGCTCCGCTTCTTCAAGGCGTACGGCGCGGTGCTCGCCGGCTACACCATCATCATCGTGTGCGCGCCCGCGTTCGCCGATCCGCAGGTCGTCTTCGAGAGCGCGCTCTCCCGCCTCTCGGCGGTGTCGGTCGGCATCGTCTCCGCGGCCCTGGTGTTCCTGCTGACCAGCATAAGGCCGCCCGAGCGGCTCGCCGAGGCGACCTCATCGCTGATCCGCAACGTCGGCGCGGCACTCGCCGGCCATGCGGGTCCCGCGGTGCCGGCCGACCCGGTCGCCGCGACCTCGGACGATCCGCCCGGCACCGTGCCCGCGGCGATGCGGGCGTGGCGCAGGGCCAGCGCGGGATCACTCGCAGACTCCTTCTACGACCAGCGCGGCGCGCTGCTGGCGCAGGCGAACGGTCTCGCCGAGATCATCGAGTATGCCGCCGCGGACGACGCCGCCGTGCGCCACGCCGCCGCCGGGCTGCGGCTGGGTGCGGCCGGCCTGACCGGGGCACTCAGCACGCTGAACCCGTTCTACGGTCGGCTCGGCCATCACCCTGCCCTCGCGGCAGAGGTGCGCGGCGCGATCGAGGCACTCGCGGCGATGCCCGCAGGCGAGCCCGGGCCGGTGCTGGAGGGCCTGCTTCGGACACGCGCCCGGCTCGCTGCCAGCCTCGAGGCACCGGCAGCCTGGAAGCCCGGGCTGGCAGAGGCGCCACCCCCTGACCTCGATCGCGTCGCCGCCCTGGAGCATGCGAGCGACCTGCTCGGCCGGCTGCACCGTTCGGTGCAGCTTCTCACCGAGCGGGCAGGCAGCCGGCACGGCCCCCGGTCGGGCCTCAGGCCGCGCGTGTTCCTCGACTGGCCGAGCGCGCTGCGCAACGGCGCGCGCGGATGCATCGTCACCATGCTCGCCTGCCTGTTCTGGTACCTCACCCAATGGCCCTCCGGCCCGATCCTGCTGAGCTATCTGGTTCCGGCGGCCTGCCTGCTCGCGACCAACCCGAGCGCCTCGCGCGCCAGCATCGACTTCTCGATCGGCACCCTGCTGGCGATACCGGCCAGCTATGTCTGCGAGTCGCTGCTGCTGCCGCGGATCGACGGCTTCCCGCTGCTGCTGGCCTCGCTCGGCATCTGCCTGCTGCCGGGCATCTGGCTGCAGTTCCATCCCCGGCACGGGCTGCGCGCGTTCGGCTACGTCGTGTTCTTCAACGCGATGATCACGGTGCGCAACCCGATCAGCTTCGACGACGTCGCCCTGGTCAATGGCTGGCTCGCCTTCGTCATCGGCACCGCCGCCCTGGTCGTGGTGTTCCGCGCGCTGCTGCCGCCGGATCCGCGGCGCGATGCCGATCGGCTGGTGCGCTCGATCAGCCGCGCGCTGGCCCGGCTCGGCCGACCGGGACCGCCGCCGCAGGCAGAGCTGTGGGAGGACCTGCAGATGCAGAAGGCGCTGCGCCTGATCCAGCGCACGGCAGCGATGCCGCCCGCCGCGCGCCACCGGATCACCGACTGCGCCCTGGTCAGCATCGAGATCGGACGCTGCGTGCTGCGGCTGCGCCGCCTGCTTGGCGATGCGTCGCTGGAGCCGGCGGAACGCGAGGCGGTGCTGGCGCTGCAGGCCGCGATCGTGCGGCTGCGGCACGACCCGCACGAGGCGAGCCGACGCGCCCGGCAGGCGGCGCAGCGGCTCGCAGCAGGCGCTGAGGCTCCCGGTCTCGACGCCGCCGCGTCGCTGCGAGCTGCCGGGCTGATGCACGAGATCGCGATCCTGGTCGATGCCGTGCCCGACTTCCTTTCGAGAGGGGTCACCGTGCCGCCATGCTGAGCGAGACGCAGCTTGGCGGCGTCCTGTTCGCGCCGATCGTGCTTTACGCGCTGGCGGCGCTGCCGATCACGCTGCTGCTGCGTGCCGTCATGTGGCGCATCGGCTTCATGCGCCTGGTCTGGCACCTCGCCCTGTTCGAGGTGGCGCTCTATCTGTGCGTGCTGTCGCTGCTCGTCCTGCTGATCTGAGAGCCCGTCATGAGCCTGCTGCTCTCCCTGCTGCGAAACGCCTTACGCATCGCCATCACCCTGGTCATGGTGACGCTCGCGGCGGTGCTCGGCAGCGCGCTCTGGCGCACCTACATGACCGCCCCCTGGACGCGCGACGGCCGCGTGCGCGCCTACGTGGTCGACGTAGCGCCGGAGGTGCCGGGCACGGTGACGGAAGTGCTGGTGCGGGACAACCAGCCGGTGCGGCGCGGCCAGAAGCTGTTCGTGATCGACCCGCAGCGCTTCCGCCTGGCCATCGCAGCTTCGCAGGCACGTCTGGACACCACCCGGGAGGATCTGCGGCTGCGCCAGTCCGACGCGAAACGTCGGCAGGGGCTGACCGGCATCGTCTCCGCCGAGGAGCGCGAGCGCTTCACCAGCACCGCCGCCACCGCGCAGGCCGCGGTGGACGCGGCGCAGGCCGAGCTCGACATCGCCGACCTCAACCTGCAGCGCGCGACGCTGTACGCGCCGGTGAACGGCTACGTCACCAACCTCTCGCTCCGCGCCGGCGACTACGTCACCGCCGGGCAGCCGCGCATCGCCGTCCTGGATTCGGACTCGTTCTGGATCTACGGCTATTTCGAGGAGACCAAGCTAGGCGGCGTGCACGTCGGCGATCCCGCGCGGATCAAGCTGATGGGCTACGATCCGCTGATCAGCGGCCACGTCGAGAGCATCACCCGCGGCATTCAGGACCAGAACGGCAACACCGACCGGCTCGGGCTGCAGGACGTCAACCCGGTGTTCACCTGGGTGCGCCTGGCGCAACGCATCCCCGTCCGCGTGCATATCGACCACGTGCCGGACGGGCTGCTGCTCGCCGCCGGCATGACCTGCTCGATCAGCGTCGGCCGCGAGGCGGAGGGCCGCGGCCGGGTGCGGCTCGGCTCCTGGCTCGAGGACCATCTCTGAGCCGGTGCCCGGGCCTGCGCTCTCACCTCGGCTGCTCGCGATCCTGGTGCCGCTGCTGCTCGCTGGCTGCACGCTCGGGCCGCGCTACCTGCCGCCTCGCACGCCCACGCCGGCGGCATGGAGCGAACATGCCGCGACGGCGGCGGAGCTCGCGCGCACCGAGGCGCGGATGCGCGACTGGTGGGGACTGTTCGGCGATCCGGTGCTGGACCGTCTGGTGGCACGCGCGATCACGGGCAACCTCGACCTGCGGATCGCCGGCCAGCGCCTGCTCTCCGCCCGCGACGTGCGGGCGCAGATCGCGGCCGGCCTCGCGCCGCAGGTCGATGCCGGCAGCCTCACCGGCATCCAGCGCTTCTCCACCACCCTGGAGTTCCCGCCGCTACCCGGGGTGTCGCCGGACAACCGGCTGTGGGCGCCCGGTTTCACCGCGAGCTGGGAACTCGACGTGTTCGGCCGCATCCGCCGTCAGATCGAGGCGCAGGACGCGGAAGTCGGTGCCGACATCGAGCAGCGGCGCGGCGTGCTGCTGGCGGTTCTCGGCGAGCTTGCCCAGGACTACGTCGCCCTGCGCGCCACGCAGCGCCAGCTCGACATCGCCGCGCGCAACATCACCGCCGCCGGGCAGGGCGTAGCGCTGACCGAGCGGGTGTTCACCCAAGGGCTGGGCACCTCGCTGCAGGTGGCGCAGGCGCGCGCGCAGCTGGAGACGCAGAGCGCGACGCTGCAGCCGCTGCGCATAAGGATGGCGCAGCTTTCGCACGCGAT
The DNA here is from genome assembly GCA_964245755.1 of uncultured Acetobacteraceae bacterium. Classification (GTDB taxonomy): domain Bacteria; phylum Pseudomonadota; class Alphaproteobacteria; order Acetobacterales; family Acetobacteraceae; genus Lichenicoccus. Next base: position 710 of record CAXTNV010000088.1, on the reverse strand, counting down.
CGGCGAGCTGCTGGGCGAGGTCCCGGGGCGGCTGCCCGATGGGCTGGAGCAGACGCTGCGACGTCCGGCGCCGATGCCGCGGGTTCCGACACTGCCGGTGACGCTGCCGTCAAGCGTGATCGCCAACCGTCCCGACATACGCGAGGCGGAGCGGCGCTACGCCGCCGCGAACGCGCGGATCGGCGCCACGGTGGCATCGCTCTACCCGGACTTCTCGCTGCCGCTGTCCCTCGGCCTGCAATCCAGCATGATCCACGAGCTGCTGAGCGCCGACAGCCTGGCGTTCCAGTTCGTGCTGAGTGCCGTCCAGCCGATCACCCACGGCGGCCGGCTCAGCGCGCAGGTGCGCGAGGCGCGCGCCCAGGCGGAGGCGGCGCGGCTGAGCTACCGCCGCACCGTTCTCACCGCGTTCCGCGAGGTCGAGGACCGGCTGGTCGCATATGGCCAGGACGAAGAGCGCAGCGCCTTGCTGCATCGTGCGGCGGCCGACAACACGCTGGCACTGGATCGGGCGCGGCGTCTGTTCGGGGCCGGCCTGATCGGCTTCCTCGACGTGCTGAGCGCGGAGCAGGCGACCTACCAGAGCCAGAACGCGGCGGCGCTCGGCGATCTGGCGCGCCTCGACGACGCGGTGTCGCTGTTCACCGCACTCGGCGCCGGCTGGCAGGGGGTGGCGCTGGACCCTTCTCCCGCATCGACACGCACAGCGG
>CAXTNV010000087.1:8197-15116 GCA_964245755.1 uncultured Acetobacteraceae bacterium | reverse complement strand
GGGCGGCCGGTTCGCGGGCGCGCGCGCGGGCCGCGGCGCGCGCCGCGAGCAAGGCGACGTGCCGACGGGCCAGCGCCAGGGCCGGCGCGCCGGTGCGCTTGCAGGCCAGCTCGAGCTGGCTGGTCTCCGCCGCCGCCTCGAACAGGGAGGCAGCGCTCCACAGCGAGAGCGCGCGCGTGAACTGTGCGTTGCGCTTGAAGAACACCGGCGGACGCAGTCCGCGCATGGCGTCGGACGCATCTGCGCCGTTCTCGACCAGCAGCAGCACCTGACGCAGCCGATGCAGGTGCGACAGCAGCGCGCGCGCCAGCGCGATCGGCGACGATCCCTCCGCCAGCGCGCGCTCGATGGCGAGGTCGGCGCCGGGCCGGTTACCGGCGGTGGCGGCGAATGCGGCGTCATCCAGCGACGCGCTCGCGGCGTCGCCGGTGACCGCCTGCACGTCGTCCAGCGTGATCCGTCCCTGATCACCTGCGTAGAGCACCAGCTTCTCGACCTCGCCGCGGCTGGCGGCGCGGTCGGCGCCCAGATGCTGCGCCAGCCAGCTCAGCGCCTCGGGATCTATGCGAACCCGTTCGGCCTGCAGCATGCGGGCGAGCGAGCCTTCCAGCGCGCGCCCTTCCTCGGCGTAGCAGGCGATCGAGGCGGCATCCGCGGCGGCCTCGACCAGCGCGCGCAGCCGCGCCCGCGAGGCGAGCCCCGGCGCCTCGATCACGATCAGCGCCGCATCGGCGGCATCGGCGGTGCGCGCGGGGCCGGTGATCAGCCTCGCGACCGCACCGTGCAGCGGGTCCTGCGCCTCGCGCAGCCAGACCACCCGCCGGCCGCCGGAGAGCGAGAGCGCGGTCGCCTCTTCTTCGAGCCGGTCATGCGCCTCGCGGCCGAGGATGGCGACGCGGAACGGATCGTCCAGGCTGCCCGCGGCGGCGCGCGTGGCCTCGGTGGCGCGCTCGCGGATCAGGCCGTGATCGTCGCCGTGCAGCAGGATCGCGCGGAGCCGGCCGGGTGCTGCCAGCAGGCGCGCAACCTGCCCGGCATCGGGTTTCATGCGCTGCCCGCCCGGCGCCGCACCCCGGGCTCGCGCCGCCTACGCGCCGGGATGATCAAGCGACCGCTCAGTGCGTGGTGCGGCCGATCGCATCGGAGGGCAGTCCATCCGGGCCGATCTGCTGCAGGGGGGACTGATCGTTGTCGCCCGGCACCTCCTGCGGCCCGAGGAAGCCGGAGGCCGGCTGCTCCGCGCCGGGGGTGGGGCTCTTCGGGATCGGCGAGACGCCGGATGCGGCGGCGGTCGCGTCGGTGCCGGCCGGATGGGCGGCGAACCAGCCGGCGAGCTGGATCGTGATCGAGTCCGCGAGGTTGCCGGCGACGCGCCCGAAGGTGGTCTCGCCGGCGATGGTGGCGGCGAAATACTGGGTGTCGATGGTGTTGAAGCCGTCCACCGAGCGTGCGCTGCCGCTGGTCACGGTGACCGGGGTCGGGGCGACGCTGGACAGGGTCCAGGTGGCGCGGCCGACGATGCGGTTGCGGCCGCTGGTGTTGTCGCCGTGGATGTCGATCGCCTCGCTGCTGAGCGCGTAGGCGACGCGCAGCGTGTAGTCCTGCGGGGTGGCGTCGCTGGAGCTGGCCAGGCGCTGCTGCAGCTCCTGGCGCAGCAGCTGTCCGGGCCGCCCGGGGATGGTGGCGACGAAGATCTCCGGCAGCTGCGCGTCCGGCCTGTCGCCGTGCAGCGGATGGAAGCCGCATCCTGCCAGCGTCAGGCAGGCCAGCAGCGCCACTGCGGGACGCGGCACCGCACACCTCGCCGCGCGGCTCATCCGGCAACCACGAAGTTGACGATGCGGTTCGGCACGTGGATGCGCTTGACCACTCGTCTGCCGGCGAGCAGGCGCTGCACGTTCGGCTCGCGCGCGGCCGCCTCCAGCACCCGTGCCGCGTCCTCGTCCGGCGCCGTCTCGATGGTGCCGCGCAGCTTACCCATCACCTGCACCGCGATGGTGACGCGCAGCACCTCCAGCAGCGCCGGGTCGGCTTCCGGCCACGGACGTTCCGCCGCCAGCGCGCCGCCCGGCTCGAGCAGCGCCAGCAGGGTCTCGGCGAGGTGCGGCATCATCGGCGCCGTCAGCAGGCAGAGCGTGCGCGCCGCCTCGATGCGTGCGCGTGCGAGGCCGCCCGAAGCTGCTCCGACGTGCTCGGCCTCCGACAGCGCTGACGCCAGCTCGTGCAGCCGCGCCACGGCGACGTTGAAGGTGAACGCCTCCAGCGCCTCGGTCACCGCGGCGATGGTGCGGTGGGTGGCGCGCCGCAGCGTGTCGGCGGCGACCGCTGCCTCGGCGTCTCCAGTATCGGATGGCGTATCGCCGGCGGCGCCGGCTGACCGGTCGCCGGCGGCGCCGGCTGACCGGTCGCCTGCGGCGACGGCGGCGACCAGGCGATACAGCCGCTGGGTGAAGCGGGCGGCACCGGCGATGCCCGCCTCGGTCCACTCCATGTCGCGCTCCGGCGGGCTGTCGGAGAGCACGAACCAGCGCGCCGTGTCGGCGCCGAAGCGCTCGATGATCGCGGTCGGGCTGATCGTGTTGCGCCGCGACTTCGACATCTTCTCGATGCGGCCGACGGCGACCGGAGCGCCGGTGTCGCGGCGCCTGGCACCGTCGCCGACGCGCTCCACCTGCTCGGGATAGAGCCACACGCCGGCCGCCTCGTCGCGGTAGCTCTCGTGGCTGACCATGCCCTGGGTGAACAGGCCCGCGAACGGCTCGTCCACCCCGAGGTGGCCGGTTTCGCGCATGGCGCGGGTGAAGAAGCGGGCATAGAGCAGGTGCAGGATCGCATGCTCGATGCCGCCGATATACTGGTCCACCGGCAGCCAGCGATCGGCTGCCTCCGCGCAGGTCGGCATGGCGGCATCCGGGGCGGTGAAGCGGGCGAAGTACCAGGAGCTGTCGACGAAGGTGTCGAAGGTATCGGTCTCACGCGTCGCCGCCGCGCCGCAGCGCGGACAGGCGACGTGCTTCCAGCTCGGGTGGTGGTCGAGCGGATTGCCCGGACGGTCGAAGCGGACGTCGTCCGGCAGGATCACCGGAAGCTGGTCGTCCGGCACCGGCTGCGCGCCGCACTTCGCGCAGTGGATGATCGGGATGGGGCAGCCCCAGTAGCGCTGCCGCGAGACGCCCCAGTCGCGCAGCCGCCAGTTGACCACGCCGCGGCCGAGCCCGATCTGCTCCAGCCTCTCGATGGCGGCACGGATGCCCTCCTGCGTGTCGAGCCCGTCGAGGAAGCCGGAGTTGATCAGCGTGCCCGGTCCGTCATAGGCGCGTCCGGCATGCACCGCGCCGCCGGTAGGCAGCACCACGTTGACGAACCCGATCTCGTACTGGGTTGCGAAGTCGTGGTCGCGCTGGTCTCCGCACGGGCAGCCGAAGATGGCGCCGGTGCCGTACTCCATCAGCACGAAGTTGGCGATCCACACCGGGAACTCGAGGTCGAGCAGGAACGGGTGGGCGACGCGCAGACCGGTGTCGAAGCCGCGCTTCTCGGCGGTCTCGATCGCCGCCTCGCTGGTGCCCGCGGTGCGGCAGGTGGCGATGAACCGTGCCGCGGCCTGGTCGCGAGCAGCGACTGCGGCGGCCAGCGGGTGTTCCGGTGCGACGGCGAGGAAGGCCATGCCGAACAGCGTGTCGGGCCGGGTGGTGAACACCTCGACCGCATCGACCCCGTCCAGCGGCGTGCGAAGCGCGAAGCGGATCCGCGCGCCCTCGGAGCGGCCGATCCAGCGCGCCTGCATGGTGCGCACGCGCTCGGGCCAGCGCTGCAGCCGGTCGAGCCCCGCCAGCAGCTCCGGCGCCGCCTCGGTGATGCGCAGGAACCACTGGCTGAGCCGCTTGGTCTCGATCGGCGCGCCGGAGCGCCAGCCGCGTCCTTCGACCACCTGCTCGTTGGCCAGCACGGTCTCGTCGACGGGGTCCCAGTTGACCCAGCTCTCGCGGCGCTCGACCAGGCCGGCGGCGCGCAGGTCGAGGAACAGCTTCTGCTGCTGGCCGTAGTAGCGCGGCTCGCAGGTGGCGAACTCGCGCTCCCAGTTCAGCGAGAAGCCGAGCCGCTGCAGGGTCGCGCGCATCGTCGCGATATTCCCGCGCGTCCACTCGGCCGGATGCACGCCGTGCTCGCGCGCCGCGTTCTCCGCCGGCAGGCCGAAGGCGTCCCAGCCCATCGGATGCAGCACCGCGAAGCCGCGCGCCCGCTTGTAGCGCGCGACCACGTCGCCCAGCGTGTAGTTGCGCACATGGCCCATGTGCAGCTGCCCGCTGGGATAGGGGAACATCTCCAGCACGTAGTAGGTGGGCTGCCCGTCGGGCGGCACGTCGGCGACCGTGAAGCAGCCGCGGCGCGCCCACTCGGCCTGCCAGCGCGGCTCGTTCTCGCGGAAGTCGTACGCGACCGCGTCGTTCATCGGCGGCGGGCGTCCGGTGTCACGCGCGGACGCTCAATTGCCGGCCTGGCCGGCATCGGCGCGAAGCTGGCGGGCGCGGGCGAGGATCTTGTTGGTGATGTCGGGCGCGGTGTTCGGGGCGACCGAGGCGTCCGACCACTGGCCGTCCTGCAGCGTCTGGCGGAAGATCGCGACCCGTATGGCGTCCGAGCGCAGCTGCTTGCCGAGCACGTAGGCGGTCGCCTTGAAGCGCTCGGAGATGGTGGTGGGCGGCGTGTACCAGTCGGTGATGATGATACCGCCGATCGGGTCCGCCGACGTGAACGGCATGAAGGAGAGCGTGTCGATCGCCCCGCGCCAGAGATAGGCGTTCACCCCGGCCTGGGCCTGGTCGCCGCCGGTGGCGCTGCGATCCTCGCCGAGCAGGTGGTTGCGCGGCGTGCTGAGTGCGGAGGTGTCGCCGGTGGTGTCGACGGCGCGGCCGCCGCTTTCATGGCCGGAGCAGGCGGCCAGGAAGAGCATCAGGACGAGGGGGCGGATGCGGGCGGTCATGATGCCTCTGGCATGGTGCCTCTGGAAGTCGGGCGGGCGCGCCGGCCGGCGCGGGATGCCGGCGCTGCGTATCTAGCCCGCTCCGTTCAGGTCGCCAAGCGGACGCCGCACCCGGCGTCCTCAGCCGCTCCGTCCCCCGCTCGCTCCCCGGCCCCGGCGCGCTGCGCCGCCATTCCGGCGGCGCGCAGCCCATCCGCGATCCGCGCGCGATCGACCTCGCGGCGCAGGCGCATGTGGCCGAGCACGTCCTCGATGCTCAGCCCCGGTGCCAGGCCCTGGATGCGGGCCAGCAGCCGCTCCGCCTCGTCGTGCAGCCCGAGATGGCCGAAGGCGGCGAGGCACGGAATCGCCGGGTAGAGCAGCGCCGGCGACAGCTCGATCAGCTCGCGGCCCAGGCTCGCCGCCTGTTCGTCGCGGCCCTGCAGCAGGGCTACCGTCACCGCGATGCCGTCGAACAGGTAGTGCATCGGGTGCAGCGGACACAGCCGCTTGTAGAGCGCGTAGTGCCGCTCCGCCTCCTCCAGCTCGCCGATGCGCACCAGCACGAACGCCGCGAACACCAGTCCCATGCCGAGGTTGGGCTCGATTCGCAGCGCGCGCTCGATCAGCGCCAGCCCGACCCGGGGATCGTCCAGCAGGAAGCCGTGGATGAGCCCGATCAGCGCGATGGCCGGCGGATCGACGCCCCCGTGCACCGCCTCGCGCATCGCCGCCTGCGCGAGCACGCCCTCCCGATCGCCGCTGCCCCAGAACTGGGAAGCACGGATGAAGTGGCGCATGGTCTCGATCAGGCTGACCAGCGGATGATCCGGATCGAGCGCGCGGGCGCGGGCGAGCAGCTCGCCGGCCTTGTCGTTCTGCTGCCGCTCCGATCGCATCACCAGCGAGAGGGCGCGCAGCGCGAGCTGCACCGCGCTCAGTTCCGCCGCCGGACGCGCGCCGACACGCCGGCTCTCGATCACCACCAGCTCCCAGGGCAGCTGCGCGCTGACCTGCGCCGCAACCTCGTCGAGCCGCGTCGTCGCGTCGGACGGGTCGCAGTCGAAGCGCTTGGCCCACACCACGTGGCCCTGCAGGCGCAGGTCGAGCAGGCGCAGGATGATCCGGATCCGGCTGCGGCCGCGCAGGATGGTGCCGTCGAGCACGTAGTCGAGGCCGAAATTGCGGCGCAGCAGCGCGTCGTCGCGGCCGGCGGCGAGCGCCTGGGTCAGCATCGAGCCGCTGACCACGGCGATGATCGAGCGGCTCGCCAGCCCGGCCACGAGCTCCTCGGTGAGGGCCGGAACCAGCTTGTCGTTGGCCCCCGCATCCAGGTCGAGCGGCGGCAGCACCGCCAGCGTCGCGATGCTGCGGCCGCGCAGGCGGTGGCCGGTCATCGACACCACCGCCTCGGTCTCGGTCGCCTCGGCGGCGCCCAGCTGCGGCGCCGGCGCCGGCCCAGCCTGGAGCGCGGGGGCGGCGCCCGGCGACGCGTCCGACGCCGCCGGCTCCGCGGGCTCGCGGTCCGCAGCACCCGCGTCCGGCATCGCCACCGCCACGCCGCTGCGCAGCTCGCTCAGCAGCCGGCTGGTCTCCTCGCCCGGCTCGCCGGAGACACGGCGGCTGAACAGCGCGGCGCAGCGATCGGCACTCTGCAGTGCCGCGCCGCGCTCGCCCTGCAGCAGCTGGGTGCGGATCAGGCCGCGCCAGGCGGCCTCGTGCAGCGGGTCGAGCAGCAGCAGCTGCCGGCACAGCGCGATAAGCGCGACCGGCTCCGGCCGTCGCTGCAGGGCGGTCTCGAACAGGGCCAGGGCGTGCTCGTGCAGGCGCCGCCGCTCGGCAGCCAGCCAGCCATCCAGCGCCGGGTCGGTGCCGTTCAGCTCCTCCAGCAGCACACCGTCGAGCGGCGGCCGGCTTGTGCCCCCCCCCCCCCCCCCCCCCGCCCCCCCCCCCCCC
>CAXTNV010000087.1:0-8187 GCA_964245755.1 uncultured Acetobacteraceae bacterium | reverse complement strand
GGCTGGTGGGGGCCGCCGCGACCGCCGGCGCCGGCCGCGCCGCCGACCTGGATCCGGGCCGGCGCACTGGCCTGGGCGATCACGTGGTTGACGTTGGCGTTCAGCAGCCGCTCCGCGTCGACGGCGGTGAGCCCCGGCCGCAGCGCCAGCGAGTGGCGCTCGACGCTGATCACCGGCGCGCCGACCGGTGCCAGGGCGTCGAGCAGGCGGTGGATCTCCTGGCGCAGCGAGGCGCGCGCCTGCTCCTCGGAACGGCGGCTCCACAGCATCTCGGCGAGCTTCGAGCGCAGCACCGGCCGGCGCCCGGACATCGCCAGGATCGCCAGCAGGCCGCGCGTCTTGCGACCGGGCGGCAACACGTTCTCGTTGTCCAGGGTCAGCGCCTGCATCGGGCCGACCAGCTGCAGCCGGAGCAGCGACGGGTCGGATTTCGGCAGGCCCGGACGCGTGTAGTCGGACATCGTTCATCCTGCCCGGAGCCGGGTCAAACAGGTTCCGCTCGATCAATCCTGCGGCATAACACACGTCAGGATGGCATCGCGGAACGATCGCATCAAGCAGTAGGTGCACCGGGGGCTCCGCTACCGCCCAGGTAGTCGCGGCCCTCCGGAGGACCGATGCGAGGCGTGACAGGCGCGATGCCGCGGTGACAGGCCGGCGGAACCGTGCGCACCATCGCCCGGACCAAGGAGCTGCCATGCCCGCCACCGCTGCGCCCGCGAGCCGAAGCCCGATCCTCGAGCCGGTGACCGTGGGCGACCTCAGGCTGCCCAACCGGATCGTGATGGCGCCGTTGACGCGCAGCCGCTCCAGCGACGACGGCGTGCCACCCGACTTCGCAGCCGACTACTACGCGCAGCGGGCGGATGCCGGGCTGATCATCAGCGAGGCCACCAACATCTCCGCCCAGGCGCGCGGCTACGCGCTGACGCCGGGGATCTGGTCGCCCGCACAGGTGGAGTCGTGGCGGCGCGTCACCGGCGCCGTGCACCGTCGGGAGGGACGCATCTTCCTGCAGCTCTGGCACACTGGCCGGATCTCGCATCCCGACCTGCACGGCGGCGCGCTGCCGGTGGCGCCCTCGGCGATCCGGCCCGACGGCCAGGCCTTCACCAACGACGGCCTGAAGGACCACGTCGCCCCGCGCGCGCTGGAGACCGACGAGATCCCGGCGATCGTCGAGGATTACCGTCATGCCGCGGGCTGTGCCAGGGAGGCCGGCTTCGACGGGGTCGAGATCCACTCGGCCAACAACTACCTGCTCGAGCAGTTCATCCGCGACAGCACCAACACCCGCACCGACCGCTACGGCGGCTCGCTGCAGAACCGGCTGCGCTTCCCGCTCGAGGTGGTGCAGGCGGTGACTTCGGTGTGGGGCGGCGGCCGGCGCGTCGGCATACGCATCTCGCCGGCAACGACGATGCCGGGCAACACGCCGCTCGACTCCGACGTGATGCGCACCTACGGCGCCTACGTCGACGCGCTGTCCAGGGCGGGCCTGCTCTACATCCACGACATCGAGGGCGTGACGCAGCAGACCCGGGAGGTGCCGGAAGGGGTCGATTTTCCCGCCCTGCGCCGCCGCTTCTCCGGCGCCTACATCGCCAACAACCAGTACACGCTGGACCTGGCCGAGCAGGTGCTGGCGCAGGGCGACGCCGACCTGTTCAGCTTCGGGCGTCCCTTCATCGCCAACCCCGACCTGGTCGCCCGCCTGCGCAGCGGCGCCCCGCTCGCCGAGGCGCCGAAGCCGTATTGGTACGGCGGCGGCCCGGTCGGCTACTCGGATTGGCCGGGAATGAACGGGCAGGTCGTCGTCGAGTAGGGCGTCACCGGCGGCCAGGCCGAACGCCATGGCGCTGTAAAATTTTCTGAAGATCCGCCGCTTTGGGTGCTGCAAGCTGGTAAGCCCGCCGTAGTCAGCTGGGGGCTTATGTCGATCTTCCGCCTTGCGTCTCATGTTGGTCATCGGCGGGCTGTCTCGGGTTGCTCCAAAGCGGACATTCACGCCGTGCGATCGTCTAGCGTAGATTGGTGGGAAGCGGACATTTGGTTCGGTGCGAAATTCAAGACCTATGGACGCTGAAGCTGAACGTCAATCAGCCAGCGATCAGGACGGATCTCGGACGGGCAAATCGTGCTCTTGTCTCTTTTCGAGCAGCTGAACTGATCTTTTGAAAGCGCGATTACGGGAGGTTAAGGCGGTTCCGTGGAGTTCTGTATCGATCAATACTGCATCCTTTAGTTGGAAGGTGGTCAATTTCCGTCGAGGTAGCCGGCGGTCGGATCGGACGGGGATACACTCGTCACCTGCTGATGGGCGCCACCGAGAACCGGCGACATAGATCTCTCTCAGCCAAACAGTTCTGCTGTAGCAGTCGAAAGTTAAGATTATGCATTAGACCTGTGGACGGGTTTAACCAAGATCAGCCCACAGGCGAATGAGACGAGGGAGGCGAAGTTCTCTGCGGTCCGCTCGCCTCCCGATGCTCGATGACGGGACGCGGAACGCGCACGCCGAGATGGCCGACTACTGCGCTATTCCGCTGGACGGAAAGTTCATTGTCGACGGGTACGAGATGGACAGGACCCGGCGATCGATCGGCGTCGCTTGACCTCGTGATGCAATGCCATTGCACGCTCATCATGGGCGCGGCAAAGGATGGTTGATAAATGGGGTTCACGTACCGGACACGTGGCCACAACGTCGCTATAGGAGAAAGATTTGAGCATTGTTTGCGGCATCCAAATGGCCGTACTCGATCGGCGCGCCGCGAGTCCAGCGAGACATCAACTCGTAGGCGAAGCGGTCTATTGAAGGGATTGTGTGAGCGCTATGAAAACAAATTACATTTGCGCGGGGTCCAGCGATGGGTCTGTTCTGAAAAAGAAGAACACCGTTGATGTGGGGAAATCGTCGCTCGGTCCTTAACTTGCGCTTCCGCAACAGACGAGCGATCACAAATCCAATAGCGTGCGCAGAAAAGTCCCCTGCGTCCTCATTGATCACCACGACAAGTCCGCCGGCAGACGCCATTCCGAGCCGATCTTTCGTATCGCGAATTTGCCGATTTGCGGTGGAAAGATCTTCCTCTACAAACCGCAACGCGCTGAGGTAGATTTTGTTGTTCTCAAAGCGGTCGTGTTTTCCTGTAATCAAGCGGTCGATTTCTATCGGCTCTGTTAATGCTGGATCGAATCCGTAGAGCAGTCCTAATCGGTACATTTCCGCTTCAAGTTTCTCTATCCGGGTCTTGGTTTCGACCCTTATCTCCTTTTGCTCTATTATTACGTTGTGGCGAGGCAGGGCATAATCGGCCAGCTTGACGCCGTGAGGCTTCTCCGCAGTTTCGTCAAGTTCCTGTGCCTCTGGCACGGTAAGGATTGCGCGTCTAAATCGCTCTGTTAGCCGTTCGCGCTTCGGGGATGGCGGAGACAAGGATTAGCTCACAGGGCAGTCCTCTAAAGCTTGGACTTTTTCCAATGCCCATATTTGAGATCCTATGGTTACGCAATTCAAGATGTCCCGCTTCTCTGAGTTGGACGTAAATGCGGACGGTGACGCCGGCACGATCAGCGGATACGAACAGCTGCGCATCACTACTTGCTGTGTCTCATGGACTGGATTGGTGGAACGGGTCTAAGGCTGCCGGCATTGGTAGCGACGGCATGGCTGCTATCTCTGATGTGCTTCTCCAAAGGTGCCTGTCGGATCGCGGCCAGACTACGCCGAGCCTGCTCGCTTCAACGGTCGGAGATCGCGCGCCTTCCGAAACCCTCTCGACAGAGTGCCTTTCTCGGCATGACGGCGTGAAGATGTCCTCGGAGGTCAGCCGTGCGCAAGCATGGAGCTCCATGGGATTCGAGACGTGTCGGCCATTCAGGCGCACTAACCTCGAAGCGCGCGCCGCGCATCCGCCATCAGAACAGCGCCTGGCCGATGAAGCCGCCCGGCTCCGCTCCCGGCGCGACCGCGAACAGGGCGCTGCCGGTGTGGGTGGTATACTGGTTCAGCGCGTCCAGCTTCGACATCGGCTCGAAGATCTTGACGAAGCTCGTGCGCGGGTCGCGCTGGTAGCAGATGAACAGCAGCCCGGCGTCATACGTCAGGCCCTGCCGCCAGGGCGGCCAGCGTTCGGCGATCATCTTCATGCCGTCATTAAAGGAGAACGCCCGGCGCAGCATCTGCGCGCCGCCGTTGCTGGCCGCCGCGGCCAGCCGCACGTGCGCGTTCTGGGCGATCAGCGGGTTGCCGTCGCGGTCGGTCGCGTCCAGGTCGACCGGGTCGAACTCGTTCCTGCCGCCGACCGGCGCCCCGGAATATTTCTGCCGCCCCATCGTCTCCTCCTGGAAGGAGACGTCGGTGTTGTCCCAGTGCTCCAGCGCCATGCGGATGCGGCGCACCACCAGGTAGCTGCCGCCGCGCATCCAGGCCGGTCCCTCCTGGGCGACCCAGACCACCTCCTCCAGGTCGGCCGGGTTGGACCTGGTCCGGCCGCCCGTGGTCTCGCTGGGACGATGGGCGATCGGGTTCTGGGTGCCGTCGCGGAAGCCCATCAGGTTGCGCGGCGTGCTCTCGGCGGCAGCGTTGGCGGTGAAGCCGGCCTGCACCCAGCGCAGCCGCGCCAGCCCCTCGGCCAGCCGGGCCATCTGCCGGACGGCGTGGAAGGCGACCTGCGGATCGTCGGCGCAGGCCTGGATCGACAGGTCGCCGCCGGTGCGCTCCGGCTCCAGCTGGTCGCCGTTGAAAGCCGGCAGATCGGCCAGCGCGTCGGGCCGCCTGCTGCGCAGGCCGTAGCGGTCGCGGCCCTCATGCTCGAACAGGCCGGGGCCGAAGCCGAACGTGGTCGTCAGCCGGGCGGCATCCAGCCCCAGCGTCTCGCCGCTGTCGGCGCCGGGCGCGTCCGCCGTTGAGCCGAGCGGGACCGCGGTCTCGCCGCGCGCCAGCCGTGCCGCCGCCGCGGTCCAGACCTGCATCAGCCGCGCCACCTCGGTGGGCTTCTCCGTGATCAGGTCGAAGGCGGCGAAATAGGTGTGATTCTGCCGCGACGTGACGATGCCCCCCTGATGGGGGCCGTAGAACGGCTCCTGCACCTGGCGGCCGACGCCGCGGCCCTCGGTGGAGATGCCCTTCTCCGCCGGGGTGCCGACGGCGCGCGCGGTCCCGAGTGCCGCGACCAGGCCGCTGGCCGCGCCGAGGCCGGCGGCGCCGAGGAAGCCGCGACGGGATGCGAACGGACAGCCGCTCATCGCACGCGCCTCAATGCACCCAGACCTTCAATGTGCCAACACCAGGGCGTTGATCTCGTCTTCCACGTAGTAGAAGCCGTCGCCCGTCGGTGTCATGGCGATGCCGAACAGGTCGCCGGAGCCCGGTGGCGTCTGCGCCTTGTTGGGGTCGATCCACTGCGCGTAGAGCTGGTGTCCATCGGCTGGATCTAGCTCGACCGCCTGGCCGTTCAACCCGTTGACCGCGATCAGGTGGCCGTTGGGTGCCCGCGCCAGGGCCAGCGGCCGCTTCAGGAAGCCGCCCTGTGTCAGCTCGCGGCCCAGGCCGGCGCTGCCGGTGCGGGTCGTGGCGTCGTCGATCGCCCGGATGCTGTTGCCGATGGCGTCCGACACGTACAGCGTCCCGTCGGCTCCCAGCACCAAGCCGGTCGGGCCGACGATGAACACGTCCTTGTCTGCCTGCTCGCCGAACCCGTCGGCGACCACCGTCTGGGCGGTGATGCGCGGCGCCTGCCCGGCCGGTATCGAGAGCTCCAGTCGCAGCACCGTCGCCTTGTTCACCACGGCCTGCCCGGGCGCGCTCACGCCGAAGCCGGTGTTGCTGACGAACAGCGTCGCGGAATCGCCGCGATCGATCACCGCCATGTTGCCCCACGGCCCGTTGATCGCCGGGTCGGTGAGGGCGCCCGCCAGCTTGCCCTGGGCGTCGAGCAGCAGCAGGCAGCCGGCGCCCTTGCTTGCCGTGGTGCCGTCCTGGCTCGGCAGGCTGCCCACGATCACCCAGCCGGAGCGAAGCGCCGTCATCGCCGTGGTCAGGCCGACGCCGCCAGGGCACTGCGGCAGATGGCGCGGCAGGCTGGCGAACAGGCTCAGCTGCTTGCTGGCGGGATGGTAGTCGACGATGGTGGTGCCGAGGCCCTGCAGGTTGCCGCTGTTGTTGAAGTTGCTGACCAGCACGTCGTCCTTGGCCAGCTTGCCGGCGGAAACCGGGACCACGACCACCGCGTAGGGGTTCTGGTCGCCGTTGCCGGGCACGGTGGAGGTCAATACGGTGTGGCGGCGCACCGTCTCGAGGAAGCCGTGCGACGGCAGTTCCGTGGCACGCGCCGCGCCGGCGCACAGGCCGAGCAGGCAGATCCCGATCGCGGCCGTGCGATGCGCCAGGGGTCGGGTGGCACATGTCATGGAAGGCGGGCTCCGAGGCACGAAGAAGTTCGAGGAAGTCTGGTTCGACCGAGACGTGTTGATAGCGCGAGTTACTCGCATTTGGAAGCGTCCAGTCGGTTCAAGCGCGGATCGGCGTCTAGAAAGTGATATTGGTGCGCAGGCCGAAGACGGCCTCGTTGCCGATGCGCCGCGCCGCGTCATCGGGATCCTGAACCCCGCCGGAGGGCGTGAAGAGGTATTGGAAGTCCGGCTGCAGCGCCAGCCACGGCGCCAGCTGCGCCTGATAGGTGATCTCGATGAAGCTCTCGCTGGACCGCACCGGAACCGGATTGCCGAACTGCGCCTGGTCGGAGTCGAGCTCGGTCGCCCGGTCGCTGATCTTCGCCAGCCCGTAGCCGATGCCGAAGCTGTCGCCGTCGCGGCCCGGCAGCGGCGCCTTCAGGGTGATCCCGGCATTGATGCTGAAGCTGGCCAGGTTGCGGTCGCCGGGGGCGCCCATGATGCGGGCGAAGATGCCGACCGCGCGCGCGCCGTCCGGCGCCGGTCGCCACAGCATCTGGTCGAACACGCCGTAGACGCTCCAGTCGTCGTTTCGCATCCTCGGGTCGCCGGTGCTGTCGGGGCTCGCCAGCGAGATGCCGTTCGCGTCGAAGCGTTGGTCCGGAAACGCCCCGCTGTCGAACCAGGCCCCGAGCTTGTAGACCCCGGGCAGGCCACCGCTCCTGCCGCCGCTGCCGGAGTCGCGATCTATCTGGCCCGGCGAAGGCTGGTTGATCACGTACTGGATCTCGGCGATCGCCAGTGCGCCGGTGCCGAGGTTGAACGCCGTGCCGGACTGCGCGGCACCGCGCACCTGGCTGTCGTCGCTGAAGCTGCCGCCCGGCGGGTTGTCGTCGAACACGCCGGCCAGCAGGGTCAGGTTGTCCACCGGCTGCGCCCGCAGGCGCACGCCGAGCGAGGACAGCGGGTAGGCCGGTCCGCCCGCATACTGGTCGACCGAGGGGGTCAGCGGCCAGCCCATCGCCGTGTTGATGAAAAGCCCCGAACCGGTGCTGTCGATGAATTCCTGATCCAGGCTCTGCTGGCCGAGCTTCACGTCGAGCTTCCCGTCGAGCATGGACTGCTGGTACCAGATCTCCCACAGGCGGGTGGAGGGCTGTGCCTCGATGCCGCTCGCGGTCTGCAGGCTGTCGAGATCGTCCGTGCTCAGATTGCGGCCGTGGATCTGGAACGCGGTGATGTTGAAGGTGCCCCCCTGCCAGCCGAAAGCGCGGCCGGTATCGACACCCAGGCTGAGCTGGGTCAACCCGTCATAGTCGGCGCCGCGGTGGATGCCGCCGGTGACGTTGCCGAACACCTCGCTGGTCTCCTGCAGGCCCAGCGAGACGCCGTAGCTGCCGAGCTTCGGCCGCACGCCCCAAAGGTCGCCGAGCAGGTTGCTGCGCGAGGCGGCGAAGAGCTGCGTGGTGAAGCCGGGCTCGCCGGGCGAGGCCCCGGACTGGCCGGCGCTGCCGGACCCGCCTGGGCTCGGGCTCGGCTGCGTGGTGGTGTCGGGAGCCGGCTGCGACTCCCCGGCCTGCGCCCCGGCCTGCTCCCCCCAGGGAGCCGCCGCCAGGCAGGCCGCAGCGAGGCTGAGGCGAAGCCGGTGGGACATCGGGCGACGAGCCATCTTGAGCTCCGGCGAAAGTGGATCGACAATCTTGTTAATGATAATCATTCTCATTTAATGGCGTCTGCTTCGGTGGGCAAGCAAGCAGCGCGAAGGCGACCACCTCGCCCTCCACCTGCAGC
>CAXTNV010000086.1:0-15290 GCA_964245755.1 uncultured Acetobacteraceae bacterium | reverse complement strand
ATCACTGGTCCGGCGCGGCGGTGCGGGTCGCCGATGACGATCCCGACATCTTCCATCACTGGGGGTGAGGACTCACTGTTTCCGAGGCCGCTGCTATGCCGACAGCCGCACCTCGCCTTCCCGCTGCAAGGCGGGAAGGCGCTTTCTCGATCTCGATGCGGTGGATATTCTCGATCCTTCAATCGAGATCATTGCGTCGGAACCGTATCATTCTTGAGTGCCGGGTGGAAATGTGTCGCTGCGGATGATCCTTGGTGCTCTTCCGGCCATGGCTCGGCTGGCCCTCATCCTCGTGCTCAGCCTCCTGTGCTCGAGCCTTGCCTGGCATCGGACACGGGCCCAACAGATCGCGTTCCAGTCCTACGGCAAGGCGGAAGGGCTGACGAACGCCTGGTTCTCCTGCCTGCACCAGGACCGCTCCGGGTATGTGTTCGCCTGCACCGAGCACGGGCTCTACGCCTACGACGGACGCCGTTTCTTCAACTTCGGTCCTAAGCAGGGGCTGCCCGAGGGCGGCATCGCCAGCGGCCTCGCATTCGACGCGCGCGGCCGGCTGATGGTGCGCTATCCCCACAGCATCTTCGTCTCGACCGGGCCGGTCGGACTGCACACCCCGCCGGCCGCCCTGACCTTCCAGATCGCGGTCTCGCGGGTGGGGCTGATTCCCGACGACGGCGTGGGCGATCTGGTCGCATGGCATGGCGGCGCCTTGTTCGCGGGCCAGGGCGCCTTGTATCGCGTGCGCACCGACACCGAACAGCCGCTGGTCGAGTTTGCCGACGGTCTGCTTCGCAAGCCGGGCCTCCCGTTGCAGGACCCGGCGCCGCTTGCCGCGCGCGGCCCGACCCTCTGGACGGTGCGGTCCGACGGATCGATCTGCGGGTTCGGCACGGCCTCGCTACGCTGCTTCGGCCCTTCGGAGGGCGTGCCCTCCGATAACTGGGTGGCCCTGTTGCTCACGAGGGAGGGCCATGTCCTGGCGCGCTCCGCTTCTCGCCTGGTCGACATCGATCCCAGGACGAGCCAGGTCGGCGTGTCGCTGTTGCCGGACCAGGGCGGACGCTACGCGAACTACCCGAAGACCCTGCTGTTGGCGCAGACGCCCTCCGGTGAGCTGCTGACCCAGTCCGCCGCCGGCCTCATGATCCGTCGTGCCTCAGGCTGGAAGACGCTCGCCACCGAGAACGGGCTGCCGCCGGTGCCGATCCTGAGGCTGATGTTCGACCGCCAGGGCGATCTCTGGCTCGCCGTGCTCGGACGCGGGGTGATGCGGGCCCTGGGCTACGGCGCCTGGGAGAACCTGAACCATCATGACGGCCTGTCCGACGACGTGCTGTGGCAGATGGTTCGTCAGCCGGGCGGGCCGCTCTGGGTCGCTTCCGACGGTGGCGTCGACGCCGTCGGTGGTCCTGCGGGACTGAGGCTGGCGCACCGGCACTACGCCCATGCGGCGTTTTCGGTCGCACTGGATGGGTTCGGCCACCTTTGGCGGTCCGTAGGATCGACCGCCGTCGCCTGCATCACGCTCGCCACCGGAGAGACCACCTCCTACCCGTTGCCGCAGGTCAGCCAGATCCTGCATGGCTCGAACGCCCGGCTGTGGTTCATCACGGACAAGGGCGTCTACAGCGTCGACAGCGCCGCCATGCCGACGACGCCGCAGCCGGTCGCAGCCCTGTTCGGGGCGGTGACCACGGCCGCCGTCGGGGCAGATGACAGCCTCTGGGTGCTGCGCGGCCAGGCGCTGCTGCATCGCCATGCCGACGGTTCGATCGTCTCCATCCGCCTGCATTGGCCGCAGGCCGAGTTCGAGCCGCTGACGCTGACGGCGGGATGGGCAGGAGTGATCTGGATCGGCGGCGCCGGCGGCGGGCTCTACCGCTTGCAGCTCGATGGCGACCGGATCGTGTCGAGCACCAGGTTCCAGCCGCCGGACATCATCTCCAACAGCATCGTGTCGCTGCTGGTCGACAGCCGGGGCTGGCTCTGGGCCGGCACCGACAATGGCGTTTCGGTGTTCAACGGGCAGCGCTGGGTGTCCGCGACCACCGACGCGGGGCTGATCTGGGACGACCTGGACCAGGGCGCCCTGCTGGAGGATGCCGATGGCTCGATGTGGATCGGCACCAGCCAGGGGCTGTCGCACCTGCTGGACCCGGTGCGGCTGTTCATCAAGGAGAACCTGAAGCCGGTCATCACCTCCGTCACCGTCGGCGAGGCGGCGTTCCGCGAGCGTGCGGTGCGCTACACGCAGGAGCCGTTCGTCATCCAGTTCGGCTCGCTCGACTTCCGCGCCGACGGCGTGATCCGCTTCCGCTACCGCCTCGAGGGGGTCGACAAGAACTGGGCCGACAGCGCGAGCGGCTACGCCCGCTACCCTTCGGCGCCTCCGGGACATCATCGGTTCGATCTCGTCGCCTACGATCCGCTGACCCATCAGGCCTCGGCGCCGGTATCCGTCGTGCTGCGGGTCAGGAAGCCCTGGTGGTTGTGGTGGCCGCTGATCGTACTCTACGTGCTGGCCGCGCTGGGCTCTGCCTATGCCGGCCTGCGCTTGAGGTTCCGCTACCTGCTGCGGCAGAGGCGGATGCTCCAGCGCGAGGTCGAGCTTCGCACCGCCGAGATCCGCGAGGCCCAGGCGACTGACAGCCTGACCGGGCTGCTGACGCGTGGCGAAATACAGTCCCGGCTCGTCGCCGCGCTCGGGGAGGAAGGCCGGTTCTCGCAGATCGCGGTCGGCCTGCTCGACATCGATCACTTCAAGCGGATCAACGACCGCTTCGGCCACCTGACCGGTGACGAGATCCTCAAGGAGATGGGGCGGCGCCTCAAGTTGACGCTGGAGCCCGGAGAATATGCCGGACGCTACGGCGGCGAGGAGATCTTGATCGTGCTCGAGACCGAGCAGGTTCCCGAGGTCGACCGGATCCACATCCTGGACATCGCGGCCTGCGGCGAGCCGTTTCGCGTGGACGGCGAGATCATCGAGGTGACCTGCAGCATCGGCGTCGCGCACGAGCATGCTTGCGACGACTGGAAGTCGCTGATCGGCCGAGCTGACAACGCACTGTATCAGGCCAAGGCAGAAGGCCGCGACCGGATCATCGTCTTTGCCAGGGAGACGAGCCTTCTCGCCAGCCAGAAGACATGATCCGGGCATTTACGACCACGAAAGCAGATCCTCGGAAGGAGAGCGTGCGAGCGAGGCCAGAAGATTGCGGATCCACTTCAAAGCCGCGAATTTGCCGGCGGTCACGCGCTGGTGAAGGATAAAGCAGTCCAGGTTAGCAGCTGTGCTGGCTTCGGACGCTAGGGTCACTAGGCAGCCGAGAGGATGTCCTCCCTCCCCTGCTTGGATGTTTCCTCCCTGAACTTGGCAGCACCCTCGGGTGCCGCCGTCTTTTTTTGTGCGACGTGTCGCTCGTGACATCCGTTGAGCTGCGACGTGCGCTCGCCCGCATCCCGCGCCGCAATCCCGCCGACATGGCAGCCTGCACGATCGGCGATGAACTAAACTGGGTAAGCGACATCGGCCGCGCATCGGCGCTATCCTGTCCGATGGAAACTGCTCCCGATCCCCATGGTCAAGCGGCCCTTATGCTCTGCGAGGGCCTGATTCTCCTCCTTGTCGAGAAAGGGATCATCGACAAGAAGCGGGCTGCCGACGTCATAGACGGCGTCATCGAAGTCAAGCAGGAGATCGCCGGCGTGTGCGAAACCGTCGTGGTCAGCGTGGCATCCATCGCGCTGCTGCAGGCCGTCGCGCGCAGCATCTCCGCCGGTGCGGACCCGGACCGCTCGACCGCATCTTGACCAGCCAGGACCAGTTGGCGCGCCCCTGGGCCGCTCTCAGGCCGTCGCGGTCCTCGCCTGAA
Source organism: uncultured Acetobacteraceae bacterium (assembly GCA_964245755.1). Classification (GTDB taxonomy): domain Bacteria; phylum Pseudomonadota; class Alphaproteobacteria; order Acetobacterales; family Acetobacteraceae; genus Lichenicoccus. The sequence continues at coordinate 11,415 of CAXTNV010000086.1, read as the reverse complement.
CGCGGGCGATGAAGTCTGCGACCTCGGCCGGGCGGGTGATGGGAGTCATGTGACCCGCACCCTCCAGTTGTTCGTAGACGAGGTCTGGAACCTGGCTGACCATCGGGCTCCCGTGCACGTCGGCGGAGAGGATGCGATCCGCCGAGCCGAACAGGACGCCTGCTGGCAGATCGAGCGTCGCATACCGGGCGTGGAGGCTTGGAAGGTCCTCGCTGATCGCCATCAGGTCCGTCGAGGTCGAATAGAACGCCTTCGGTCGCAGTCCCAGCATCCCGCCGCCGCGGGTGACGAAATCTGCGGGAACCGCCTCCGGGCCGAACAGCTCGCCGAGCACGATGGCGCTCCTGCGCATGGCGAGCGGCGTGGCCAACGTCCACGCCACCGCCCGGCGAACCAGCGGCGATCGGATGGCGAGGCTGCGGAAGGGCTTCGGCAGGGCGTTCTGCGGCTGGGTCAGGGGTGAGACCAGTGCCAGCCCGCTCACCAGTTCGGGGGCCCGCAGCGCCACCGCCAGCGCGAGTGCTCCGCCCAGAGAGTGGCCGACCAGCAGGGGCCGCTCGATCCTCAGCGTCTGGATGAAATGCGCCACTACCTCGGCCTGGACGGTGAGCCGGGCGGAGGCTCCCGGTGCCCTCGTGGAGTAGCCCGCTCCCGGGCGCTCCAGGACCACGACCCGAAAGCGGTGCTTCAGCCTGTCCACCAGGCCGTAGGTGAAATTGCGCATCTGGCCACCCAGGCCGTGCACCATGAGGATGGCGGGCCCGGAGCCCACATCCAGGTAGTGGATGCGGTTGCCGTCTATGTCGATGAAGCGGCCCTGTGGCGGCAACGCCGCTTCCACTCGCCGCTCTGTCCGGCCGCTGAAGCCCGCAAGGGCCGCCGCCGCGACGCCCAGGGCCGCAAGGCCACACAGCGCCAGCGAGGAACCCCGCCTCACCGCAGGCTCCGGCCGAGCAGGGACCAGTGACGCACCGGAGCGATCCGTTCGGCGGTGGCGGCGATCCTGGCGTCCAGGCCCACCAGCACGCGAGGCCGGCGCCGTTGCACGGCGTCGATGATCCTCTTGGCGGCGACGGCCGGCGAGAGACGAAGCCTGGCTTCGATGGAACGTCGCTGTCGTTGCACCTCGTCGGGTGTGTCTCCCGGCCGTGGGCGTGCATTGCGGACGATGGCCGTCGCGACGCCGCCCGGATGCACCACGGTCACGCCGACGGTGGTCGCCTCGAGTTCGTGGCGAAGCGACTCCGAGAAGCCCCGGACCGCAAACTTGCTGGCGACGTAGGCGGCCTGGCCCGGAGGCGCGATCATGCCGTAGATGCTCGACAGGTTCACCAGTCGTGCATCGTCGCTCCGCCTCAGCAGAGGCAGGAATGCGCGTGTCATTCGTACCGTGCCCCAGAAATTGATCGAGAAGAGCCACTCGAAATCGGCGAGCAACACCTCCTCGAAGCTCCCTCCGATCGCGACACCGGCGTTGTTGACAAGCAGATCCACGCCGGGATGCTCGCCCGACACGACCTCCGGGAATCCTGCGACCTGGACCGGATCCGCGACATCGAGCGTGTGGACGCTGACCCGGACGCGCGCCTCGAGCCTGCGTACGGTCTCCGCCATGCCAGGTTCGTCGATGTCGGCGAGGGCGAGATGGCAGCCCCGTTCTGCAAGGATCACGGCGAGGGCGCGGCCGATGCCGCTGGCCGCTCCGGTGACCACGGCGGTGCGACCTTTCAAGTCGAGGCGATGAGGCAAGACCCGCTCCTGGGCGATCCCCGAGCAAGGCGCGGGTTTTCACGCATGTCAATAGAACCACCTGCTCCGTGACATCGGCCTGCCCACGCCCGGCCCACGGTCACGACCGGCTTCGCGGCATCATGGCGCGGGAAGCAGACCCTCGGCGGAACTGCTACCCCTGCCGCGAGATCTGACGGAACCGTCCATGGGAGAGCCTGCATGCGTCTGACAAGCCTTTCGGTGTTGTGCGTGGCTCTCTTGACGGTCCAGGGATGCGGAGCCCGTGCGCAGACCGCGGCCAATCTCGCGGCGCTGCGCGGCCTCGCCCCGGTTGCCACGCTGCGGAACAGCGCTTCCGGCAGGGCAGCGCTCGCCGCCAACCTCCAGATCACCGGCGGGATCCAGACCGGGACGCTCAGGCAGCCGCTCCTGACATCCTTTGCCGACCAGGAGCGGAGGGCGCTCCACGACGCGTTCATCACCGGCTGGGACCTCGCCGAGCTCTCCGATGGGCTGGGCACCCTGCTCGGTCCCGCCTATCGCAAGTACGCGGATTATCGGTCGGCCGAGCAGTACACCAACGTCTCCCCGGCCACGGCCAACCTGATCGCCTACACCAACGAGACCACCGAGCGGGACTCCAACGCGGCGAAGTTCTTCTTCGCCAGCACGACGGCCGACGGGAAGGCTCCCGTGTCTCCGCTCGCTGCGGCGATACTCGCTGAGGAGAACGGGACGACCGACGTGTACGGACGAGCCTACGGCCGCCCGGCCGGCAGTGCCGGCGCCGACCCCTACGGCGACTCGCGGCCGTTCCAGACGGAACCGACCCTGAGGCGGTTCTCCGGAAAGGACTACTTCGAGATGCCCGCGACGAACCTCGACTACCTGAAGGGCCCGGCCCAGAACCTCGTCGCGAGCCCCTCGTTTCCGAGCGGCCACACGACCTACGGATATGCCGGATCCGTGCTTCTCGCGCTGCTGGTTCCATCGCGCTACGCGCAGCAGATGACGCGGGCCGCGGAGTACGGCAACGACCGGATCATCATCGGCGCGCACTACGCGATGGATGTGATCGGAGGCAGGACGCTCGCGCTTTACGATCTGGCTCATCTCCTCGCCAACGATCCCGCTTATGTCGGGCACGCCAAGCGCCACGCGACGACCATCCAAGACTACCGGACGGCGCTGGCGAACGCCCGTCGGGACATCCTCCAGGCTCTGAGCAAGCAGTGCGGCATGCCCGTCGCCGCCTGCGCCGCGGCGGACCAAGGGCGTTTCAAGCACCAGGCAGCGAACGAGGCGATGGTCGAGGCAACCATGACCTATGGCTTGCCCACCGTGCACGCGAACACCGCGGTCGGCAGGGAAGAGGTCTCGAAGGCGGCGCCGGAGGCCGGCAATCTCCTGACGGCGGCGTTCCCCTCGCTGACGCTGGCGCAGGCGGACGGGATCCTCACCTCGACCGAAGGGCCCGGGGGCGGCTTCCTGGATGACGGCTCCGGGTTCGGCGTCTACTCGCGGATAAACCTCGCCGCTGCGGCCGCGCAGGCGGCTGCACGGGCGCCCGCGTTGCAGTGACCTGATCGAGGGCCGGCTGGTGCGGGAGGAGGCACGGCGGGCATCCCGGCTGCTCAGGGCGTGGAGGATCGAGCCCCTGCACGAGATGGCCTGTAGCCTTTCCACACCCACTCGAGGGCTTCCGGCAGGGTCTGCGCCTCGGTCGGGTCGTCGACGTGTTTGGCGTTGCGCGAGAAGACGAACTGGTAGTGGTATCCCTTTGCGGCGAGGACAGATGCCATGCGCTCGTTTGCCAGGGTCCAGTCGTGCATGCCGTCCGCCAGGCCGCCGGCATAGTAGAAGAGATCGCGGTCCCCGGCCTCGAACCAGTAGCGGATCGGCTTGCGCGGCGTGTTCGGGATCAGCGGGATCCCGTCCGACATCGTCGCCTGCGTGATGGCCTTGCCGTTGATGGCGAGTGAAGGAGGCTTCGGACCGGTCCAGTCGCTGTGATACTCCCAGGCGCCGCCCGGAAGTGCGGGGTCATGCGGCCATTGCTGGTTCACCATCGTGGGCGAGTAGCCGAGCACGCGATGGTAGAGCTCGGGGTGGAACCAGGCCATCGTGAACGCCGCGGCGGCACTCGAGCTGAAGCCCATCGTCATGCGACCTTCCGGGTCCTTGGTCAGTCTGACATGTGCGTTGCGCTCGACCCGCGGCAGCACCTCGTGCTCGACCCACTCGGCGTAGGCACCGGAGACGGTATCGTATTCGCGGCCGCGCTCGCTGCCTTGCGCGTCCTGTCCGCCGGCGCCGATGCCGATCGCGATCATCGGCGGCAGACGCCGCTCGTGGATGAGATTGTCGAGCACGTCGAACAGGAGCTGCTCCTTGAAGAAGCTGGCCGGGCCGCCATCGCCGAAGACGATGAAAGGCGCGACGCTGCCTGGCCGGTACTGCGCAGGGACGTAGACGTCCACCGTGCGCGTCCAGATGCCCGCGTGGCTCGCGGAAACCAACAGGTTGGAGCGATCGCCGGACGCAGTGGAGGCGGTGTTGACGGCTTCGTTGCGGCAGCCGTTCGCGTCGTCCCGGATCAGGCCGGGACGGAAGATCTGGCCGTCGGTAGAGGTCATGGTGAAGGAACGCGTCGATCCGGTCGGGACGCCGGCGTGCTTGATGGCTTGCGGCGCGGCCTCGTGGGTCGGCCCGATGATGAAATTGCCGTCGATGCCCAAGGGCGGCAGCGTGCCGTCGGCGAGTGCGGTGGCGCGTGGATAGCTCGGACTCGCCGGATCGCGGGTGGGCGGGCTGGTTTTCAGGTCGAGCCCGGCCGTGTCGATGAAGAACGGCGCCGCACGATCGGTGATGTTCGCACCCGCCGGCACCGAGGCGTTGGAGAGGGTGCAGGACGACGGAGCCGCAAGACCTGGTACGGCGCAGACGATCGAGATGATCGCTCCGGCCACGGCGGCTCGAGCCTTTTGCATCGATCTGGCCTCCCCCTCTGCCGTCAGTTGAGCCGGCTGCGCCACGGTATGGAGCATGGTCTTGCCGGTCAAATCGGAGAAGCCGTCGTTCGGGATGCAATCGCTGGCAAGATCGGCAGGCAATGACCGTCGGACGCCGCCGCTGCGATCCGAAGCGCGCGCCTCCGCCAAGCTAGCGGGACTGTGCCATCGTCGTCGCATCATACGCCGCGGGCGTGTCCGTGTAGTCGAGACTCAGGAAGTGCTGGATCTGGCGCTTATGTAGCGGGGGCACTCGATTTGCGCGAGATGCTCGCCGTTTCCAGCAATCACTCGGTCGCTTCCGGAGAGATGCGCAGCCGGGCGCCTGGAGCTGGTGCCGGACGACGACCTGCTCAGGTCCGGGCTGTTGTCCTCAAACAGCATCAGCATCTCATCGAGCTTGACGCGGAGCTGGTCGAGCGCGTCGCCACCGATCAGGAGGTGCACCGGTGACTTCTCCGCCTCAAGCGCAGCGATGATCGCACGAGCACCACGTGCCGGATCACCCTGCTGTTTGCCGTGCCCGGCCTGCGTTTCTGTTCGTCCCTTGCCAGCGGTGTCGATGTAATCCTCGATCCGCGTGGCAGACTGCTTGATCGACTCCGGCCCGCGAAACTCAGTTCGGAATGCGCCCGGCGTGACCACGGTTACACCGACACCGAGCGGCGCCACTTCCTTGGGCAGTGTGTCGGCATCGCCTCAACGGCGAACTTGACCATGTGGTAGTAGCCGATGCCCGGATAGGTCGAGAGACCGCCAATCGAGCTGACGTTGACGATGCGGCCGCGCCGGCGTGCCCGCATGCCAAGCAGCACGGCTTTGATAAGGTTCACCGAACCGAACAGGTTGGTCTCAAGCAAAGTGCGAACGTCGGCCTCGTCGCCCTCCTCGATCGCGTCGAGATAGCCGTAGCCGGCATTGTAGAAAAGCACGTCTACTCTTCCGGAACATTTTCTGCCGCCGTGATCGCCGCGGCGATCTGGCTGCCGTCGGTAACGTCGAGTTCCACCGCCAGCGCGGCATCGCCGTGTGCTTCGACCAGATCACCGATGTCTGCCGTGCGTCTAGCCGTGGCGAGAATGCGGTAGCCGGCGGCAAGTGCCTGTTCGGCGAGCGTGCGGCCGAGCCCCTTGAAACAGCCGGTGATGAGCCAGACGGCGTCTTTTGCGATCATGGATCTTCCGGTAGTGCCCCAGCTTCATTTTGAAGGAGTGTCCGACTGGCCAGCCACTTCACCTCCATGTCGCACGAGCTTGAGGCGAAGCATGGGTCAGAACAGTGCTGTTTCCTCCGTCTCCGTCAGCATCGGATCGATCGGAGACGGCAGCTATCCCAACTGCCGGGTTGGTCACGTGGGCGGTCGCGCCGGGCCATCCCAGAGGCGTGCTCCAGCCGGATCGTTGCTGATCAGGCATGCGCCGGAGAAGGAAGCGCCCGACCGACCTGATCCGTGCGGCCGCAAGGTCATGCGGATCGCGATGGGAGATGAGCCGGCGAGCGAGCGCGGACTCTTCGAGTCGCGCTCCCGAACACCGGCCACGTCCCAGCGCGGCATCCGAGGATCGGCCTGGCCTGATCCTCCGGGAGCGCGGCCGCCGTCATCGGATCTCACGCCGAACCGGTCGCGGTTGAATTGATAACGAGACGACGGCGTCAGGCTTCATCACCCTCCATGTGTGCTCCAGGGAGGTCGACCGGCTGGCGAGCCGCGATCGCGCCGACGATCAGCGATCCGCCGATGACGCAGATCTCGATCGAACGGGCGAGCCCCAGCATCGTGCCGCCCCACGGCACCAGGAACCCGGCCACGCCGTTGCCTGCCGAGGCGAGGGCGTAGCTGAGACCCATGCCGAGCGAGCGAACGCGCGACGGGAAGCGCTGCGACAGGTAGTTCGGCACCAGTGCGAACACGCTGTTGCCGAACAGTCCCATGATGAACGACGCGATCAGCAGCAGCGGCGTGCCGCCGCCCGATGCGAACGGGATGATATCGAGCACGGTCATGCCGAGATAAACCAGCAGCGTCGCACGCTCGCCGAAGCGTGTCGCTGCCCAGCCGCAGAGCGGCTTGCCGATGAGGCTGCCGGCGCAGTACGCCGCAACTGCGGGAAACACCGATGCAGGCGTGAAGCCATGCACCGTGCGCAGAAGCGTTGGGTAGAAGCTGTAGATCGCCGCGTTCTGGAACTGCAGGAACGCCATGAACAGCAGCGCTTGCAGTGCTGCCGGCGTGACCCGGAAGCGCGATGCGGTTCTGTGCCTCGCGGCACCCTGGCGGCCGCGGTCCGCCTGTGTCTTCAGCCACACCGGGCTCTCCGAGATCCCGATGCGGATGAAGATGGCGAGCAGGGCCGGCGCGATGCCTATGAAGAACAGCGCGCGCCAGCCGTAATGCGGCAGGATCAGCGCCTGGGCCACGGCGGCCGCGAAGAAGCCGACCTCGTAGCCGGACATCATGAAGGCGGAGGCGAGCGGCCGTGTGCGTGCCGGCACGGTCTCCATCAGCAGGGTGGCGGAAGCGGTCCATTCACCGCCGAAGCCAATGCCGAACAGGAACTGGATCACCACCATGGCGGCATAGCTCCAGGCAAGCCCGGAAAGGCCGGAGAACAGCGCGAACCAGATCACGCCAGCCATGAAGGTCAGCTTCCGACCGTAGCGGTCGGCGAGCCAACCCCAGCCGGTGTTGCCGAGCGCCCGACCGACGCTCTGCGCGGTGATGACGAGGCCCATCGCGGTGAGAGTGGCGCCGAGGCTGCGGCCGATGTCGGGCAGCGCCAGCAGCAGGACAACCTGATCGAAGGCATCAAGGAACCAGCCAAGAAACGCGGCGAGCGTCACCCGCCAATGCGGGCGCAGCAGGGCGAGCGGGCTGGCCCCATGCTGCATCATGCTCGTGTGGGTCGTCGAGTGCTCCGGCATTAGTCGCCCTACCTCAGATGCTGCTCTCCATGAAAGTCGGACCGCCTGTCTCCGCTCCGTGCATCACGAAAACCTGCGGTCGCTGGCTGCCGGGCGGACACCGCGGCCTCGCCGTCTCGGTCTCGACCCGTCGGCGAGGCGAGACCCGCCCTGCTCCACCACCTCCGCAAGAAGCTTGTCAGCAGTCTCACCGCCTGGGACTTTGCCTGCCGGTCCGGCCGTCGTGAGGAACCTCAGTGCGTAACAGTCTCGTCATGCTCGGCGCGTCACTCCTCGTGACGGCGCCCGCCCTTGCACAGCCGGCCGCTCCTGCTCCGGGCAGCCCGGTGCCCTCCACCGCGGCCGCGCCGCTGCTGCTGCAGCATCCGACCCTGTCGCGCATCAGCATCGCCTTCGAATACGCCGGCGAGATCTGGACCGTTGCGCGCACCGGCGGCCGTGCCGAGCGGCTGGTCACCGGCGAGGGCCAGCTGAGCCACCCGATCTTCTCGCCCGACGGCAGCAGGATCGCCTTCACCGGCCGCTATGACGGCAACAGCGATGTCTACGTGGTGCCCTCCGAGGGCGGCGAACCGAAACGGCTGACCTTCCATCCTGGCGCCGATGAGGCGGTCGGATGGACGCCCGATGGTCGTTCGATCCTGTTCCGCAGCCCGCGCGCCGTGCCGCGTGATCTCGACCAGCTCTATCTCGTGCCGGCCGACGGGGGCGTGCCGTCGCTGCTGCCGCTGCCATCGGGCGAGGAAGGCAGCTTCTCGCCCGATGGCAAGCAGATCGCCTACTCGCCGATCCGCCAGTGGCAGCCGGCGTGGAAAGGCTATCGCGGCGGCCAGACGGCGCGGATCTGGATCGCCCGGCTGAGCGACTCCCACGTCTCGCCGATCCCGCGCCCGAACAGCAACGACCGCGACCCGATGTGGGTCGGCGACAAGGTCTACTTCCTGTCCGACCGCGACGGCCCCACCACCCTCTACGCGTTCGACCCCACCGGCGGCGCCCTGACCCGGGTCGTGGACAACGCGCACGGCTTCTCGATGGCCTCCGCCTCGGCCGGCCCGGACGGCATCGTCATCGACCATTTCGGGCGACTTGAGCTGTTCCACACCGAGGATGGCCGCCTCGAGGCCGTCCCGGTGAGCGTGAATGCCGATCTGCCGCAGGTGCGTCCGCATTTCGAGGTCGTCAAGCCCGACCAGATCGAGCACGCGCGCATCACCGCGTCCGGCAAGCGGGTGGTGATCGAGGCGCGCGGCGAGATCCTGTCGGTGCCGGCCGAAAAGGGCGACGTCCGCAACCTCACCCAGTCGCCAGGTGTCGCGGACCGTGACCCGGCGCCATCGCCGGACGGCCGCAGCGTCGCCTACTTCTCCGACGATTCCGGCGAGTATGCGCTGCGGATCCGCCCGGCCGACGGGCTGGGCGACGTGCGCACCATCCCGCTCGGCCAGCCCGGCTCCTTCTTCTACGACATCCACTGGTCGCCGGACTCCAAGAAGCTCGTCTACTACGACAAGCGGCTGATCCTCTGGATGATCGATCTGTCGGGTGCGGCGAAGCCGGTGAAGGTCGACGTCGACCGCTACGACACGCCGTTCTTCCGCTTCGACCCCGCCTGGTCGTTCGACAGCCGCTGGATCGCCTACACCAAGCAGCTGCCCAACCACCTGCACGCAGCCTTCGCCTACTCCCTCGACGCCGGCAGGGCGACGCAACTGACCGACGGGCTGAGCGACGTGGCGTTCCCCCGCTTCGACCGCAACGGCAAGTACCTCTACTTCACGGCCAGCACCAGCGTCGGGCTCGGTGCCGGCTGGCTCGACATGTCCTCCCTGGGGCGTGCGGTGGACGGCGCCGTCTACGTGCTGGTGCTGCGCAAGGACCTGCCATCGCCGATCGCGCCGCAGAGCGACGAGGAAGGCGCGTCCGAGGAGCCGCGTCCCGGTCCCAGGACAGCCAGCGACCATCCGAGCCACGACGCGACCGGCCCTGATCCGGCGCCCGACGCGACATCCGATGTCGCGTCCGACCCGCGAGCCGACGCGGACCCGGCCAAGCCGCACGCCGCCGCGCCACCACCGGCCCGGGTGACGATCGATCTCGACGGGCTGGACCAGCGCATCGTGGCGCTGCCGATCGAGCGCGCCAACTTCGCCGGGCTGGAAGTCGGCAAGGAAGGCGTGGTGTACACCCTGACCAAGCCGCCGGCCCGCACCGACGAGGAGCTCCAGGATCGTGACGAGGACGAGCCGCCGCAGACCCTGTCGCGGTTCGATCTCAAGAAGCGCGAGAACAAGGCGCTGGCGGACGGGGTGAAGGCGGGCAGCTTCTCGGTATCGGCCGACGGCTCGCGCATGCTGCTGGAACGCAAGGACGACTGGATCGTGGCGCCGGCGGACGCGCCGCTCAAGCCGGAGAGCAAGGACGCGCAGCACACGCTGAAGCTGGACCAGGTCTCGATCTGGGTGGATCCACGCGCCGAATGGCGGCAGATGTTCTTCGAGGCCTGGCGCATCGAGCGCGACTTCTTCTACGACCCGCATCTGCACGGCCTCGACGAGCAGGCGGCGATCCGCACCTACGCGCCGTTCCTGGCGGCACTCGGCGCGCGTCAGGACCTCAACGTCCTGTTCCAGGAGATGACCGGCCACATCGCGGTCGGCCACACCTTCATCCGCGGCGGCGACCTGCCCGGCCAGCCCAAGGCCCGGGTCGGGCTGCTCGGCGCCGACTACGCCGTGTCGGGTGGCCACTGGAGGATCACCCGCATCCTGCAGGGCGAGAACTGGAACCCGAAGCTGGTGGCGCCGCTGAGCCAGCCGGGGATCCAGGTGAAGGACGGCGAATTCCTGCTCGCGGTGAACGGCCGCCCGGTGTCCGTGGACCGCGAGCTCTACGCGGCGTTCGACGGCCTGGCCGACAAGCGCACCGTGCTGACGGTGGGACCGACCGCCGACGGCAAGGGAGCGCGGCAGGTGACGGTGGTGCCGGTGGCGAGCGAGACCGCCCTGCGCCTTAGATCCTGGATGGAGCAGAACCGCCACACGGTCGATCGGCTGTCCGGCGGCAAGGTCGCCTATGTCTACCTGCCGGACACCGCGGGCGGCGGCTTTGCCAACTTCAACCGCTACTACTTCGCGCAGGTCGGCCACCAGGCCGCGGTGATCGACGAGCGCTTCAACCATGGCGGCGACATCGCCGACTACATCGTCGACCAGCTTCGGCGAACCCCGCAGATGGTCAACGAGACGCGTGAGGGAGAGGCGCTCGTGGAGCCGGCCCAGTCGATCTTCGGGCCGAAGGTGATGATCATCAACGAGATGTCCGGCTCGGGCGGCGACGCCCTGCCTTGGCTGTTCCGCAAGAACAAGGTCGGGCCGCTGGTGGGCGAGCGCACCTGGGGAGGCCTGGTCGGCATCGGCGGCTACCCGAAGCTGATGGACGGAGGCACCGTCACCGCACCGCGCTGGGCGATCTACGGCACGCGCGGGCAATGGGAGGTCGAGAACATCGGCATCCCGCCGGACATCGAGGTGGCCGCCGATCCGGAGCAGATCCGCAAGGGACACGATCCCCAGCTGGAACGCGCGGTGGAGGAGGCGTTGTCGCTGCTGCAGAAGAACCCGCCGCCGAGCTTCCCGCGGCCAGCCGCTCCGGACAAGCGCCCGATCCTGCCCGGACCGGCTTGATCTGCGGGTCGGGAGAGACCGGCGCCGGGCCGGCTCGGTCGCGCGCCCTTACCGTTACGCTCTAG
>CAXTNV010000085.1:0-15583 GCA_964245755.1 uncultured Acetobacteraceae bacterium | reverse complement strand
GTCCAAGTCGCCACGATGGTCATAGGGTTGTGATGACCGGTCCGCGGCGCAAGGGTCAATGCACCGCGCGCGCCGCGCGCGCCGCGACCAGCAGGTCCACGCTCGCCGCACCGGCCTCCAGCAGCACCAGCGTGCAGGCAGAGGCGGTCGATCCGGTGGTCAGCACGTCGTCGACCAGCACCACGCGGCGTCCCTCCAGCCGCTGCAGCCTGGCCGGGCGGCAGGCGATCGCGCCGCGGATCACCGCGGCTCGATCGGCCGCGGCGCAGGCGGCAAGGCTGCGCGTCGGCCGGATACGCACCAGCGCGTCCACCATCACCTCGCACCCGGCGAGCCGGCCGATCTGGAGGGCCAGCAGCGCGGCCTGGTTGTAGCGCCGGCTGAACAGCCGACGCCGGTGCAGCGGCACCGGCAGCAGCAGGTCGGCGTCGCGCAGCAGCGACGCGCCGGCGCGCGCCATGTGCGGCGCCAGGAAGCGCGCGTTCTCGGTGCGATCGGCATATTTGAGCGGCAGGATGATCTGCTTGGAGAAGTCGTCGTAGCTGAGCGCGGCGCGCGCGCGGTTCCACACCGGCGGCTGCTCCAGGCAGCCCGGGCAGACATGCGCCAGACCCGCCTCGCCGCTGCTGGCAAAGCCCACGCCGCATCGCCGGCAGCAAGGTTCGACAATGAAATCAGCCCGCCTGAAGCAGGCCGGGCAGAACCGCCCGGCGGCGTTCACGATCGCATCGCAGGTCGGGCATTGCGGCGGCAGCACGAGATCGAGCAGCAGACGTCCGCTCCAGCCCGCCAGCTCCGTCATTCCGTCGCGCGTCAGTTGCATAGGACAACCATAGGATGTAACGGGTGAAGATGCAATCGTCGCGTTGCCCTTGGCAAACCGGCTTCGGCCATGCAAATGCCGTGCATGGACGACAGCGTCATCTTCGATCGCGAGGCGGTGCGCCGGCACCGTGACCGCGCCGCCGCGACCGTCGGTTCGGTCACCGGCATCCTCGACGCCGCTTCCGAGCGGCTCCTCGACCGGCTCGACGACGTCACGCGTCGCTTCACCCGCGCGCTCGATCTCGGTGGCCGCGGATCGGTGGCGCCGGCGCTGCGTGCGCGCGGCATCGAGACCGTGTGCTGCGACCTCTCGGCCGCGATGCTGGCGCGTTCCGGCGGCGCGTCGGTGGTCGTCGAGGAGGAGTGGCTTCCCTTCGCGCCGGCCAGCTTCGACCTGATCGTGGCCAGCCTGTCGCTGCACTGGATCAACGACCTACCGGGCACCCTGCTCCAGCTTCGCCACGCATTGAAGCCGGACGGACTGTTCCTGGCCAGCATGCCGGTGCTGCCGACCCTGTCTGACCTGCGCACGGCGTTGCTGCGCGCGGAGATGGAGGTGTCCGGCGGCGCCTCGCCGCGCGTCTCGCCGTTTCCCGAGCTGCGCGACTGCGCCGGGCTGCTGCAGCGGGCCGGCTTCGCACTGCCGGTAGCCGACGCGGACGAGATCGCGCTGGCCTACCGCGACCCGCTGGCGTTGCTGCGCGACCTGCGCGCGGCGGGCGAAGGCAACGCCGTGATGCTGCGGGACCGGCGCATCGCCTCGCGCGCCCTGTTCGCCACGGCACTCGCGGCACTCAGCGAGCCGCTGCCGCACCGGACGGTGCTGCGCCTGGCGATGATGACTGGCTGGGGGCCCTCGGCAGACCAGCCGAAGCCGCTCAGGCCCGGGCAGTTCACGATCCCGCTCGCGGTGGCGCTGGAGGACCGTTCCGACAGCCTGCTGCAGTCCGCGCCGCCGCCGCCATCATGCTGATGCTCCAGCGATGCTGATACCTCGGCCGGCCGGGCGGCCCCTGTCCCTCTGCGTCCTCGCCGCCACGATGGCCCTGCTCGCACTCGCCGGCGGCGGCTGCACCACGAGTTCGGCCGCCAACACCGGGTCCGACCCGCGGCGCTCGGAGTTCGCGCCGGGCGCCGCGGCGACTTCGCCGATGATGACGCCGCAGGACTACTGAGGCCGCTATCCGCCGGTGGCACTCATGTGCCGCGCAGGCCCGCGGGCCTGCTGCGCGGGCCCGATAAGGAAATCGTGCCCCCTGGGCTTGCGGGCGATCGCCTCGCGTATCGCCTGACGCAGGCCTGCCTCGTCGGCACCGGCACGCAGCGGCGCGCGTAGATCGGCAGCATCGTCCTGGCCTAGGCACATGAACAGCGTGCCGGTGCAGCTCAGGCGCACCCGGTTGCAGCTGCCGCAGAACTCGTGGGTCATCGGCGTGATGAACCCGATCCTGCGTCCGGTCTCGGCGACGTGCACGTAACGCGCCGGGCCACCGGTGCGGTAGGGTATGTCCAGAAGCGTCCAGCGCTGGCGCAGCCGCGCGCGCACCAGCGACAGCGGCAGATAACGATCGGTTCGGTCTTCACCGACATCACCCATCGGCATGGTCTCGATCAGGCAAAGGTCGGCGCCGATCCGGCCGCACCAGACGATCAGCGCATCGAAATCGTCCTCGTTGACGTCGCGCATCGCCACCGTGTTGATCCGCACCGCGAGGCCGGCCTCGCGCGCGGCACGCACGCCCTCCAGGGTGCGCTCCAGCCGCCCGACTCTGGTGATGGCGGCGAAGCGGCCGGGATCGAGCGTGTCGAGGCTGACGTTGATGCGACGCACGCCGGCCTCGCGCAAGGCCTGCGCATGTTGCGCGAGCCGGCTGCCATTGGTGGTGAGAGTCACCTCGTCGAGGCCCGGCTGTTCGGCCTCGCCTCCAAGCGACCTGCCGAGGCGGGCAATGAACTCCGTCACCCCGCGCCGCACCAGCGGCTCGCCGCCTGTGATGCGGATGCGCCGGACTCCGGTGTCGATGAACGCGTCGCACAGTCGCTCGAGCTCGTGGAACTCCAGCACCTCCGGCTTCGGCAGGAACGTCATATCCTCGGCCATGCAGTAGACGCAGCGCATGTCGCAACGATCCGTCACCGAGACGCGAAGGTAACGGATTTGGCGGCCGAACGGATCGATCATCGGTGCCGTGGATCCCGTCATCGCGTATCGCCGTTCATGAAGGCTCGATCTCGAGATCGACCAGGGCCGCGTTGATCAGCATCTTGCCGCGGTGCTCGAAGTTGATCGTCACCCGCGCACCGATCGCCGACTGCACCTGACCCGCACCCCACTCCGGATGCGCGGGATGCACGACCCACTGCCCGGGCTCGATCAGCGACCTGTAAGGCTCCTGCAACGGCTTCCCCCTCGTTTACCGAATCTTCAAGTCACTCGCCGATGCTAGGCAGGCGCGATGCCATCCTAACGCATGGAGCTCCGGCTTGGACGACCTGCTCGCCGATTTTGTGACCGAGACCCTGGAGAGCCTCTCCGAGCTCGACCTTGCGCTGGTCAGGCTGGAGCGCGCGCCGGATGATCAGCAGACGCTGTCCCTGATCTTCCGATTGGTGCACACGATCAAGGGCACATGCGGCTTTCTCGGGCTCTGCCGGCTGGAGAAGGTGGCGCACGCGGCGGAAACCGTGCTGGACAAGCTGCGCAACCGGGCGCTGCGCATCGACTCCGAGGGGATCGGCCTGGTGCTGGCGGCGATCGACCGGATCCGGCTGATCGTCGATACGCTGAACCGCGGGCTGGACGAGCCCGTCGGCGACGACACCGCGCTGATTGCGGCGCTGAACGATCTTGCCGAGGGCCGTATCCCGGCGAAAGCCGCCGCGGCTGCCGGCACGCCCCCCTCGGCGTCTCGCCCACCGGATGCTCGGGCGCAGACCAGGGAGCCGGCCGCAGCGTCCGACGCGAGCGACGCGCAGTCCGGGCAGAGCCAGGCGGAGGCCGCCCATGCGGATACGCCCGGCAGGAGCCAGACCATCCGCGTCGCCGTCGACATGCTCGAGAACCTGATGACGCTGGTCAGCGAGCTGGTGCTGACGCGCAACCAGCTGCTGCAGATCATGCGCAGCGGCCACCGCGAGCCCGGTGCGGCGCAGGACAGCCACGAGACCAGCCTAGCCACGCCGATGCAGCGCCTGTCCCAGCTCACCTCCGACCTGCAGGAGGGCGTCATGAAGACGCGCATGCAGCCGATCGGCACTGCCTGGAACACGCTGCCGCGGCTGGTTCGCGACCTCGCGCACGATCTCGGCAAGAAGATCGAACTGGTGACGCGCGGCGCCGAGACCGAGCTCGACCGTCAGGTGCTGGAGCTGATCAAGGATCCGCTCACCCACATGATCCGCAACAGCGCCGATCACGGCCTCGAACTGCCGGCGGAGCGCCGCAAGATCGGCAAGCCGGAGGCCGGCACCATCACCCTCGCCGCCCGGCATGAAGGCGGCCACGTCGTCATCGAGATCAGCGACGACGGCCGCGGCATGGACCTTACCCGGATCGGCGCCAGAGCCGTCTCCCAGGGCTTGGTCAGCGAGGACAAGCTGCGGCGCATGAGCGAGGACGAGATCCGTCGCTTCATCTTCCACGCCGGCTTCTCCACTGCTGCCGCGGTGACCTCGGTCTCTGGGCGCGGCGTCGGCATGGACGTGGTCAAGACCAACATCGAGCGCATCAACGGCACGATCGACCTGCACAGCAAGCTCGGGCGCGGCTCGCAGTTCCTGATCAAGATCCCGCTGACGCTCGCCATCGTCTCGGCCCTGATCGTCGGCACCGCCGGGGAGCGCTTCGCCATCCCGCAGATCTGCGTCGTCGAGATCGTGCTTCCCGGCGCGCAGCCCGACATGGTGCTGGAGACGATCGACGGGGCGCAGGTTCTGCGTCTGCGCGACCGGCTGCTGCCGCTGGTGTCGATGTCGCGCATCCTGCGCCTGGTCGGCGACGGAAACGCCGCAGCGGTCGCCGAGAAGATCGTGGTCGTGGTCTCGGTCGGCACCCGCCGCCTCGGCCTGATCGTGGAGCAGGTGTTCGACACCGAGGAGATCGTGGTCAAGCCGGTGGCACCGGTGATCCGCCACATCCCGCTGTTCAGCGGCAACACCATCCTCGGTGACGGATCGGTGATCATGATCCTGGACCCGCTCGGCATCGCGCGCGAGAGCGGGCTCGGCGCCGGTGCGGATGTCAGCGCGCGCCAGATCGAGACCACGTCCGCGGAGGACGAGCGGCGCGACCTGCTCCTGGTCCGCGCCGGTGGCGGCGCGCAGAAGGCATTGCCGCTGGCGCTGATCGCCCGTCTGGAGATGATCCCGCGCGGCCGGCTGGAGCTCACCGGATCGCGCCTGGTGACGCAGTATCGCGGCGGCCTGATGCCGCTGGTGGCACTTGATCCGCACATCAACCAGTGCAGCGAGATCCAGCCGGTGCTGGTGATCAGCGACGGCGACCAGCATATCGGCCTCATGGTCGACGAGATCCTCGACGTCGTCAGCGACGACATGCAGATCGAGATCGCGAGCGACCGCGAGGGCCTGCTCGGCACCGCGATCATCGCCGCCCGCGCCACCGAGATCGTCGACGCCGGCTATTGGCTGACGCAGGCGTCGCGGAGCTGGTTCCAGCCCGCCGGCCAGCGCAAGGGCCGCTCCAGGGTGCTCGTGGTCGAGGACAGCGACTTCTTCCGCAACCTGCTGGTCCCCAGCCTGTCGGCCGCCGGATACGAGGTCACCACAGCCGGCACCGCCGAGAAGGCGCTCGCGCTGCGCGATGCCGGCCGCCGCTTCGATGCCATCGTCTCCGACATCGAGATGCCCGGGATGGACGGCTACAGCTTCGCCCGCAAGGTGCGTGAAGGCGGAAGCTGGGCCGATCTGCCGATGCTTGCCCTGAGCGGGTCGGACGACGTGCAGGCCGGCCGCGATGCCGGCTTCACCGACTACATCCGCAAGTTCGAGCGCGAGGCGCTGCTGACCAGTCTTGAGCAGTGCCTGTCGTATCAAGTGGCCGTCTGATCGGAACACCGTGACCATGAAAAGCCAAGTCGATGCCGGCGCCTCCGCGCTGGAGAGATGCGAGCAGGGCTTTCTGACCCTGATGGTGCACGGGCAGCTCTGCGGCGTGCCGGTGCTGGCCGTGCGCGACGTGATCTGCGACAGCGTCGTCACCCGCATCCCGCTGTCGCCGCCGGAGATCGCCGGGAACATCAACCTGCGCGGCCGGATCGTCACCGCCATCGACCTGCGCCGGCGCCTCTCGCTGCCGCCGGCCGCGATCGGCAGCAAGCCGATCGCCGTCGTCTGCGAGGAGGCAGGCGGCGGCTACGCCCTGCTCGTCGACCAGGCGCTCGAAGTGCTGACGCTGGACCTGAACGAGCTCGAAGCACCGCCGCCGACGCTCGGCGCCGCATGGATCGAGTTCGGCCGCGGCATCTTTCGCCTGCCGGAGCGGTTGATGGTGGTGCTCGACATCGGCCGGCTGCTCTTCCTCGAGAAGTCGGCCGCGTGATGAATCGCAACGCGCTTCCGCCACCGCCCGCAGGCATCCCCCGGCGCGTCCTGGTGGTCGATGACAGCCGCGTCGTGCGCAGGATCGCGCGACGCATCCTCGAGCAGGCAGGGTTCGGCGTGGATGAAGCATGCGACGGTGCCGAGGCGCTGCAGCGTGTCCGGCGCCAGCGCCCGGACGCGGTGCTGCTGGACTGGAACATGCCGATCATGAACGGCATCGAGTGCCTGAGCGCGCTGCGCCGTGAGTTCGGGGCCGACGAGCCGTCGGTGATCCTGTGCACCACCGAGAACGAGCTGGACTTCATCGTCTTGGCGATGGCGGCCGGCGCCCAGGAATACATCATGAAGCCGTTCGATGACGCGATCCTGCTCGGCAAGCTGGAGCAGCTCGGTCTGCTCGATCCGGACGCTTGAGCGTCATGAACCTGATCGAAACCAAGAGCGTGACCGCTCCGGTCCGCGTGCTGGTCTGCGACGACTCCTTTACGATCCGCTCGGCGATCTCCCGGATCCTGCGGAGCGACCCGAGGATCGAGGTCGCGGGCGTCGCCGCCGACGGCGAGAAGGCCGCCGAGATCCTCAAGCGCGGCGGCATTGACGTGGTCGTGCTCGATGTCGAGATGCCGGTGATGGATGGACTGACGGCGCTGCCGCTGCTGCTCAGGATCGACCCGAGCGTGCGCGTCATCATGGCCTCGGCACTGACCACGCTGGGCGGCGCGATCGCCATGCAGGCCTTGCAGGCCGGAGCCGCCGACTACGTGCCCAAGCCGGCGGCACGGCAGACGGAGGACTTCGCGCGCGAGATCCTGGCGAAGGTCAAGGGACAGGCCAGGTTGCGACGCCATGGCGGCAGCCACGGCGCAAGACCGCCGGCGGCCTCCGGCAGCGCCGGCGCGTCGGCTTCCGGCATCGCCCTGCGCCCGGCTTCGAGCCGGCCGCCGCTGCTGCTCGCGGTCGGCAGCTCCACAGGTGGCCCGCAGGCGCTGTTCTCCTTGTTCCGAGCGCTGACCAGGCCGCTGCCGGTTCCGATCATCGTGACGCAGCACATGCCCCCGCTGTTCACACGAAGCCTCGCCGAGCACATCAACCGGCTCGGCGCGCGCTGCTGCCAGGAAGCGGGTGAGAACGAGCCGCTGCTACCGGATCGTATCCTGATCGCGCCCGGTGACCGGCACCTGACGATCCAGGCCACCGAGCAGGGCCTGCGCACCCGCCTCAGCGATGACGCGCCGGAGAACTCCTGCCGTCCCGCCGTCGATACGATGCTGCGCAGCGCATCGACCGCCTGCGCGGGACGGGTGCTCGCGATCATCCTCACGGGCATGGGACAGGACGGTCTTCGCGGCAGCCGGACGCTCCTGGAGGCGGGCGGCTGCATCCTCGCGCAGGACGAAGCCAGCAGCGTCGTCTGGGGCATGCCGGGCGCGGTCGCGCGGGCGGGCCTGTGCCACGCCGTCATGCCGATCGAGGAGCTCGCAGCCAAGGTCATGCAGATGCTGGGCTGCCGATCATGAGCGCCTTCGCCGAGATCGCCGCCCTGGTGAAGCTGCGGTCCGGCCTGGCGCTCGGTCCGGAGAAGGCCTACCTGGTCGAGACCCGCCTCGCGACGCTTGTGACTCGGCTGGGCGTGCGCGACTACACGGCGCTGATCCCGCGGCTCCGCACCGACCGGGTTCTGCAGGACGAGGTGGTCGAGGCGCTGACCACCAACGAGACGCTGTTCTTTCGCGACGCCAAGCCGTTCGAGCACCTGCGAGCGCACGGTCTGCCGCGGCTGCATGCGGAGCGAGCGCCGGGCCTGCCGCTTCGCGTCTGGTCCGCCGCCGCATCGACCGGCCAGGAAGCCTACTCGCTGGCGATGCTCGTCAGCGAGATGGGGCCGGCGCTGAAGGGACGGCCGGTGCAGATCCTCGGTACCGACATCGCGCGGGGGACGCTCTCGCGCGCGCGGGAAGGTTGCTACACCCAGTTCGAGGTGCAGCGCGGCCTGCCGGCGCGCATGCTGATCAAGTATTTCACCAAGGACGCGGCTGGCTGGCGGCTGATCAAGCCGATCCGCGACATGGCCGAGTTCAGGGAATGGAACCTGCTCTGCGACCCGTCGCCGCTCGGCCGCTTCGACGTGATCCTCTGCCGAAACGTGCTGATCTACTTCGACGCGCCGACCAAGGCGCGCGTGCTGGACATGCTCGCGTCGCGCCTGACCACGGGTGGCCTGCTCTATCTCGGAGGTGCCGAGACGATCAACGGCCTCGGCGCCGCTTTCAGGCCGCTGCCCGGCGAACATTCCGTCTTCGAGCCGAACCGGCCCTCCGAGAGTGCGCGGATCCGAGCTCCCGCCGCGGCGCTCCAGTTCTAGTTCCGTCGGCGATCAAGATCCTACGTCGCCCGATCCGGCGCTCGTCGCAGATGTGAGACCTCATGGTCCAGCACCCGGCGAAAGCTGCGGAAGCCAACATCGAGCGGACGGTTCCAGTCCCCCGGACCCGACTGCGCGCAGCGGATCTCCCGGTAGGCCAGCCCAAACAGGTTGGCGATGAACCAGAAGAAGGTGTCGGGCATGCCCGCCGGCGCGAAGAGCGCCGCGCGGCACCCTGGGGCTGCATAGATCAGATTGGTCATCGCGGCACCCATCACGCCGGCTACGAGCCGCGCGTCGCGCATCAGCGCGATCTGCCCCTCCAGGCCCAGTCCCGCAGGCGACACCACCGCGTAGCCGCGTTCCGCCGCCAGACGCGCCATGTGCGTCTCGTCGCGGAAATTCCGGCCTAGCCCTTCGCCGCGCAGGAAGAACACGCGCTCGATGCCCGACCCGACGATGCCGTGCGCCAGACGCTCGTGGCAGTCGCGCACCAGCGGCGACATGTACGAGCCGTGCTCGGTCATGCCCTCGACCATGATCAGCTCGCGCACGAACACCGGGTCGAGCGCGCTGACCCGCACCCGCCGGTCCTCGATCCCGAGCCGTCGCAGCGTCTGCTGCATGATCTGGCCGAGCATCGGCTCGCTCACGTCGTGCACCAACACGCCGATCCGGTGATCGGCCAAGCGCGACAGCGCCAGATGCAGCATCGGCAGCATCTCGATCATCCAGTGACCGTAGTTGGCGGCCCCGCGCTTCTTGCCCAGGACCAGCGGCATTTCGTGACGCACAACTGGCTCGCCCGCCATCGCGCGATGCACCGCGGCGGCGGCCTGCTCAAGCATGACCGGCTCGTGCTGGCGGATGCTGTAGCGCAGGATCTGCCCGTCGCGGTCGAACACCAGGCCTTCGGCGGCGACGTAGACGTCGCGCGCCACCCGTAACACCACTTCGCGCGGCGCGAACCGGCGCTGCGCCCAGGCGGCACAGGCCTGCCTCACCGCGTCCGGGATCGGCGCATCGCCGACGAGATCGGGCTCGCTGGTCGCGAACGCGGGCGAGCGCAGCGTGACCAGGACAGAGCCGGAACCCTCGTCGCCTGCAGTCTCAGTCGGGAGCGCGACCTCAGTGGCCAGCATTCTCCCCGGAGAAGTCCGGCGCTTCCAGGCCTGATTGCTGGAGCTGATGCACTAGGGCGCCCTTGAGGCGGTCCAGACCCGCCTCGTCCGCGGCTTCCGCGCGCGCCACCAGCACCGCCTGGGTGTTCGACGCGCGCAACAGCCACCAGCCATCTACGGTGCGCACGCGCACACCGTCGATTGCCGAGACCTCGGCCCCGTCCGCCTTGAGCCGCACGGCCACCTCCTCGATCACGCCGAACTTGCGCGTGTCGTCGCAGTCGAAGCGCAGCTCGGGCGTGCTCACCGTCCGCGGCAGCGCATCCTTCACCGACGAGAGCGGGCCTTCCATGCGGGCGGCGATGCCGAGCAGCCGGACTGCCGCGTAGAGCGCGTCGTCGAAGCCGTACCACTTGTCGGCGAAGAACACGTGCCCGGACATCTCGCCGGCGAGCGGCGAGCCCGTCTCGGCCATCTTGGCCTTGATCAGCGAGTGGCCGGTGCGCCACATCAGCGGCTTGCCGCCGGCGCGGCCGATCTCGTCGAACAGCACCTGGCTGGCCTTGACGTCGGCGATGATGGTGGCGCCGGGGTTGTCGCGCAGCACGTCCCTGCCCAGCACCACCAGCAGTTCGTCACCCCACAGGATCTGGCCCTTGTCGTCGACCACGCCGATGCGATCGGCATCACCGTCGAAGGCGATGCCGAGATCGGCCTGCTTCTCGTGCACAGCGGCGATCAGCTGCTCGAGGTTCTTGGCCACCGTGGGGTCCGGATGATGCGCCGGAAAATGCCCGTCGATGTCGCCGTTCAGCACGGTGTGCTCGCCGGGAAGCGAGCGCACCAGCCGCTGCAGCACCTCGCCGGCGGCGCTGTTGCCGTTGTCCCAGACCACCTTGAGGATGCGGTCGCCACCATCCCAGTCGGCAATCAGCCGGGCGACGTAGTCGTGCGCGATGTCGACGTGGCGATCCGACCCGTCGGCCTCGGCCACGACGTCGGCCGCGGCGGCGATCCGCCCAAGCTCCTTGATCTGGGTGCCGTAGAACGGCTTGCGTCCCAGCATCATCTTGAAACCGTTATAGTTCGCCGGGTTGTGGCTGCCGGTGACCATGACCGCGCCGTCTGTCTTCAACGTCGTTGCGGCGTAGTAGAGCATCGGCGTTGGACCGCATCCGACGCGCAGCACCTCCATACCCGACGCCTTCAGCCCCTCGACCAGGGACTGCTCGAGCTTGGGGGAGGACAACCTGCCGTCGCAGCCGACCGCGACCGTGTTGCCGCCGATGCGCGAGACGATGGTGCCGAACGCGCGGCCGACCGCGAACGCGTCCGCCGGCCCGAGTGTCTTGCCGACGATGCCGCGTATGTCGTACTCGCGCAGGCTGGTGGGATCGAAGTCGTGCTGGAAGGCCATCACAGGCACTCGCAATAGTGCTTCAGGAACTCGCGCACCGCCGGACCCAGGTCCGCCCGCTCCAGGGCAAAGGCGATCTGCGCCTCGAGGAAGCCGACCTTGTCGCCGCAGTCGAAGCGCTTGCCCTCGTAACGCAGGCCATGGAACGGCACGTGGCCGATCATCTTGGCCATCGCGTCGGTGAGCTGCACCTCGTTGCCCGCGCCGCGTTCCAGCATCGCCAGGTACGTCATCACGTCGGCGGTCAGGACGTAGCGGCCGATGATCGAGAGGTTCGACGGCGCATCCTCCGGCTTCGGCTTCTCGACCAGCCCGGTGACCTCGACCAGGTTGCCCTTCTCCTCGCCGATCGCGAGGATGCCGTAGCGGTTGGTCTGCTCGCGCGGCACCTCGGACACCGCGACCACGTTGCCGCCGGTCTCGTGGTAGGCATCGGCGAGCTGCTTCAGGCAGGGCACCTTGCTCAGGATGATGTCGTCCGGCAGCAGGATCGCGAACGGATCGTCGCCGATGAACGAGCGCGCGCACCAGATCGCGTGACCCAGCCCCAGCGGCTCTTGCTGGCGCACGCTGACGATGGAACCAGGCTCCATGCTGGTCGATTTCAGCGCATCCAGCCCATCCTGCTTGCCACGCTCGCGCAGCGTGGCTTCCAGCTCATAAGCGACGTCGAAATATTCCACCAGCTCCGTCTTACCGCGTCCGGTGATCATGCAGAACTGCTCGATGCCGGCGGCACGTGCCTCGTCGACCGCGTACTGGATCAGCGGTCGGTCCACGACCGGAAGCATCTCCTTGGCCATCGCCTTAGTCGCCGGCAGGAAGCGCGTGCCCAGGCCAGCGACCGGAAGCACTGCCTTGCGCAAGGGTTTGATCACCAGGGCTCACCTTCAGTAAGGAACGCGACACCACGCGAGGAGATGGGGAAAACGTGCCACGCGGCGGCGTCACCCGCAATGCCGCTGCGTGGATCGAAACGAGCGCGGATCATGCCAAGGCCTGTTCGGCCTGAAGTGCGGCAAGCGCGGTCAGGTTCACGATCGCGCGCGCGGTCACACTGCCTGCCAGGGTGTGGATCGGCTTCGACACCCCGAGCGTGAGCGGGCCGATCTGCAGTCCCTCGCCTGCCGCCTTGACCAGGTTGAAGCTGATGTTGGCGGCATCCAGCGTCGGCATGATCAGCAGGTTGGCGGTGCCGTTCAGGCGGCTCGAGGTCATGACTCGGTCGCGCAACGTCTCGCTCAGCGCGGCATCTCCCTGCATCTCGCCGTCGACCTCGAGCTGCGGCGCATGCTCGCGCAGCAGCGCCAATGCCCGTCGCATCTTGCGTGCGGACTCCGAGTTGCTGGCGCCGAACGAGGAATGCGACAGCAGGGCCGCGCGCGGGGTTATTCCGAACGCCCGCACCGCGTCCGCGGCCAGTATGGTCATCTCCATGATCTGTTCCGAGGTGGGATCGAGATTGAAGTGGGTGTCGCAGAAGAACAGCACGCCGTTCGACTGGATCAGGCCCGAGATCGCGTACAGGCGCGTCACCTCCGGGCGACGCGGAATCAGCGGCGCCCAGTAGTGCATGTGCCGCCACCAGTCGCCGTGCCCGCCGACCAGGGCGGCGTCGACCAGCCCCGCATGCAGCAGCATGGCCGCGGCCACGGTCGGGCGGCGCGTCAGCTGACGCCCGGCCAGCGTCGGCGTCACCCCGCGACGCTCCACCAGCTTGCTGTACGGACCCAGCAGCGGATCGAACACCGCGGTGTCGTGCTCCGGATCCAGGATCTCGATGTCGTGGCCCGGCACCAAGCGCAGCCCGAGGCTATGGATCTGCTGCGCGATCTTGGCGTGCCGCCCGATCAGCACCGGCCGGGCGAGCCGGTCGTCGACCACGGTTTGGACCGCACGCAGCACCCGTTCATCCTCCCCCTCCGCGTAGACGATGCGCTTGGCGGCCTTTCGTGCCACCTCGAAGATCGGCCGCATCACCTGGCCGGAGCGGAACACGAAGATCTCGAGATCTTCCTTGTAGGCGTCGAAGTCCAGGATCGGACGGGTCGCGACCCCGCTCTTCATCGCCGCCCGCGCCACCGCTGGTGCGACGTGCAGGATCAGGCGCGGATCGAACGGCTTCGGAATGATATACTCGGGCCCGAAGCTGGGCGCGTCGCCGCCGTAGGCCGCGACCACCACCTCGCTCGCCTCCGCGCGCGCCAGTGCCGCGATAGCCTCGACGGCGGCCAGCTTCATGTCCTCGTTGATCTCGCGTGCGCCGACGTCGAGCGCGCCGCGAAAGATGAAGGGAAAGCACAGCACGTTGTTGACTTGGTTCGGGTAGTCCGATCGGCCGGTGGCGATGATCGCGTCCGGCCGGATCGCGCGCACCAGGTCCGGCAGGATCTCAGGCTCGGGATTGGCCAGTGCCAGGATGAACGGGTTCGGCGCCATCTTCGGCAGCCAGTGCTGCTTGAGTACTCCGGGCGCGGACAGGCCGAGGAACACGTCGGCCCCATCCAGCACGTCGGCCAGCGCGCGGGCGTCGGTGTGTCGTGCGTAGCGGGCCATGTTGGCCGGCATGTCCGCTTCCCGGCCGGCATAGACCACGCCTTTGATGTCGGTGAGGGTTACGTTGTGCACGCGCAATCCCATCTCGACCAGCAGGTCGACACAGGCCATCGCAGCGGCACCGGCCCCCGACGTGACCAGCCTCACCTCTGACAGCGACTTGCCCTGCACCTCGAGCCCGTTGCGCACCGCGGCGGCGGCGACGATGGCGGTGCCGTGCTGGTCGTCGTGGAACACCGGGATGCCCATGCGCGCGCGCAGTTCGGCCTCGATGCGGAAACATTCCGGCGCCTTGATGTCCTCCAGGTTGATCGCGCCGAAGGTCGGCTCAAGCGCCGCGACGACGTCGATGAAGCGGTCGGGATCGAGCGCGTCCAACTCGATGTCGAACACGTCGATGCCGGCGAACTTCTTGAACAGGACTGCCTTGCCCTCCATCACCGGCTTGCCGGCGAGCGGCCCGATATTGCCCAAGCCCAGCACCGCGGTGCCGTTGGAGATCACGCCGACCAGATTGCCGCGCGCAGTGTAGTCGCGCGCCGTGGTCGGATCGCGGCGGATCTCCTCGCAGGCGGCGGCGACGCCCGGAGAGTAGGCAAGCGCCAAGTCGCGCTGGCTGGCCATGCGCTTGGTCGGGACCACGGAGAGCTTGCCGGGAGTGGGCGAGCGATGGTAGTCGAGCGCCGCCTTCCTGAAATCTTCGTCCAAGACATCGCTCCGCGGGTTCAACGCCCGGAGGGGATCACTCCAGGTCGCCGGCGGCAAGTCGAGAAGTCGATTGGCCGTGAAGATGGTGCGGTCGAGAAGACTCGAACTTCCACGAGGTTTCCCCCACAAGCACCTCAAGCTTGCGCGTCTACCATTCCGCCACGACCGCACCGTGACATCGGGCACCGCTCGCGCGATACCGGCTGACGGGGGCGTATAACCGATGCAGGATCGACGGGCAATGACCGAAAACCCGGCCTGGCGGCATGCCACGGCCCCCGTGCCCTACGACGAGGCGATGCGGTCGATGCGGGACCGTATCGCCGCGATCCGCGCCGGCGAGGCGTCGGAACAGGTCTGGCTGCTGGAGCACCCGCCCTTGTTCACCGCCGGCACGTCGGCGCAGCCGGAAGACCTGTTCAACCCGCTCGGTTTCCCCACCTACGCCGCCGGGCGCGGCGGCCAGTGGACCTATCACGGCCCCGGACAGCGGGTGGCCTACGTGATGCTCGACCTGCAGCGGCCGCACGGCGCGGTGCCGCCGCGCGACGTCCGCGCCTTCGTCGCCGCCCTGGAGCAATGGCTGATCCTCACGCTCGAGAGCCTCGGCGTCCAGGGCGAGCGCCGGCCCGGTCGTGTCGGGGTGTGGGTGCGGGATCCGCGAACCGGCCAGGACTGCAAGGTCGCGGCGCTCGGCGTCCGCCTGACCCGCTGGGTGAGCTGGCACGGCGTGTCGCTCAACGTGGATCCGCGGCTCGAGCATTTCGACGGCATCGTACCCTGCGGCATACGCGAGCACGGTGTCACCAGCCTGCGCGCGCTCGGTAGCACCGCCGGGCTCGACGAGGTGGATCGCGTCCTGAAGCGCGCCTGGCCGGCCTGCTTCGAGTGAGCGGCGGTGGCGACCTCGTGCGTCTCAGCCGGTAGGCGGCTCGAACAGCACCGGATCGAGCACCAGCCCGGTCTGCGCGACCACGCGGGCGCGGGGGGGGGGCGGGGGGCGCGCCACGCCCCCCGCCCCGCCCCACACCC
>CAXTNV010000084.1:15184-15624 GCA_964245755.1 uncultured Acetobacteraceae bacterium | reverse complement strand
CCGCAGCAGGCGGCCACCAGCAGCGGCGTCGGCAGCGCGGTCACCGGCACCGCGGTGGGTGCTGCGGCCGGAGCCTTGCTCGGCGCCGCGACCGGCTCGGCCGGCGCCGGCGCGGCCTTCGGCGCCGGCGGCGGCCTGCTGCTCGGCTCCCTCGTCGGCAGCCGCAACCCGGAGCTGTCGGCGGGCGCGCTGGGCGCGATTGTCCTCGCCGACACCCGGCGCATCCTGATCTCGAACGATGGCGGGCGCCGTGCCCGCCTGGCCAACGTCAGCCAGGACGGCCGCGTCATTGCGCCCGGCCTGATCGGCTACGCGCTGGGGCATTCCACCCTGGCGATCGTGCTTCCCGCACCGATACACGCCGGGGCCATCGAGGTTGAGACCGACGTCGGCCGGCGAACTGTCGAAGTTCGATGATGGACCTGGGCGGGGTCGCGTGG
>CAXTNV010000084.1:0-15174 GCA_964245755.1 uncultured Acetobacteraceae bacterium | reverse complement strand
AGCCGCAACGCGGAGCTGTCGGCGGGCGCGCTGCAGGCAAGCTACGACCGGGCCTACGCGCAGTGCATGATCGCGTCCGGCGAGGCTGTCGGTGGTCCTCCGCAGGCGGTCGCGGTCGGCTACCCACCGCCGGTCGTGGTGCAGCAGGCGCCGGTGGTGGTGGTGGCGCCGTCCTACGGCTATGGCTGGCACGGCGGCTGGGGCAACGGCGGCTGGGGCAACGGCGGCTGGTAGCGGATCCGGTTCAGCCTGCCATGCCGCCCCGCGCGGAGCTGGCGAAGTAGCCCTCGATCGCGGCCGCCATCGCGCTCGCCACCAGGCTGCGATGGCTGGCTTGACGCAGGGCGGCCTCGTCCGCCGGGTTGGACATGAAGCCCATCTCGACCAGCACGCTGGGGATATCGGCAGCCTTCAGCACCACGAATGCCGCATGACGCGCCGGATGGCTGAGCAGTGCCACGTGCGGCCGCAATGCACCGACCACGCTGCGCGCCATCCGCACCGAGCCGACCCGGGTCTCCTGGCGCACCAGGCTGGCCAGGATGCGCTGCACGTCGGGTGAGACTGCTCGCAGCTGCGGGCCACCGTAGCGGTCGGCGGCGTTCTCGGTGCGTGCCAGCGACGCAGTCTGGGTATCGGACGCGTCCTCCGACAAGGTGTAGACGCTGGCGCCGCGTACCCCTCGATCATGCAGCGCGTCGGCGTGCATCGAGACGAACAGCGCCGCCTGCTGCCCCTGGGCGATGGCGACGCGATCCTCCAGCGCGATGAACACGTCGCTGTCGCGGCTCAACGCGACCCGGTAACGACCGCCGGCCAGTAGCTGGCGGCGCAGTTCGAGGGCGGCCGCGATGGCGACCTGCTTCTCGTAGGTGCCGGATACGCCGATCGCGCCCGGATCCTTGCCGCCGTGGCCGGGATCGAGCATCACCAGCGGCGGTGGCGCCGAGGCTCCCCTGATCGCATGCGGCGCCGCCAGCGGATGGGCGCGATGCGCCGCGACAGCGGCCACAAGAGGCATGGCCCCGCCGACGCCTAACGCGCCCGCGGCGCCGACGAAGATGCGGCGCTGCATCGTCACCGCGACGATCCCGGTTGCGACGGATCAAGCACGGGCGAGCCTACCGCAGGTCGGGCGGCGGCGATACATCTCGCTTGCGGCGCATCGTGTCTTGCGTCACAGTGTTGAATCGTGATGGGGCGTTTCGCGCCGTCCGGCATGTTGTCGTCCGCAGGCAACGCGAGCCAAGCTGTTTCGTGACATCCGTCCGAGATGAAGCCCCGGTGCGCGACCGGCTGCGCACGGGTGTGCCGCGTCATCTGGTTCGGCCGCAACGCTGTTCCGGGTTACGGCAACTCGCACCAGACAGGACCGGATGTCCGCCAGCCCACGCCCTTCGACCAGCTTCGCACGATGCGTGAGGGGTTCATGCCGCCGGCGTGCGTCACGCGCGCCGTCGGGCTCCCGGGGATGCGTGCCTGGCGGGTCCACTCGGCCTTCACACCATTCAGCCGCCCGGTGCGGCCTCGCCGGCCCTGGGCTCGGCAGAGGCGCCTTCGCGGTGCATCGGAGTTCTCCCTTCCATGACCAAACGCATGCTGATCGACACGACGCACGGGGAAGAAACCCGCGTCGTCGTGCTGGACGGTAACCGCCTCGAAGACTACGACGTCGAGACTTCGGCGAAGAAGCAGCTCAAGGGCAACATCTACCTAGCCAAGGTGGTCCGGGTCGAACCGAGCCTGCAGGCTGCGTTCATCGAGTATGGCGGCAACCGTCACGGCTTCCTCGCCTTCAGCGAGATCCACCCCGATTACTACCAGATCCCCATCGCCGACCGCGAGCGGCTGATCGCCCTCCAGGAGGAGGAGGCCCGTGCGGACGAGGCCCGCGAGGAAGCGAGAGAACCGGCGGCCGAGCCTCTGGACGAGGGCGACACGGCCGAGGATGGCGACGGCATCGACCCGCAGGCCGAGGCCGAGGCCGAGCCGGGACCCGAAGCGGCGGCGCTGGCGACCTCTTACGACGCGAGGAACGGCTACGGTGCCCCGCACGAGCTGTCCCCGATCGACCGCACCGACTTCACCCAGCCTGAGGCGGCCAACGACCATGCCTCGGACGGCGGCGCGCGGGACGAGCCTGGGCTGCCGGAAGCGGCGCCCGAGACGCTGGGCGGGGAGTCTGACGGCGGTGACGACGGCCGTCCGGCCCCGCAGAGCACGCGCTTTCTGCGCCACTACAAGATCCAGGAGGTCATCCGCCGCCGACAGATCCTGCTGATCCAGGTCGTCAAGGAGGAGCGCGGCAACAAGGGCGCCGCGCTGACCACCTACATCTCGCTCGCCGGCCGCTTCTGCGTGCTGATGCCGAACTCGCTGCGCGGCGGCGGCGTGTCGCGCAAGATCACCTCGGCTGCCGACCGCAAGCGCCTGAAGGAGATCACCACCGCACTGGACATCCCGCGCGGCATGGCGATGATCATCCGCACCGCCGGCGCGCAGCGCCCGCGCCCGGAGATCATGCGCGACTGCGAGTACCTGCTCCGCCTGTGGGACGACGTTCGCGAGCAGACGCTGCGCGCCATGGCGCCGGCGCTGATCTACGAGGAAGCCAACCTGATCAAGCGGGCGATCCGCGACGTCTATACCCGCGACATCGAGGAGATCGCGGTGGACGGCGAGGCCGGCTGGAAGGCCGCGCGCGAGTTCATGCGCAACCTGATCCCGGCCAACGCGCAGAAGGTGCAGCTGTGGCGCGACCACGGCCAGCCGCTGTTCTCCTACTACCAGGTGGAGCATCATCTCGACGCCATGCTGCAGCCGACCGTGCAGTTGCGCTCCGGCGGCTACCTGGTGATCAACCAGACCGAGGCGCTGGTCGCGATCGACGTCAACTCGGGCCGCTCCACCCGTGAGCGCGGCATCGAGGAAACCGCGCTGCGCACCAACCTGGAGGCCGCCGACGAGGTGGCGCGGCAGTTGCGCCTGCGCGACCTCGCCGGACTGATCGTGATCGACTTCATCGACATGGAGGCGCGCCGCCACAACGCCATGGTCGAGCGCCGCCTGAAGGACGCGCTGCGCAACGACCGCGCCCGCATCCAGGTCGGCCAGATCAGCGCCTTCGGCCTGATGGAGATGTCGCGCCAGCGCCTGCGCCCCTCCATTGCCGAGAGCTCCTTCGTCGCCTGTGCGCAGTGCGCCGGCACCGGCTTCGTGCGCGGCACCGACAGTGCGGCGCTGCACGTGCTGCGTGCGATCGAGGAGGAAGGCGCCAAGCAGCGCGCCGCAGAGATCGTGGTGTACCTCGCCGGCGCGGTTGCGCTCTACGTGCTCAACCACAAGCGCGTCTGGCTGGCCGAGATCGAGCAGCGGCATCGCATGACGGTCACGCTCGCGGTCGATGACAGCCTGATCGCACCGCAATCGCGCATCGAGAAGATCCGCCCGCAGCTCGCAGCCCCGGCGGTCGGCCAGCCGGCCTCGGTCACCATGGCGGTCTCCGAGGTCGCGGCAGAGCGCTTCCTTCCGGCCAACGGCGTGATCACGCACGGCGTGGTGGACACCGTCGAGATCGAGGAGCCCGAAGACGAAGCTGACGACGTCGAGGCGACGGAGGCGGGTGCGGCGCTGCCCGCGCCGGCAGCCGGAGCCTCCGCCGCACAGCGCGAGGAGGAACATAAGCGCCGTCGCCGTCGCCGTCGCCGCCGCGGCGGACGCAGGGAAGACGCCAACGGCGCATCCGCGCCCGACAGCGCATCGCCGGACGTGGCGGAGCCGGGCCAGGAGCCTGCGGGCGAAGCGGCCCAGGCGGCGCAGCACGAGGTTGCCGGCTCCGCCGGCAGTGCAGCGGCCGTCGCTGACGATCCCGACGGCGAGATCGGCGAGCGGGTGACGGGCGAGGTGCCGCTTTCGGAGGAGCAGGGCGGGCCGCGCCGGCGTGGTCGCCGCGGCGGCGCACGCGGCCGCCAGCCCCGCGAGCCGGACGGGTCGTCACAGTCCGCGCCGACGGTGGCTGCCTACGCCGGGCCGACCCCGGCCGACCCCTTCGGCGCTCGCTTCGACATCTTCGACATGATCGAGCAGGACGTCGAGCCTGCGCCGTCGCTGGCGGTCGAACCCGCCTCGACCGCGGCGGCAGTCGCGGCGGCGGCCGGGCCCGAGCCCGAACTCCCGCTTGAGCCGGAGACCACGTCCGAGCTTGTCGCCGGGCCCGTCCCGGCGGATGCGACCGACGCGCCTCCCGATCCCGCCGTCGAGCCGGTGGCGGAAGCGGCGGCCGAAGCCCTGGCGAAGCCGAAGCGCAAGCGTGCCGCATCGACCAGGGTCAAGGCGGAGGCTGGAGCGGAGTCCACGCCCCCGCAGAGCGTTGTCAAGCCGCGGGCTCGCAGGATCAAGAAGGCCGAGCCAGTCGAGGACGCGGTCGCAACCCCGCTACCCGCGCAGCCGCTACCCGTGCAGCCGCTACCCATGCAGCCTGCCGAGCCCGAGGCGGCGATCGCGGCGGCCGAGTCGGAGCCGACCTCGCCCCCGGTCGCAGAGGAACGGCAGGGCAACGTGGTGCAGCCGATCCTGATCGACGCCGAGGAAGCCCCGCCGGTCCGGCGCACCGGCTGGTGGAAGCGCTGAGTCGCCCCTAGCCTTCCGGCCGGATGAGGCTTGTTGCCTCGGCCGGCTGGAGCGCGACCCAGCTGGCGGAGGCAGCGCGGCTCACTGTGCGAGCACGTCACTGACGGCCGGTAGAGCGATCCGATGCCGCTGCCGGCCCGAACCGCCGCTTCGCATCCCGCCCGGCCTCGCGTTCGGCGCGCAGCCAGTCGAGCATGCCCGCTGCCGCCGCACGACCGGTGGCGATGCTCGCCTGCAACAGGTAACCGCCGGTCGGAGCCTCCCAGTCCAGCATCTCGCCGGCGGCGAACACACCGGGCAGCGCACACAACATGAAGCGTTCATCGACCGCCTCGCGGCGAACGCCGCCCGCGGTCGATATGGCTCGGTCGAGATCATCCAGGCCTATAACCGACAGGTGCAGCGACTTGACCAGCGTCGCCAGGCTGGCCGCATCGGATGGCAGGGTGGGCCCCGCCGCCTCGCGCAGCAGGCCGATGGCCTCCGGCGGCAGCGCCAGCGCCTTGCGCAACCGGTTCGACACGCTCTCGCGGCCGCGCACCCGCGACAGCTGCCCGGTCAGGGCCGCATGATGCTGATCCGGACGCAGGTCGATCCGCAGCGTCGCCTCGTGACCGGCTTCCAGCCTGTCGCGCAGCCCCGCGGAGAGCGCATACAGTGCGCCACCCTCCAGGCCGCGGCCGGTCAGCATCAGGTCGCCGCGACAGAGCTGGTCCGCATGGCGCAGCGACAGGTTCTTCAGCGGCCGTCCGGCGAAGCGTGCGGCGAAGACCGACGACCACGCGATGCGCACGCCGCAGTTGGCAGGGCGGAACGGCGCCAGTGCGACGCCGTGCCGCGCCAGCAGCTCCGCCCAGCGTCCATCCGAGCCCAGCCGAGCCCAGCTCGCCCCCCCGAGCGCCAGCAGCATGGCGTCCGCCTCGATCGCCGAGCCGTCCTCAAGCCGCGGCAGGCCGGCCTCGTCCCAGCCCGCCCAGGCGGTGCCGAGGCGCAGCATCACGTCGCGCGACCGCAAGCGCGCCAGCCACGCGCGCAGCAGCCCCGATGCCTTCATCGCCCGCGGAAACACCCGGCCACTGCTGCCGACGAACAGCGGCTGCCCGAGCTGCTCCGCCCAGGCCCGCAGGGCCTCGGGCGGGAACGCCTGGATTGCCGGTTCGAGCCAGGGCCGCGTGCTGCCGTAGCGTCGCAGCAGCACGTCGAGCGGCTCGGAGTGGGTGAGGTTGAGTCCGCCGCGGCCCGCCATCAGCAGTTTGCGGCCGGGTGTCCTCATCCGCTCGTGCAATGTCACGCGGCACGCGTGTTCCGAAAGCAGGTCGGCGGCGGCGAGTCCTGCAGGACCGGCGCCGATGATTGCGATCGATGGCATGTCCGCAGCATTCACCGGACCAGCTTCTCGGCGCTAGCTCGGCGGCGCGCAACTCCCCGACACGTGAGCGAACCCCTGCCACCACCTGTCGTTGCCGACCGCATCCAACCGATGGAGGCCGAGATGGCCACGCTGAACCAATACGACATGCAAGATCCGACCAAGCAGTATCCGCAGCCGGAGTTCGACGAGCAGCCGCAATCCGCACCGGGCCTGAGCTCCGAGATGAGCCCGAAGCCCGATCACGGCGAGCAGAGCTACAAGGGTGCCGGACGCCTGCGCGGACGCAAGGCGCTGATCACCGGTGCTGACTCCGGCATCGGTCGCGCGGTCGCCATCGCGTTCGCCCGCGAGGGTGCGGACGTGGCGCTCAGCTACCTCGAGTCCGAGGAGCCGGATGCCGTCGAAGTGGTCGCACTGATACGCGAGGCCGGCCGCAAGGCGATCCCGCTCCCCGGCGACATCAGCGCCGAGGCGTTCTGCGTCAAGCTGGTGCGCGATGCACACGAGGCCCTGTCCGGCCTCGACATCCTGGTCAACGTCGCCGGCAAGCAGACGGCGGTGAAGGATATCGCCGATCTCACCACCGAGCAGTTCGACGCGACCTTCCGCACCAACGTGCATGCCATGTTCTGGCTGTGCAAGGCCGCGATCCCGTTGCTGCCGCCGGGGGCGACCATCATCAACACGACGTCGATCCAGAGCTACCAGCCATCGCCGACGCTGCTCGACTACGCATCCACCAAGGCCGCGATCACCGCCTTTACCAAGGCACTCGCCAAGCAGATCGCGAACAAGGGCATACGCGTGAACGCGGTGGCTCCCGGTCCGGTGTGGACCCCGCTGCAGCCGAGCGGCGGCCAGCCGCAGGAGAAGATTCCGGCCCTCGGCGCGCAGACCCCGATCGGGCGGCCGGGCCAGCCGGCGGAGGTCGCGCCGATCTACGTCCTGCTTGCCTCGCAGGAGTCGAGCTACGTGACCGCCGAGATCTACGGCGTCACCGGCGGTAACCACCTGCCCTGACCTCGGGGCGCCGGTTCATCCGACGGCCGGCGGCCGCCCTGCCCGGCAATCCACCAGCCGCTCGACCGCCCGCCGGATGCGCCGGCATGGATCCTCTCCGGTCGCCGAGGGGCGCTCGGCGCTGCGGTCGTGCACGATCATTCCTGTCTCGACCTCGAACACCAGCAGCCGCCCGTCCGGCAGCACCGCGCAGTCCAGACCGAAGTAGTCCAGGCCGACGCGCGCGGCGAGTTGGCCGAGGGCGCGCATCGTCCGCTCCGGCAGGAAGCCGGGCATGTCCTCCAGGAACCGCCGTTCCTCCTCCTGCCGCAGGGCGCAGCAACGCATCTGCGCGTTGTAGTACCAGACCGCCCAGTCGTCGTGGATCGCGAGGTGCAGCGGATAGGCGACGCCGTCGACGAAGATCACCCGGTACTTCCGCCACCACCCGTCGGCGCTGCGGTAGTCGACGAAGCGCGCGGCGGTGAACAACGGCGCGCGCCGATGCGCGGCGAAGTAGGCGGCCAGTTCCGCGGCGTCGGTGATGCGGCGCAGGCCGTCACCGGCATGCGAGCCGAGTGGGCGGATGATCGCCGGAAACCCGACCGGCAATGCGGCTCCTTGGGCGACCTCATGATGCGCCGGGATGACGAGGTCCGGAGCATCCCGCAGCATCGCCATGCCGGACCTGGAGAGCGTTGCGATGCGCGCGCCGCGGTTGATCGTCGGCTTGCCCAGTATGGCGGCGAGCGCATCCGCCGCCAGCAGGGCCGCACGATGCCGCGCATCCTCGGCTATGGCGATGAACACGCAGTCGATCGGCGGCAGCCGGGCGGGCAGCGTGCCGGCGGGATCGCGCAGCATCGCCTCCGGGTCGGCGATCCAGAGCGTGTGCAACGCGGTGCGGTCGTCGAACAGCCGGTCCAGCGGCAGGTTGGACTGGAAGTCCCCCGGCACCGCCAGCATCAGCACCGAGCGCTCCGGCTGGGCCGCATGCGGGTGCAGGTGCAGGAACAGCGGGTCCTCGGCGATGGCGGCCTGCAGATGCGCCAGCGCCTGGTCACGCTCACCGAGGACCTGACACAGTTCCCACAGCAGCCGATGCGCCTGGCGACGCAGCGCCGGCTGCGAAGTCGCGGCCTCCAGCCGTGCGCGCGACTGCTGCCAGCGCTGCCGTTCCTGCTCGGCGGCCTGATCCTGCATCCCGCGGCCCTTCCGCTGCCCGATAGGATCCGCAGGGTGGACGAGAAAGGTGGAGCAAAGGTAAACGGCGATGCGCAGCCGGCTCGGTCAGGCCGGCGCGGTCCAGACCGCATCCTTCACGTCGAGCGCCCCCGGGATCAGGTGCTGCGCCGAGAACGCGTCGGCGATCTGCTGCTGCTCGGCCACCACGTCGGCGGTCAGCGGCGACACGCCGAAGCTCAGCCGGTCGATCGCGGTGCGCACGACCGGCAGCGGCAGACCGGTATCCGCCGCCAGGAACTGGCTCACCTGCAGCTTGTTGCCCTGCGCCCACTGATCAGCGACGGCGAGTTGATGCAGCGTCTCTCGGACCAGGTCCGGATGGGCGTCGGCGAAGGCACGATCGGCGAGCAGGAACTGCCGGTTCTGCACCAGTCCGCTGGCGGTGGCGAGCACGACCGGTTGCGAGGCTGCCTGCACCGAGGAGAGGTAGGGATCCCAGATCGCCCAGGCATCGACCCTCCCGGTGTCGAAGGCCGGGCGACCGGCGGCCGGCGGCAGGAACACCGGCCGGATGTCCTGCATGCCCAGGCCCGCCCGCTGCAGCGCCCGCACCAGCAGCCAGTGCACGTTGGAGCCGCGGTTGAGCGCCACGGTCTTGCCGCGCAGGCCCGCCACGTTGCCGATCTTGCTGCCCCTCGGTACCAGGATCGCTTCGCCGAACGGCGCCGGCGGCTCGTGGCCGACATAGACGATGCGGCGGCTGGCCGCCTGGGCGAAGATCGGCGGCGTGTCGCCGGTGATGCCGAAATCGAGCGCCCCGGCACCCATCGCCTGCAGCATCTGCGGTCCCGCCGGATGCTCGCTCCACTCGACCCGGTCTCCGGTTGCCGCCAGCGCCCGGTCGAGCACCCCGGTGTGCTTGAGGATGATCAAGGTGCCGTAGCGCTGGTAGCCGATGCGGATGGTGCGGCCACCGGCGGCGGCCCGCTTGGGCACGGCTCCGAGCAGGGCAGCCGAGGCGGTGACGGCCAGTCCGCCGCGCAGGGAGTTGCGCCGTGTCAGTGTGCCGGTCATGCAACATCGCTCCGTGGCCGTGTGTTGCATTGAACCACGGAGACCTCCACCTTACCACGCGACAATCACGTCGGAGCGACGTGGTTCCCGTGCGCAACCGCAGGATCATCCTCTTGTCCCATGCCGCCGAAGCCGCCGACATCTTGTGGTTCCTGCCGACTCACGGCGACGGCCGCTATCTCGGCTCGCAGACCGGCGCGCGACACGTCACCCTGAGCTACCTGAGCCAGATCGCCCGGGCCGCGGACGAGCTCGGCTACTACGGCATGCTGCTGCCGACCGGGAAATCGTGCGAGGATTCCTGGGTGGTCGCGTCGGCGATGATCCCGCTCACCCAGCGCGTGCGGTTCCTGGTAGCGGTGCGCCCGGGCCTGTCGGAACCTTCGATGACCGCGCGGATGGCGGCGACCTTCGATCGGCTGTCCGGGGGCCGGCTGCTGGTCAATGTCGTCACCGGCGGCGATCCGGCGGAGCTCGAGGGCGACGGCGTGTTCCTCGACCACACTGCCCGCTACCACGCCACCGCCGAGTACCTCACCGTGTGGCGCCGCATGCTGGCCGGCGAAACCGTCGACTTCGAGGGCGAGCATCTGCGCGCCAAGGGCGGTAAGCTGCTTTACCCGCCGGTGCAGGCACCGCATCCGCCGTTGTATTTCGGCGGCTCCTCCGAAATAGGACAGCACGTCGCCGCCGAGCATGTCGACGTCTACCTGACCTGGGGCGAGCCGCCCGCGGCCGTCGGCGAGAAGATCGCCCAGGTCCGCGCCCTGGCGGCAGAGCGCGGCCGCAGCATGTCGTTCGGCATCCGGCTGCACGTCATCGTCCGGGAAACCGAAGCCGAAGCCTGGTCGGAGGCCGATCGGTTGATCCGGCACGTCAGCGACGCCGACATCGAGCGCGCCCAGGCGGCGTTCAGCCGCTTCGACAGCGTCGGCCAGACCCGCATGGCGCGACTGCATGGCGGATCCAAGGACAAGCTGCTGGTCGGCCCCAACCTCTGGGCCGGGATCGGCCTGGTGCGCGGCGGCGCCGGTACCGCGCTGGTCGGCGATCCCGACCAGGTCGCGCAGCGTATGAAGGAGTATATGGCGCTGGGGATCGACCGGTTCATCCTGTCCGGCTATCCGCACCTGGAGGAATGCTACCGCTTCGCCGAGCTGGTCTTCCCGCGGTTGCCGTTGAAGGCGACCACCGGTATCGATCGAGGGCCGGTGCGCCACAACGGACCGTTCGGCGAGATGATCGCCAACATCGCGGCGCCCTCGGCACGCGTCGCGGCGAGCTGAAGCCGCCTCCGATTTCGCGGCGGTTGCTGAAGGTGCGGACTCACTCCTCCAGCGGCCGCGCCTCGTCCGGCAGCATGATCGGGATTCCGTCGCGTATCGGATAGGCGAGCCCTGCCTTGCGGCTGATCAACTCCCCGGCCTCGCGATCGTAGCTCAGCTCCCCCTTGGTAACCGGGCACACCAGGATCTCGAGCAACCGCGGATCGACCGGCGCCGGGCGGGCGGGACCGGCAACGGCGGCGGCCTCTGGCGCCTGGGGTGCAGGTTCGGACATCGGCGGATCCTCCGGTTCAGACGGCGTGCGGCTTGCGGCCGTCATCCGTCTCGTGACCGGCCATCTGCAACAGGGCCAGCAGGGTGCGGGCGCGCTGCGGCAGGGTCGGCGCTTCCAGCAATGCCTGCTTCTCGGCTGCCGCGAAGGGGCAGATCATGCTGAGCGTGGTGATCAGGGTCTCGTCGTCCATCTGCTCGATCGACTCCCAGCGCGCCTCGAAGCCGCGCAGCGAGAAGAAGCGGCGCAGTGCGGCGAGCAGCCCGTCGCGGTCGAACGGAACCGGCCCCGGCTCCACCAGATCATCGGAGAAGCTGGCGAACTCCGCCGACACCCGGCGGTAGCCGCGTACCATCTCGATCTCGCGCCGCACGCGGAACCGGGCGATGCCGGCGAGGGTGATCGCGTAGGTGCCATCCTCGCGCTCGACGAACGAGGTCAGGCGGCCGACGCAGCCGATGTGGTACACCGAGGGTTGCACGTCGCGCCCCAGTTGGCCTCCGCCCGCCTGCCACGCGAACCCGGGCCGAGCGGCGGAGGGCTCTCGATCCTCGTCGTCGTCCTCGTCGTCCTCGACACCCTGCGGCTGCAGCATCCCGATCAGCCGGCGCGACCGCAGCGCATCATCGACCATGGCGATGTAGCGCGGCTCGAAGATGTTCAGCGGCAGCCGGCCACGCGGCAGCAGCAGGGCACCGACCAGCGGAAACACCGCGAGATCGCCATCGAGATCGGGGACCGTGAGCTCCGGCAGCCGCGGCAGGGTCCGGGCGCGAAGCGGCTGATCGCTCATGGCGTCAGCTGAACAGCAGGGCCGACATGCGCCGGCGCGAGGTGAGCGTCACCGGATCATCGAAACCCCAGGCCTCGAAGAACTTGATGAGCTGCAACCGGGCGGCGCCGGCGTTCCACTCGCGGTCGCGTCGCAGCACATCGAGCAGGGCGTCGGCCGCCTCCTGCCGCTGGCCGAGCGCGTTGAGGCCGGTCGCGAGCTCGTAGCGCGCCTCGTGGTCGTTCTCGTCGGCCTGCAGCCGGACGCGAAAGCCGTCCAACCCGTCCGCGGCACGGCGGCCTTCCGCGGCCAGCAGCAGGGCCGCCCGCGCGCCGGCGATCTCGGCGTGATCGGCGAGTTTCGGAGGCGCCTGATCGAGCGCGGCCTGGGCCTGTTCCTCCTCGCCGAGCGCCAGCAGCGCACGCACCAGGCCGCCCCAGGCTTCCGCACTTTCCGGCTCCTGCTCGATGGTGGCGCTGTACAGCGCGGCCGCCTCGTCGGCTTGGCCCAGCTCCAGCGCCTCGCGCGCCTCGGCCAGGGTGTCGGCCGCCGGCATGCTGCCGCCAGCGGCCTTGAGCAGCGCCTCGACGAAGCGCTTGATCTCGCTCTCCGGCAGTGCCCCCTGGAACAGGTCGAGGATCTGGCCTTGCCAGAAGGCGGCGACCGTCGGCACCGACTGCAACGGCAATCCGAGCTGGGTCAGCTGCCCGACCAGGGCGCGGTTGGCGTCGATGTCGATCTTGACGAGCTTGATGCGCCCTTCGGCGGCCAGCGTGACCTTCTCGAGCGCCGGCGTCAGCTGCTTGCAGGGTCCGCACCAGGTGGCCCAGAAATCGACCAGAACCGGGATCGTCTTGGACGCCTCGATCACCTCGGCCATGAAGGTGCGCTGGTCGCCATCGACGATGAAGCCGTTGCCGCCGCCGGACGCGAGGGCGGCAGTCGCGTTCCCAGCGCCGCGCGGCACCGGCGGCGTCGCCGCGAGTCCCGGGGCCGCGGTCGGAGCCGTCTTGTTCTGGCCGATGATGTAATCCATGGAGAGGTCGATCCTGGTCTGACGGACGCTCCTAAGATTGTCGTCGGCGGTGCGTCTCGCAAGCGTCTGCGGCCCCTGGTTTTGCACGAACCGGGCCCTTGCGCCACCTGCGGAAACATCTTAGAAGCCCGCACCGCACGGAGCGCGGGCGTAGCTCAGGGGTAGAGCACAACCTTGCCAAGGTTGGGGTCGAGGGTTCGAATCCCTTCGCCCGCTCCAAACGATCGCGACGCAGCTCTGCAGGCCTCTCGATGCTCTGCACCTTCACGGGCGACGATGCGTCTCGTCCAGCCAGGCGGCGATATTGGACACGGTGTCGCGGTAGAACCGCTCGTACAGGTCGCGTGTCACGTAGCCGATGTGCGGCGTGGCGAGCAGGTTGTCGAGTTTGCGGAACGGATGCTCCGCCGGCAGCGGTTCGACGTCGAACACGTCGATCGCGGCACCCGCGATCTTGTTCGTGGCCAGGGCGTCGCGCAGCGCGGACTCCACCACGATCGGACCACGGGACGTGTTGACCAGCCGCGCGGTGGCCTTCATCAGCGAGAAAGCGGCGGCATCGATCAACCCGGCGGTGCGGTCGCTCAGCACCAGGTGGATCGAGACCACGTCCGCCTGCTGCAGCAACTCGCGCTTTGAGACCAGTTGTGCCCCCGCCCTGGCCGCAGCCTCCGCCGTCAGGTTCTGGCTCCAGGCGATCACCTTCATGTCGAGGGCCAGCGCCACCCTGGCGACGAGCGACCCGATCCGCCCCAGGCCGATCAGGCCCAGGGTCTTGTTCGCCAGGTCGTCGCCCACGGAGCGTTGCCAGCCGCCGGCACGAAGCGAGGCGTGCTCGGCGGCGACGTGGCGGGCGCCGGCCAGGATCAGCGCCCAGGTGAGCTCGACCGTGGGCGTCGAGCTGTAGCCCGTGTGCACCACCGCGATCCCACGCTCTGCCGCCGCCTGCACGTCGATCGAGGCGTTGCGCGTGCCGGTGGAGGCGATCAGCTTCAAACGCGGCAGGCGCTCGATCACGCTGCGCGGCAGCGGCGTGCGTTCGCGCATGACGCAGACCACGTCGAACGCCAGCAGCCGCTCGACCACCGCCTCGGGATCCGCGAGATGATCGGTGAACACCGTGACGCTGGCCCGACCCTGTATCGCCGACCAGTCCGCCAGCGTCAGTGCGACGCCCTGGTAGTCGTCGAGAACGGCGATGGCTACGGAGGGGCTG
Source organism: uncultured Acetobacteraceae bacterium (assembly GCA_964245755.1). Classification (GTDB taxonomy): domain Bacteria; phylum Pseudomonadota; class Alphaproteobacteria; order Acetobacterales; family Acetobacteraceae; genus Lichenicoccus. The sequence continues at coordinate 1,334 of CAXTNV010000084.1, read as the reverse complement.
GAGCCGCTCATGCGCGTGATCCTTCAGGCGGGCGGATATGATCCGATGCTGATCGGAACGGCGAGGACCGCGCCCGGTTCTCGTCCGCCCTGGGTCCCGACCGGCGACACCGGCGATCGGGCCCGCCCGCGCCGCGTCAGGCTCGGCCGGAATACGGGCCGCGGGACGCGCACAGGATCGTCTCCGCCGCGTCGCCGCGCAGCACCGGCAGGTCGAAGCCGGCGCCGATGAGCATCATTGCGGAATGGGTGACCAGATCTCGCCCCTGCCCCGGGATCCTGGCGACGATCCGACCCGTCGAGCACAATGCGCGGGCGGCCTGGCTGATCACCCGGTCGACATTCTCCCATGCGAGGTGCGGCACCAGCACCAGGTCGGCGGAGTGCGCCTCGACCCGAAAGCCCGGCATCCTGGTCTCGACCCGGCGGCTATCGGTTCGCATGAGCGCACGCAGTGTTTCAGACACCGCCTGGCCGAGCACCAGCACGTTCAGCCCCGCGAGATCACCCGTCTCGCCGAGCAGTACCGCGCCGGCCGGCGGCGCCATGAGGATCGAGCGGGCATGGCGCACCCGGCGGTCGCGAAGCGTCTCAGGCATGGTCTTGCTCCCGTCCGGTGCGTCGGATGCGTCCGGATCGGCAGCAGGATCGCGCGGAGACGCGTAAAGCCGCGATACGAGACCTCGGGCACGGCCGTAAAACCGGCCTAAAGGTCAGCGCTCCAGTTTCTCCAGCTCACGCAGCACCGCCTCGCCCATGACCTGCGTACCGACCCGCGCCATGCCCGGGCTCATGATGTCGGCGGTGCGCAGGCCGCTGGCGAGCACGCGCGTGCAGGCGCGCTCGATCGTCGAGGCCTCATCCTCCAGCCCGAGCGAGTGGCGCAGCAGCATCGCGAAGCTCAGGATCTGCGCCAGCGGGTTGGCCAGCCCCTTGCCGGCGATGTCCGGCGCGCTGCCGTGGATCGGCTCGTACAGCGCCGGACGCCGGCCCGCTTCGTCCACCGCCCCGAGCGTCGCCGATGGGAGCATGCCGAGGCTGCCGGTGAGCATCGCCGCGAGATCCGACAGCAGGTCGCCGAACAGGTTGCCGGTCACGATCACGTCGAACTGGCTCGGGCGGCGCACCAGCTGCATCGCGCAGTTGTCCGCCAGCATGTGCGACAGCTGCACATCCGGATATTCCCGGTCAGCGAGCTCGGTCACCACCTGCCGCCAGAGCAGGCCGCTCTCCATCACGTTGCTCTTCTCCACCGAGCAGACTCCGTTGCGGCGTCCGCGCGCGAGCTCGAAGGCGACACGGGCCACGCGCTCGATCTCCGGCGTCGTGTAGACC
>CAXTNV010000083.1:0-15679 GCA_964245755.1 uncultured Acetobacteraceae bacterium | reverse complement strand
GACACCGCACTGACGACGTGCGGGCCGGAATCGTTCTCCACCATGGTCAGCACGAGGTCGATTCTTGCGGTCATTCCTGCCGACGTACAGCATGGTCCGTCGATGACGAACAGCCGGCTCTCCTCCAGCCGGACCCGTGCGTAGCGTGACCGGAACTCGTCGGCGAAGAACCAATGCGTAATCGCGCGCCGGCAATCGGAGGCCGCCCTTCCGAGGTAGTCGAGCAGGCCGGGGCTGGACGGCATGTCGCTGCTGCCGCCGATGATGATCGTGTCGAACGGCGTGACATCGAATGGCTCCGTCTGCACGATGAGGCCGAGCGAGCTCCTGATCGGGCCGCCGCCCTCCGGTACCAGACGAACATCGTAGTGCGGCTGATCGAGGTTCTTGTTGGCGTACTCGAACACCGAAAGCGCGGACAACGTCATGATGTCGAAGCCGGGATAGACGATGTTTCCGACGTGCAGCATCCGGGAGCCTTCCGAGGATGGGCGGCAGCTGAGATCGCTGCGCCACAGTGTCGCCCGCGTCCACGGCAAGCTAGTCACCGCGCTGCCTCCGGTCTATGACAGGGTCCGCGTCCCGGGACAGCGCCGAGCCGCCGCGAAAAGATGAGGCCTGGTCGCGCAACTGCGCAGCAATGGAGCCACCAGGAGGACGTGCGATGGAAGCCGGTCATCAGCCGAAGCCGCCCGCAGGCAGACGTTTCTACCTGATCATGTCGGTGCTTCTCGCCGGGATCGTCGTGTTCGGCTTTTCGCACACGATCCCCTCCGATCTCGCCCCGCCGGGTCTCCCGCTGCTGCTTCTCCTGCATGCCGTGGTCTTCGGCGCCTGGGTGCTCCTGTTCATCGCTCAGCCTGCCCTGGTCGTCAGGCGCTCCATCTCGATGCATCGCAAGCTCGGCTGGATTGGCGCGGCCCTGGCATGCCTGATGATTGTGCTCGGCAGCAGCGCCATCCTGTTCGCACTGTGGAACAACACGCTTCCGCCCTTCTATCCCCCGGGGCTGTTCATCACTCGCGGCGTCGTGGGACTGGCATTGTTCGCCGGCCTGCTCACAGCAGCCATTCGGCTGCGCCGCAGGATCGAGTGGCACAAGCGGCTCATGCTGTGCGCCGCCGTCACGGTGGTCGTTCCGGGGCTGGAGCGTGCGCTTCCGTTGCCGCTCTTCGGCACGGCTTGGCCATTCGTCGCCGATGGCGTGCTTGACCTCATCGCCTTGGTCGGCCCGACCATGGACCTCTTCGTGCACAGGTGGATCCACCCCGCCTATTTCTGGGGAGTGGGAGCGATCATAGCCGGCCAGGCGACTGTCGACCTTGCAGCTTCGTCAAGCGTGGCCGTGCTCATGCTGCGGTTGGTCGGCGCGGCTTAGCGACGAGCCGCCAGACCCTCAAACTTGCAAGCTGCCCGTGGTGTCCGGGCGTCCGCCGGCCGGAAACAGCAACCGGCCAGCCGAGTTCATGGATCGGGAAGTGCCACGCCGCCGAAGCGCGCACAGGCGGCCAGCAGCATGTCCTGCCGCTCGGTGTCGTGTACGGCGCCGTGCGGCTTGCGGGGCTTCATGTGGAAGAAGTAACCCCCCGTCACCTGCGTCGTCGGATCGTCGCCGGCTGCCAGCCACGCCTGGGTCCGATGCGCCGCATCCAGGTCGCCGGTCGCGTGCGCGCCACCCATCTTCGTCGCCACCCAGCCCGGTTCCAGGGCGTTGCTGCGCACCCCCGGCCAGCGCCGGGCAACGGCGCAGGCCAGCAACGCATCGTGTAGCTTGGTGTCGGAGTAGGCCTGGTTTCCGCGCCACGGCCGGCTTTCCCAGTTCATGTCACGGAGGCTCGCATCGCCGCGCCGGTGCAGCTCGGAGCTGACGTAGATCAGTCGCCGAGGCCGCCGGATCAGCGCCGTCAGCAGATAAGGGGCGAGCGTGTTGACGGCAAAGACGTGCGCCAGACCGTCCTCCGTCGTGATGCGGCGGCGCTCGCGAAAGCCGACCGCGGCATTGTGAATCACTGCGTCGAACGTGCCGAGGGCATTGACCTGCTCCGCCACGCCGCGAGTCTGGGCGACGCTCGCGAGATCACCCACGACGACCGCCGCAGCACGGGGTACGGCGGCCAGGGCGTCGCGTCCGCGAGCGTGGTTCCGGGCGTGCAGCACCACGGCATGCCCCTGCTCGATCAGGAGCTGAGCCGCCATCTGGCCGAGGCCGTCCGATGACCCGGTGATGAAGACACGCGCCATACCGTGAGCCCCTCGTCTTTGTTCCGCGCGGCGCGCGAAGCCGCACGCCCCATCGTCCGCGCCACGACCAGGCCATCGGGCCGCCAGCGGTGCTACGCCCGGGATGCTGGTGCGTTAGCACCTCGGCAATGCACAACCGCGTTGCCCGATCGGCGGCGCCGCCTCGCGGTCAGGGTGGCAACGCCTGCAGCGCATGCTCGCACCAGTCCGCCAGTGCTCGCTCCTGACGCAGGCCCATCTCCAGGACAAGCAGCCGCCCCGTGCGGCGAAGGCCCGGCGCAGATCCGGCATAGCGTGCCTCGAGGATATGCTGGTAGAGCGCCAGCCGAGCGAGGTGATGCCGAAGACGTGCGGACAGCTGCGTGCGCAGAGCTTCCCTGTCCACCTGGTCGAGCGCGTAGAGGCGGACGAGGAGGTCGTCCTTGACCGAGCGCGGAACGGTGGCCTCGGCCGACCAGTGCATCAGAGCAGCACGCCCGATGTCGGTGATCGAGTAGACGAGCTTGTTGGGGCGGCCGGTCTGGTAGACCTCCTCGACGGCGACGTCGCCGCGTTCGAGCAGCCGCCTCAGTTCGCGGTAGATCTGCTGGTGGTCGGCCTGCCAGAAGAAGCCGACCGAGGCGTCGAAGCTCTTGGCGAGGTCGTAGCCGCTCATCGACCGCTCGGTCAGGCAGGCCAGGATCGCTTCGCCGAGCGCCAACATGCCTCTCCAACGCGACGGGTGGACTGACCCGGCCATCTCGGGGCGGCGCCACGCGCCTCCACTTTAAGCAGAATGCATCCGGCTCCACCGATCTTCCATATGCATATTGACGCATATAAAGCGGTGCTTAGTTATACGAGTGAGATCTTCATCCTGATCGTGCGGGAGCCCACCATGGCGGATCCAGACGTTTCGACGTCCTCGCTGCTGGAAGGGCTGCAGCCGGCAGTCGCGGGGCTCTCGAGCGCGGGCGGCTCGGTGCCAGTCAGGGTGGCGCCGTCCCGCCTTGCTGGAGAGGCTCTGCGGGAAAAGAAGCGCGCGGCGATCCTGAACGGACCGGTTCTGCCAACACTGCTGCGGCTCGGTCTGCCGACCGTGGGCGTGCTGCTGGCGCAGACGATCGTTTCCGTCGCCGAGACGTATTGGACCGCTTTCCTGGGCACCGACGTGCTTGCCGGGATGGCGCTGGTGTTCCCGCTGCCAGCCTTGATGACCGCGATGAGCAACGGTGGCATCGGCGGCGGCGTGGCGTCGGCGGTGGCGCGAGCGAACGGGGCGGGACGCCACGATGAAGCGGACGCGCTGGTGCTACACGCGCTCGCGCTGGCGGTCGTGTTCGGGTTGTTGTTCACTGCCGGAGCGCTGCTGGCGGGTCCGGCTCTGTATCGCCTGATGGGGGGGACCGGGGGTGCACTTTCCGCGGCGTCTCGCTTCTCGGCCTGGTTCTTCGCCGGCTCGGTGCCGATCTGGATCGTCAACCTGCTGGCGGCGGCACTGCGCGGAGCCGGTGAGGTCAGGTTGCCGGCAACGGTGACCCTGGTCGGAGCCGCGGTCGTTATTCCGCTCTCGCCCGCCTTGATCTTCGGCGTCGGGCCGCTGCCTCGCATGAGCATTGCCGGCGCCGGTCTGGCGGTCGGCCTCTACTACTGCGGCGCGGCGCTCGTGCTGCTCCGGTACTTCGCCGCTGGTCGGGGCGTGCTCACCTTGCGGATGGCACCGCTACGCTGGGCCACGTTCCGCGCGATCCTCGGCGTCGGTGCGGTGTCGGCGCTCAGCGCATTGACCGCAAACCTCACGATCCTCCTGGTCACGGGCGCGGTCGGTTTCTTCGGCATCAAGGCGCTCGCCGGATACGGCATCGCTTCCAGGGTCGACTGGCTGCTGATCCCGCTGCTGTTCGGTTTGGGCAGCGCCGTCGTGACGATGGTAGGCGCCAGTACGGGCGCAGGAGACCACGCACGGGCACGCCGTGTAGCTTGGCAGGCCGCGTTGATCGCGGTCGTCGTTACCGAATGCACGGGTCTGCTCGCAGCGGCCTTCGCGCGAGATTGGATAGCGATCTTCACCGCTGATCCAGCCGTGCTGGGGCCAGGCATCGCGTACATGCACGTGGTGGCGCCGAGCTACGGCGGTCTTGGCCTGGGAATGATCCTGTATTTCGCCTGCCAGGGCCGGGCGAACATGCTTTGGCCCTTCCTGGCCGGTGTGGCTCGGCTCGCGGTGGCGGCCGGGGGCGGGTTGCTGCTTGCCGAGATGGGCGGCAGCATGAGCGCGGTCCTGATGGCCATTGCCGGCGGCACGGTCGCGTATGCCGCCCTGAACACCTTCGGGATGCTGCGGGCTACACGATGAGCTTTCATCGTCGTGCCGCAGCCCAAGGAACTCGATGACGACCCCGGTCACGACCGTCGATGCCGGCCTCGGCAGCCTTGTCCTCGTGCGCGTTCTCCACGTCCACGGCATCCCCGCGACGATCCACGAGGCGGAGTCCTCGGCAAAGGCCCTTCGCGGCGATCTGCGGCGGATCCTCCCGCAGGCCCTGCCTGCAGGGACGATCCAATGGGGAAGCAAGCGCACCGGCGTCGCGGCGCTCGGCGACGGTCGCCACGCGCTGGCGTTCGCGGACGGGTGCACCGTCCGCAGCGACCTGCTCGTGGGTGCGGACGGCGCCTGTTCGAAGGTCCGGCCGTCGCTCTCGGATGCGCAGCCCGAGTATGCCGGCACGACGTTCATCGAGACCTGCCTGTTTGACGCCGACGAGCGGCACGCCGCGGCGGCCGAGGCGGTCGGTGGCGGCGCACGGGTCGCACTTGCCTCGGGAAAGGGGATCATCGCGCACCGCGGGAGCGTGCTTCACACCTACCTCCAGTTGAACCGCCCCGCCGAGTGGATCGTTGTCACCGACGCCACCGCCGACGAGGCCGCGCCGGTCCCGCGCATGATCCACGTACTCCCGAACGGACACCGATGGGACCGCGTGGCCGGGGTGACGCTCCTCGGTGATGCCGCGCACCTGATGTCCCCGTCCGGGGAGGGCGCGAACCTGGCGATGTTCAACGGCGCCGAGCTCGGCCGCGCGATCGCCGCGCATCCCGACGATGTCGATGCGGCACTCGCTGCCCACGAAGCGGCGCTGTTCCCGCGCAGCGAGCCCGCCGGGGTTGAGCGCACCTGATCCCGCAGCTCTGCCTCGGCGATCGCGCACCGTTCGGGCTCATCGACTTCTTTACCTGCGCGCTCCAGGGCGGGCACGAGGGAGCCGTGCGCTCCTGATCCACACCGCGGATCGAGGCCGCGGATGAGGTCGAGGCGGTCTCCGCTTCGACAGCTGGGCGACCATGACCTCGTGCGTCAGGGTCCTGTGCTCCGTCGTCGGGGCCTCGCTCAGAGCGGCACCGCGCGGCTGCGCGTGGGCCGGACATCCGTCACCCGCGCGACGTCCGCCATCACGCGCTCGGTATCGGGAGAGGCCAGTGCCGCTTCCATCGCGCTCTCGTCGCGGAACACGCACGGGCAGATCGCGATCAGGCCGCTCCCGTCGCCCACTGGGAAGAACCCTGCCGTGCTGATCAGGCCGTGCGGCTCCCAGGCCCCTCGCACCAGCGGAAGGTGGGCATTTATCCAGTGCTCGCGGTCGAACCTGGTGCCGGCGTCGCCGGCGTAGGTGACGTACATGGTGACCATGGCTGACTCCGTCTCGTTGCTGCGCCTCAGCTCGTGCGGAGGGTGAAGCCGGCCATCGCCGACCAGTCCTTGTCGCCGCACCCTGCCTCCACCGCTTCCGCCATGCGGCCGCGCACCGCGCCCAGCATCGGCAGCGTCCGGCCGGCCGCCTGGGCCGCCGCGGCGGCGAGCGACAGGTCCTTGAGCCCGAGCCGGGCTTTGAAACCGGGCTCGTAGTCGTCCCCGGCGATCTTGGCGCTGTAGCTCTCGTACGACCGGCCGCTGAACAGCGTCCCCAGGATCAGCTCAAAGAAAGCGGCGCGCGGCAGCCCGCTGGCTTCGGTGAGCACCGCGGCCTCGGCGAGGGCCTCGATCGCCATGGTGATCATCATGTTGGCGGCGATCTTGGCCGCGTTGGCGCGGGCCGGCACTTCGCCCATGTCCCACACCTTCTTGCCGAGCACGTCGAGCAGGGGGCGCACGGTAGCGACGGCCTCAAGCTTGCCGGCCGCCAGGATGTTGAGCTGCCCATCCTTGGCCACGTCCGGTCGACCGAGGACGGGAGCAGACACGTAGCCCACTCCCGCCTGCGCGTGCGCCTCTGCCAGCTCGGCCGCGAAGGCGACCGAGATGGTGGAGGTGACGACGTGGACCAGGCCTTCTCTGGCCCTGTCCAGTACGCCGGGTTCCAGCAGTACCGAGCGGATCGCCGGATCGTCGGACAGCATCGTGAACACGGCCTCGGTCTGGAACGCCTCGGCCGGCGAGGCCACCATGGTCACGCCTTCGATCGCCTTTTCCGCATCCGACGAGCGGTTCCAGGCCCGCACGGCGTGGCCGGCTTTGGCCAGGTTGGCCGCCATGGCGCTGCCCATCGCGCCCAATCCAATGAAGCCCACATCCATCACTCGCTCTCCCTGGTCATGTCCGCGCTCGTTGCTTCCGCAGCACCGGGCGGCAGGCCTCGGCGCGGCATTGCAGCCTGGCCAGCACCGGCCACAGCGCGGCCTCGAAATTTCGTGCGTGGATCAGGCCGTTGCCGGTGACATCGTGATCAGGCAGGTGCAGCAGCCCCGCAGCAGCGGTGCGCCGCCAGCCAGCCGGATGGGCGCGAAGCCGAGTGGGTGAGCAGGATCGCCGGCCCGATCCGGTCGAGCAGCCGCGACAGCCGATCAGCGCCCATGTCCTCGGACCGGGCCGGCTCGGCCGGTAGCGGGGCGCAGCCCGCCATGAGCTGGTCCATCGCCTCGGTGTTGTCGGGATCGAACGGCCACTGGTTGCGCGCGCCCGTTGGATCCGAGGGTGCATAGATCTGTCGTTCGTCCTCGTTGGAAAAGGCCCGCCCGGGTGGGCCGACGATCTCGGGATGCAGCGGGGAGCGGCCGTGGCCAGGCCGGTGACGACCGGCGTCGCGTGCCCGCCTGCACCAGGCGCTGCGCCCAACCCGGGCAACCGCCGGGCGTGTCGAGCCACACGATCGGGTAGGTGCAAATCGCCGCCTCCGGCGTCTCCCATCCAACGAACATGGGTCCGCGCTGATAGGTCTTGGTCTCGCGCCGGACGCGCTCGCCGCCAACCGGAGATGGCCGCGCCGCGTCGTCCCGCCTCATGGCGCACTCCGGACGGCGTCGCGGTAGGCCGGCACATTCCAGTAGAACGGCCGGAACTCGACGATGCGGTCGCCGCGCACCCGCACCACCTGCGCCATCGGCAGGTCGAGCGTCTCGCCGGTCGCGCGCGAGCGCGTGCCCAGCCGACAGGTGACGATCACCGTGTCACCGTCGGCGAAGCAGCGGGCGTGCTTTACTTCCAGCCGGTCGAATGCCCGGCTCATCTGCCGCGCCCAGCCCTCGTAGCCGGCATGACCGCGAAACTCGCCGCCCCAGGGCAGATCGGGCGACTGGTGCAGCACCACCTCGGGATCGAGCGTGGCGGCCATCTCGGTGAAACTGGCGCCGGCATCGCCGCCGCCCGCGTTCATGTAGACGTCCTCCGCCGCATGGAAGCGCCGGACCACGTCGAGCGGACTGGGCTGGCTGGGCACACTCACAGCGCCACCTCGTCGAAGGGGCCGAACATGGCCACGGTGCCGCCGTCGCCGAATAGCTCTTCCATCTCGAACCTCTCGCTTCGCCAGAGCCGGTTCACGCGGGTGTAGGTGTCCAGCACCGCGTTCGGCCTGACGCGGGTGCTGAGCCATGGCATGATCAGCTCGTGGTTCTCGAAGTTGAGCGAAACATAGCTCGCATCCGGCGCGACCAACCGGAGCACCGCCTCCGGATTGCTTGGATCGCGCAGCAGCGGCCGCACGACCTGCGTCGCCTTCAGTGCCATCGCTGTTCCTCCTCGGCCGCCCGCCCGGATCGACAGGCGAAATTTCCGGACTGAGCGATCCTTAAATAGGAGGCTCAGCGAGCGGTTCAACAATTTCCGGACCGATTCATCTACAATTAGCCGGAGAAGCGGAGAGGTCCCGCCGCGGACGCCTGGGCGGTTCGACCTGGAACGCGCCTCCGACACCGCGATGCGGGGCTTCTGGCTCCAGGGCTTGCGGGGGCGTCGCTGTATCAGCTCCACGCTCCGATCGGCATGCACCTCGGCAGCCACGAGGTCGGCAGCGTGCACGAGGCCCGGCAGGAGACAGCGGCGAAAACCTGACATGATCGAGACGTGCTGATGGTCTACGGCATCGCCGACGAGGATTTTGCTCGGCCGGCTAGCATGAAGACGGCGGCTCAGGCGGGTGCGAGTCCGGTAAGGCTTTGGCACGCGATCGCAGCAGGCGAGCTGATCGGCCACGATGAGGGCCTGCGCCTGACGTAAGCTGTTTCTTGATTGGGAATCACCGCCCGCCGGGCAGCCTTTCGGGTTTCGCACGGAATCCGGGCAGTCGATGTAGCACCGATGAGGCGCGTCAAGTTCGTGCCGGTCCGTGCAGCCAAAGCGGAAGCGGCTGCCTAGGTGCGGGCGTAGCGGCGCGGCGAGCAACCCATTACCCGTTTGAAGGCCGTGTTGAAGGCACTGTCGGACACGTAGCCCGACGAGCGGGCAGCTTGTGTCAACGAGCCATGGCCGCTGGTGAGCCGCTCGCCCGCCAGCATCATGCGCCAGCGGGTGAGGTATGCGATCGGCGTCTCGCCCACCTTTGCCCGAAAGCGCTGCGCGAAGATCGATCGCGACATGCCCGCTTGGCTCGCCAAGGCGCCGAGGGTCCAGTGATGTGCCGGATCGGCATGCATGGCCGCGATCGCCGCATTAAGCTGCGGATCGGCAAGTGCGTAAAACCAGCCGACTCGGTTACCTGCTTGCCGAGACAGGTAGAGCCGCAGCGCCTGCAGGAGCATCATGTGGGCAAGGTGATGAGCGGCAAGCGTCGCGCCTGGCTTGCTCTCGCGTATCTCGACCATCATCCGCTCGATCGACCACCGCAGCGCCGCCTGGTCCTCCGCTGCCTCGAGATGGACGATCGGCGGAAGAGCCCCGAGCAGCGCCTGCGCCTTCCGCCCGTTGACCTCGAATCGAGTGCCTTCAAGGAAGGTCTCGCCGCCGCCCTCATGCACGACCACGCCGCCATGGCGGGCGCCGGCGAATACGGCATGGGCTGTCGCTGGGGGCAGCCGCACATCGCTGGCTAGCAAGAAGGATCGGCCGCTTGGCAGCACGAAGCAGTCGCCCGAGCTCAGCCTCACCGGCTTGTCGATGCCATCCATCTTCAGCCAGCAAGCGCCCTTGATCAGCGCGTAGCACTTGATCCGGCCGATCTGGTTGTCGAACCGCACGGCCCAGTCTCCACCCGCGTCGAAGCCGGCCGTCAGATAGCTCTGCGGCTTCAGCAGTGCGAGCACATCAGACAGGGGATCCATCGTGCCTCCGGACGCTCGCCAAGAAACGGGCGACGATCGCGTATAGGTAGTGCACAGCTGGGTTTCCATCTACTGCCGACATCCACCTGGAAGGTTATCCATGATCGTCATCACCACGCCGACCGGCAATATTGGACATCGCGTCTTGCAGCACCTGCTCGACGCCGACGAGACGCTGCGGGTTGTCGTGCGCGACCCGAACAGATTGCCTCGGGCGGCCCGCGATCGGGTGGAAGTCATCGAGGGTTCGCACGGCGATGCGGCCGTGGTCGACCGGGCCTTCGACGGCGCTGAGGCCGTGTTCTGGGTTGCTCCTCCCAACCCTGCGGAAACGCTGGATGCCAGCTACGTGGATTTTGCTCGCCCTGCCGCGGACGCCATCCGACGCCGCCAGGTCGCACGTGTCGTCGCGGTCACAGCACTTGGGCGTGCCACCGAGTGGCAGGACAGCGCCGGGTTGGTCACGGCTTCACTCCGCATGGTCGACCTGCTGAACGAGACCGGCGCCGCGGTGCGCGGTCTTGCCATGCCGGCCTTCATGGAAAACGCGCTTCAGCAGGCGGATGCGATCAAGCGGGGACAGCTGTTCGGCCCGCTCGACCCTGACAAGAAGGTGCCTTACACCGCAACGGTCGACATGGGCGCGGCCGCGTGCCGGCTGCTGCTGGACCGCTCCTGGACAGATCAGACAGACGTGCCACTGCTGGGGCCGGAAGACCTTTCGTTCAACGAAATCGCGTCCATCATCTCAGAGGTGGTCGGCCACGAGGTGCGCTACGCACAGATCCCGTTCGACGGCTTCAGTGCACAGCTGGTTGGACGCGGCATGAGCCATGCATTTGCACAAGGCTACGTCGACATGATGCGCGCCAAGAACGAGGGCATGGACAACGTAATTCCGCGCACCCCCGCCAACACGGGAACGACGACCTTCCGGCATTGGGCCGAGGAAGAGCTGAGGCCGGTGGTGGTCGGCTGAGCACCGGCTCCGGGAGCCGCCTGCCCGCAACCGGAATGTCGTGCGTTGAGTTCGTCAGGTGCTCGATCTGGCGAGGCGAGTGACGGTCGAAAGGACGATGCCGTCGGCGTCACGAACATGTGGCGTTGACTCCACCGCTCGGGCTTGCTCCAGGCAGGAGCTTGACCGTGGGTCCGAGGAGAGGGAGATCGATATGCGGGAGCGAGAGCCGACAAACTGTAGCTGATCCCCATGACGATCCGTGAGGCGCTAGCGAAGCATCAAACCCGGAGGCCGAACTACACGTTGCTGCGGGTCAGGCTTGGCATCGTGCTAGCATCGCTCACCAGCACGAACGTGTGACAGATCTTCGACAAGTTAGCTCGCCCAGTGCCGCAGCGCGGCTTCGGCACTCGGCAGTGCTTCGGGACGAAATCAGGTGGCCTTGGCTCCCTCGTGTTTCGCCGTCAACTTGGCGAGGCGTTCAGCCTGTTTGCTGGTCACTTCGTCAGCCTGGTAGATCTCCGCTACGATCGTCTTGAGGTGCTTGGCATCCTCCTTCAGACCCAGGGCACTGGCATAAGCGGCCGCAGTGCCGAAACCTGTGACGCCGTAGTGCGACATGCGCTGATATTGCGCTATCAGCACGATGTCGAGCAGGTCGACATCTTCCGGCGCCTCCTTGAGGCCATGCTTGAGAGCTTCCTTCACGAGGCCCTCCATCCCCTTGCAATGCTCTTTCTCGACCTCGCCTCCGGCGGCCTCCAGGAGCGACTTTAGGGTACTGGTGTGGTTTTCGATCCCCGTGTAGGAACCTTCGAACAGTTCCTTGAGCTTCTTGTCGTGGACCTTGGCGGAGAGCGTCCTGATCGCTTTCGTCATCTGGTCGTTGGCGGACCACAGATCCTTCAACTCGTCGATGTAGACTTCCTTGAGACTTTCCGGCGCGGACATCGCTGTGCTCCCTGAGTGTTATGTCGACAACGCTTTGGTGAGGTCGATTGTTGCACCTCATGGCCTTGCGTTCCTCCGCGTTGCCGAGTGGTTCGATGCGACCCTTCAGATCTGGCACCCGGCCGATCCTGCATATCCGGCTGCCGCTCATCAGGTTCGACGCTCGCCTCCAGGAGCTGCATATTCCGAGCGGCTGACCGCGTCGCATGGAGCGAGAGGAACCTCGACCTCGAACGCAGATCCGGTGACGGCCAGGACCATCCGGGAGAGCAAGCACCGCCGCCGCCGCCGGTTCGGCCCTGACGAGAGGACGGCGCTTCAAGATATTTCCAGGCGACCTCGATCGCGGCGCCCGATCCTGCAGAAAGCGACAAGAACTTGAAGTCCGCAGTCACCGGTCGGAGGTCTTGGCAAAGCATAGATGCGTTTTCCATGAAAACAGACTGAGTGAACCATGAACGCGCGGCTCCTTCTGACCACTTGAGCGAGCGAAGCTAGAAGTCAGGAGCAGACGCAATGGCTCTGCTCCAATCGACAGGGGCTCTCCGGGCGAGCGATCGAGAAAAGGGATTGTGGAAGTGTGTTGTCCTCACAGGAAGAGTTGCAGACCTGACTCCGCGTGACACGACGATGACTGGCAAGCAGGGGTGCGTGCCGGCGTCGCTGAACTACCTGCACTAGTAGTGACCGGCGTTGGCACCGCTTGCGCTACTACACAATAACAAGGTTGGCCGACCTGCCGCTGCCCGTCCACCTGGTACCTCAGTTTCTGTCTGCTGAGGCAGCTGATTTCAAGATGTTCACGATCGCGTTACCGAAAACGCTTGCAGTTCCTGAGCCATTTTGATACGATATTGCATTGATTTAACTATTATATGCATGGGTATCAATTATGCTGTATGCGCATTCCAAGAATGTTCGCCGAGTCTTGAGCAAGGCGACAATTCCAGATTTCCCGAGCCGTCGCTGGTCGCTCCGCCTTGGCGCAAAGGCGAGAGCTCTCGTCACCGCAGCGTGCGGCGCTCTTGCATCGGTGCCATCGACGCAAGCGACCGCGGCAGCTGTCACGACCTCACCAATACTCGGCGTCTATGTCGGCAATCCGAACAACGCGAGCACATCAGGCGAGGCCGCGTTCGAGAGTAACTACGCCAGCTTCACGACAGCGATGAAGGAGTCGGCAGGCATTATCGACCTCTACATCGACTACAGGCAGCCGGTGGCGGGCTGGGTGTCGAACTCGCAGTGGGCGGCTTCCTCCAATGTCGCGTCGGCGCCAGCCAAGAACTTGATCCCTTGCATTGGCTTTCCGTTGGCTTCAATCGCCCCCGGGTCAGCCACGCCGGACGCCCAGTACCGCAACTTCAGCGCTGGCAGCTACGACACCATCACCACGCAGGTGGTACAGGCATGGGCGTATCAAGGCTACAAGGTGGTGGTCTTTCGCGTCGGATGGGAGATGAACCTTCAAGGCAGCACTTATGCGGGTGCGACGGCGCAGTATCAAGCTGACTGGGTAGCCGCCTATCAGCACGTCTACACCGTGCTGCACGCGGCGGCCAAGGCGGCAGGGATCACGGTGGAAGTGGTGTGGAATCCCGCCACCACGAACTACAGCGTAGCCGAGGCAACAACCAGTCTCTATCCAGGTGATGCCTATGTGGATGTCATCGCTGTAGACATATACTCGGACATGTATCCGTATTCCGACGGCGGCTCATCGCCGACCTACCACGACTGGGCGACCGGTGGAGAAGATACGACTGTCGCCCAGTTCATCGCCAGCCCGGTCAACCGCTCACACTACTGGAGCTATCCAGCGGCTACGAAGTGGTCGAACGACGGAAGCGGCGGGCACAGCCAGAGCTTCTTGAGCCTGGTCCAGTTCGCGCAGCTGCACAACAAGCCGTTTGCGGTTGCCGAAGCCGGCGCGGGCAACTCGAACGCCAGCACGGATGTGAAGGACGACCCGACCTTCCCGCAGTGGCTGGCCTCTCAGATCACGACGGCACAGGCGGCTGGGCTGACGGTGGCCTTCGTCAATGTCTGGAACAGCAATGGTGGCGGCAACTACGAGTTCTCGTACAGCTCGGATGCCAAACCGCTGGAGGCAGCGGCCTGGGCGCAATACATCGGAGCAGCGAAGCCCTGACGCGACGGCATCATCCGTTCGTCTGCTCGACCTGGCCGATGATCGTAGCGGTGGCGGGAGCCTAGCTCCCGCCACCGGAACTTCTCTTGGACACTCTTCTGTCCGATGGTCCCTGCCTTCTGGACGATGCAGCCATCGTCAGCTGGTACAAGTCCTCGAAGTTCATTATCCGAGGGCAGCTGTCTTGTCTTAGACTGGACAGAGCGGGCTCGCCACGGCGGCATCCCCGGCGGTTGAGGGCAACACCTTCCATGAACACGTCACACGTCGCACGACGGACCCTCAGTCTCGAACGTCAGACGTTCGGGATGTCGAAGATCAGGCCAGTTGTCTGTCCGACCAGCACGCCCAGTACTTTCCGCGCCACCTCGATCGGTTCCAGAAGCGTTGCTGGTGGCTCCGCTCCGAAAGCCTTCACCCGCATCGGCGTCCGGGAGCGACCGGGGCAGACGCAGTTGACCTTGATGCTGTCATCGCTCCATTCCTCGGCCAGCGCCTGCGCGAAATTCACTACTGCCGCCTTCGATGCGCTGTAGGTGGAGTAGAACGCCCTTCCATACGTATAACTACTTGACGCAAACAGCAGCAAGTGACCCTGGCTTTGACGCAGATGATCGTAGCTCAAACGAGCCAAGTTGACGACGCCGCGAATGTTGGTATCGATACTTGAGTTGATGTCGTCGATGCTCATCGTGGAGAGGGGCTGGCGCTGCAGCACCGCTGCGGTGTTCGCGATGATGTCAATGCGGCCGTGCTCTGCAATGACGCGCTCGAGGCAGTTCGAGACGCTGCGGGCATCGCCGACATCCATTCCGGTCGAACGTCCGGCGACGACAACCTCCGCGCCGTAAGCTTTGGCGAGTTCGGCAAGCGATGCGCCGATGCCACTCGTGCCGCCGATGACCAACATCGTCTTGCCCTTCAAGGCCGACAAAGCCAGGGTCTCGACCTCGGCGCTGACGCGGCGTCCTGCATTGCTCTGCATGAACTTGTCGATGACCATCAGGTCATCCTGGTAGGTCAGCTTCAGGTTCGATGGCGATCCCTCGACGATGAAGATCTTTTCCTCAGGGATGTACTTGAGGACCACTCCGCAGTCGTCGGTGGTCTTGAACGACCGATCCAGCAGCGCTCGCTCATAGGCCTGCTTGATCACCTCGTAGTGGAAGCCCTGCGGCGTCTGGCCGAGGCGCACCAGCTTCCTGTCGGGAATGTCCCGGATGGTGTTGGTCGCACCATCCGACATGATGATGGTGTCGGCGGCACCGATCGCCGTATCCACCGCCCGGTAATGGTGCAAGGCCCTGATGACGTCGGTGATCGTCCCGTGGCTGACCAGAGGTCGTACGGCATCATGGAAGACAAGCCTGACCTCCTCATCCTTCGCGGCTGCCTCGTAGGCCCTGATCGCGGCGAGCGACGACTCGTAGCGCTCGCGGCCGCCCATGAGGACCTTCTTCACCTTCGTGATGCGCTCGCGGTTGACGAGGCTCTCGATGTCCGTGATGCACGCCTCGGTCGTGACGATGGCGATCTCGCTGATCTCGGGGTGCGACTGGAAGCGCTCCAGACAGTGAGCGATGATCGGACGGCCGGCGAGCTTCACGAGCTGCTTCGGACGCGAGAAGCCGCTGCGTGAGCCGTCCCCTCCGGCCAGGATGACAGCAACGACTTTCATTCTCAGCACCTCCGGTGTTTGTCGGGTTCCTGGCCGCGGCGACCGCAGTCACAGACCACGCGGATGCGCGGCTGGCGGCACGTCTCTCAGGTCTCGAAAGAAGGCCTTCGCCTCGAGCCCGAGAAGGAATGTGTAATGAGACTGTCACATACCAAGAAAATGTTGTCGTACAATGTGGGAGAATGGT